>NZ_CP149994.1:1580258-1896310 GCF_051307055.1 Dryocola sharpae | reverse complement strand
ATCAAGCACGACGAGCTGATTATCGGCAATCAGGCAAGCCAGGTGCGCGGCGCGCCGTTCTTTCCGGAATATACCGTAGGTTGGATCGAAACGGAGATCGACGAGCTTGGCGATCGTCCGGGCGCGGGCTTCTCTGTCTCCGCTGAGGATAAAACCGTGATGCATGAAATTTGCCCATGGTGGCGCGGCCAGACGGTGCAGGATCGCTGCTACGGCATGTTTACCGACGAGCAAAAAGCGCTGCTGGCGACCGGGATTATTAAAGCCGAAGGCAATATGACCTCTGGCGATGCGCACCTGGCGGTGAATTTCCCGTTGCTGCTGGAGCGGGGGCTTAATGGCCTGCGCGAAAAAGTGGCCGAGCGGCGTGAGCGTTTGCAGCTCACCGACTGGAGCGATCTGCATAAAGAACAGTTTCTGAAAGCCGTTGATATTACTTTCGCCGCGTTAAGCGACCATATTCTGCGTTACGCCGCGCTGGCAAGAGAAATGGCGGATAAAGAGGCTCGCGTCGCCCGGCGTGATGAACTACTGGCGATAGCGGAAAACTGCGATCGCATCGCGCACGAGCCGCCGCAAACGTTCTGGCAGGCGCTGCAGCTGAGTTACTTCGTGCAGCTGGTACTGCAGATTGAATCCAACGGCCACTCCGTCTCTTTTGGCCGGCTGGATCAGTATCTTTACCCCTGGTATCGCCGCGATGTCGAACTTGAGCAAACGCTGGGGCGCGACCAGGCCATCGAACTGCTGCAAAGCTGCTGGCTGAAGCTGCTGGAAGTAAACAAAATCCGTTCCGGCTCGCACTCGAAAGCCTCGGCGGGCAGCCCGCTCTATCAAAACGTGACCATCGGCGGGCAAAAGTTGCTTAACGGCGAGGCGATTGACGCGGTGAACCCGCTTTCTTATGCGGTGCTCGAATCCTGCGGCCAGCTCCGTTCCACGCAGCCAAACCTCAGCGTGCGTTACCACGCCGGGATGAGCAATGATTTCCTCGACGCCTGCGTACAGGTGATTCGCTGCGGATTTGGTATGCCCGCCTTTAATAACGACGAGATTGTTATCGACGAGTTCATCAGGCTGGGCGTAAGCCGCGAAGATGCGTACGACTACGCGGCAATCGGCTGCATCGAAACCGCCGTGGGCGGCAAATGGGGCTATCGCTGTACCGGCATGAGCTTTATCAATTTTGCCCGCGTGATGCTGGCAACGCTTGAGCATGGCCGCGATGCCACCAGCGGAAAAGTTTTCCTGCCGCAGGAAAAAGCGCTTTCAGAAGGAAACTTCAATAATTTCGATGAGGTGATGTCCGCCTGGGATGCGCAAATTCGTTACTACACGCAAAAATCTATCGAGATCGAATGCGTGGTGGATACCGTTCTGGAAGAAAACGCTCACGATATCCTCTGCTCTGCGCTGGTGGATGACTGCATCGAACGCGGTAAAAGCATTAAGCAAGGCGGCGCAAAATATGACTGGGTTTCCGGCCTGCAGGTGGGCATCGCGAACCTCGGCAATAGCCTGGCTGCGGTGCGTAAGCTGGTCTTCGCGCAGGGAGCGATTGGGCAACAGCAGCTGGCCGAAGCGCTGGCCAACGATTTTGCCGGCCTTAGCGGCGAGCAGTTACGCCAGCGCCTGATTAACGGCGCACCTAAATACGGCAATGACGATGATGAAGTGGATCTGCTGCTGGTCCGCGCCTATCAAACCTATATTGATGAGCTTAAGCAGTATCACAATACCCGCTTTGGGCGCGGGCCGGTTGGCGGTACCTATTACGCGGGAACTTCGTCAATTTCTGCTAACGTGCCTTTTGGCGCGGCAACCATGGCGACGCCCGACGGGCGCAAAGCAGCCGCTCCGCTGGCGGAAGGCGCAAGCCCCGCGTCCGGCACCGACAGGCTGGGACCGACGGCGGTGATCGGTTCAGTCGGCAAGCTGCCAACCAGCAAAATTTTGGGCGGCGTGCTGCTAAATCAGAAGCTGAATCCGTCCACGCTTGATAATCCGCGCGACAGAGAAAAACTGATGTTTATGCTGCGGACTTTCTTTGAGGCGCACAAAGGCTGGCACGTGCAATACAATATAGTTTCCCGTGAAACCCTGCTGGATGCAAAACAACATCCTGATAAGTATCGCGATTTAGTGGTACGCGTAGCAGGTTACTCGGCATTCTTTACAGCCTTATCTCCGGACGCGCAGGATGATATTATAGCCCGAACGGAACATACCCTTTGACGACTCCGGCGGTGGCTAAGGCCACCGCCCATAATTGGCTGACATGAATTCCAGACAACAAATCATATTACAGATGGTGATTGATCAAGGCCGCATCAGCGTGACCGATCTTGCCAAAACAACCGGCGTTTCCGAAGTGACTATTCGTCAGGATCTCAACCTTCTGGAAAAGCGCAGCTATCTGCGGCGCGCCCACGGCTACGCCGTTGGGCTTGAAAGCGACAACGTCGAAACCCGCATGATGAATAACTACGCTCTGAAACGTACCCTGGCGGAATTTGCGGCAACGCTTGTCAACGACGGTGAAACAGTATTTATCGAAAACGGCAGCAGCAATGCCCTTCTCGCCCGTACGCTTGCGGAACATAAGCGCGTTACGCTGATTACCGTAAGCAGCTATATTGCCCATCTGCTCAAGGATACAAACTGCGAGGTGATCTTGCTGGGCGGCATTTACCAGAAAAAAAGCGAGAGCATGGTCGGCCCGCTAACCCGACAATTTATCCAGCAGGTGCATTTCAACAAGGCGTTTATTGGCATTGATGGCTTCCTGCCTGAAACAGGGTTCACCGGTCGCGATATGATGCGCGCTGACGTGGTGAACGCGGTGCTGGAAAAAGGCAGCGAGGCAATAGTGCTGACGGACAGCAGCAAATTCGGCGTCACCCATCCTTATACGCTTGGACCAATCACACGCTTTAGCCGGGTAATAACGGATGACGGGCTAAGCGAAACGGCGAACCAGCAGCTACGGGACAGCGGCGTACACGTCGATATCGTTAAGCAATTCCTGCTGAGTTAACCCGCTTATTTCAGGACTGTCTGTAATTTATGCAGGCAGTTCTGCTATCAGATTTATCCTGCGAGCTATTTAAGACTTTTTACCTGGCTTAATTCCCGATAAAAATTAAAATATTCAGTAACGATATAACAGGAAGTGATAATCACCCGCGTTAGCTTTTAGGTCTGTATCGTCACAGAGTTTCATGGCAACTCCGCTTAAGCCACTATACTTAACAGGAGACTTGTATCCGTGAATCCATTATTCAGGAGAAAGTAAAATGACCTTAAATAAGAAAAAAATTGCCGCTGTTACGCTGGCGCTTACCGTAGCGATGTCCCTGAGCGCGTGTTCTAACTGGTCCCATCGCGATCGTAACACCGCGCTTGGCGCGGGCGCGGGCGCCGTAGGCGGTGCCGTATTAACCGATGGCAGCGCCCTGGGCACCCTGGGCGGCGCCGCAGTCGGCGGTATTATCGGCCACCAGGTTAGCAAATAAGGCCGGCTGCAGATAAAAGGCTTTAGACAATTTAAAAGACTGACGTGTCGACATTCACGTCTGCCGCAGTCATAAAACAGGCCACGGAATTTTCCGTGGCCTGTTTTTTAGCTTAGCCGCCAGCCAGTTTTACCTTCATGCCCTTCGCTTCCAGCAGTGATTTAATCAGATCTCTTTTATCCCCCTGAATTTCAATCACGCCGTCTTTTAACGCTCCACCGCACCCGCATTTCTTTTTCAGCTCTGCGGCTAATACGGCAAGCGCAGCGTCATCGGCATCGATACCGGTTATCAGGCAGACCCCTTTTCCTTTGCGTCCGCTGGTCTGCCGCTGGATACGGACAATGCCGTCGCCCTTAGGACGCACAGGAGCGGTTTTCGGCTCGTCGATACGTCCCGTCTGCGTGGAATAAACCAGCCGGCTGTTATCATCTTTCATTTTATGCCCCCTGTTTTAGCGAGGCACGGATGTCACGCAGCGTTTGTGCCGGATCGGCTGATTGGGTGATCGGACGCCCGATGACCATATAATCAACGCCCGCGGCCTGCGCCTGAAGCGGCGTCATGATACGGCGCTGGTCGCCAGCATCGCTTCCTGCAGGACGAATACCCGGCGTTACCAGCTTAAACGCCTCGCCCAGCTGGGTTTTAAAACGCATCGCTTCATGCGCGGAACATACCACGCCGTCCAGCCCGCAATGCTGGGTCAGGCGCGCCAGGCGCTCTGCATAATCCGCAGGGCTTGCGGTGATGCCAAGATCGGCTAAATCACCGGTCTCCATGCTGGTAAGCACGGTTACAGCAATAAGCAACGGCGCATCCTTACCAAAGGAGTTCAGCGCCTCGCGAGCGGCAGTCATCATGCGCGCGCCGCCGCTGGCGTGGACGTTGACCATCCATACTCCCAGCTCAGCCGCCGCGGCTACCGCACGCGCCGTGGTATTTGGAATGTCATGGAATTTCAGGTCGAGAAAGACATCGAAGCCGCGCTGCTGAAGATCGATGACGAACTGCGGGCCAAACAGCGTGAACATCTCTTTGCCCACTTTCAGGCGGCAATCCTGCGGATCGATACGGTCAACGAATGCCAGCGCGCTGTCGCGCCTGTCGTAATCGAGCGCGACGACGACGGGTGAATCGGTGACAACACGGGAGGAGGAAGATGCGCTTGAATTCATAACTAAACCTTCTGACTGTTGGGCACCAGCGCGGCGCGAAGATAAACGGCAGCATTCTACCCGCCCCCCCGATAAATTTACAGCCGCCATTGCAGCCTGCTAGGCGATAGCTGCTCGGGGGTTGATATGGGGCTGATATAAATTTATAAGTATGTTGTAACTAAAGTGCGATTTTTTTAAAAACAGCGGCGGCGTGCGGCCTATTGCCCGTCCAGGCCGCGAATCGGTTTAACCGTCGACCAGGCCCGGCAGGATGGACAGTGCCAGTACATGGTAAAGGCGGTAAAGCCACATTTCTGGCAGCGATAGCGCGGTTTGGTGCGCACCTGCTCTCCGACCATATCACGCAGCACAATCAGGCTCTCCTTTGCGCGCCCCTCTTCTGCCTCCTGCAGATGATAATCGATCAGACGATGGAAGACGCGCATCGTAGGATGACGCTGTAACTGGCGATTGATATACACCTGCGCAATATCCGCCCCTTCTTTTTGCTCCAGAATACCGGCCAGCATCAGCTCTGCCACGGCGCCGGTGTTTGCCTCAACGCAGCGTTTAAGGAAGGCTTCCCACTCCTCTGGCTTGTTGAGCTGCTGGAAGCAAACCTGCAGCATTTCCAGCGTTTCGCTGACCAGCTCGCTATCCTGATCGATAACGCGCTGCAGCGTTTCAACAGCCTTAGCGTATTCGCCTTTCGCCATAAAGATGCGCCCCATCATGATGGAGACGCGGGCGCAGTTTTTATCCGCCGCCGCACCTTTCTTTAGCAGCGACATGGCGCGGTCGAGATCGTCACTGCCCATCAGCTGCAGGGCGAGTTCGCAATAGAAGTGGGCGATTTCGGTGCGCTGTTTGTCTTTCCCCAGTTTGACCAGGCGTTCGGCAACATCGATGGCTTTCTGCCAGTCGCTGGTGGCCTGATGAATTAACAGCAGCTGCTGCAGCGCGCCGATACGGAAGTCGGTCTCATCCACCAGCTGGGCAAACATATCTTCTGCCCGATCGTACAAGCCGGCGGCCATATAATCGCGGCCCAGTTGCTGAACGGCCAGCAGCCGCTGCTCATAGGTCAGCGAAGCGCTCTCCATTAACGCCTGGTGGATACGAATGGCGCGGTCAACTTCTCCACGCGAGCGGAAAAGGTTGCCCAGGGTGAGGTGCGCTTCAACGGTACCGGTGTCTTCTTTGAGCATATCCAGGAAGAGATCGACCGCCTTATCCTGCTGGTTAGACAACAGGAAATTCACCCCGGCAACATAGTCGCGCGACAGGCGGTTCGCTTCCTGTTGTTTATTTTGATAAGCACTTCTGCGGCCCATGTACCAGCCGTAAGCGGCGGCCACGGGCAACAACAGAAACAGCAGCTCCAGCATAGCCGGTTATTCCTTCACGGCCGGAACGGTGGAGTCTGCCACGACGGGGTCCATGGGGAGTTGTTGTTCAAGGCGCTTAATTTTACGCTCGGCGCGCGCAAGTAAGATGCGTACACGCAGCCAGAACAGGCTGCAGATTAGCCAGCCGATAATAAAACCCGCAGCAAAAAGCGTCGCCAGTAGTGTGGAGATCCGGTATTCGCCCTGAGCAAGCAAGTAATTAAAGTTCACTACCTGATCGTTTTGCGCGCCTAAAGTGACGGATACCACAAAGATCGCTAGCACCAGTAAGAAAATGAATAAATATTTCACATTACTTCCCGTTATGTGGTCGTACGCGACGGTTATGCCCTAATGCTGTTCAACGGTATAAATTACCATTTCCGGTGAGCCCGGGGAATCCATTAGCGACGTCCAATGCATAAGAAATGGGGGTTTAAATCAATAATCTCAAGGCTAGTCCTCCCTTTCGACTATTTCTTCAGCTTCCTGAAGCGGCACGGAAAGCGGGCCGCATAATTTTTGTGCAAGCCAGGTGGACAGGGTCACCAGCAGCCAGGACAACAGCGTGGCGACGACCAAATCACGCGGCCAGTGCATGCCCAGTAAGAGCCGGCTCCCCATTACGCCGGTGGCCCAGAGCAGCAGCAAAACGATGGTAAAGGTGCGCCGGCGCGGCCATAGCAGGCCAACGCCCAATAAGGCCCAGCTGGCGGCAAACATCGTATGGCCCGAAGGAAAGGCAAAACCGGTCTCTTTTTGCCAGTGCCTGTGCAGCCACTGAGGCACTTCGCTATTGCCGGCCAGCTGGCTTTTCACCAGGTCGCTACGCTGCTTACGCTTTAAATTGTAGAACTCATCGGTAGGAACATGTTGCGTTTTTTCAAGCCAGACCACGAACGGGCGAGGCTCCTGCACCCGATCCTTAATCACTGACTTAACGGACTGGCCGATGAGGATCGCAGCGCCCAGGATGACAAAAAGTATCATGGCAGCCTTCAGACGGAACCGCAGGCACCACAAAAACCAGCCGCACAGCAACACGTGGGTGATGATTCCCCAGGGCTGCGTCACCGTTTCGGTTAGCCAGAACATCGCTTTTAGCCAGCCGCTGTTGCCGCCCGGCTCCCAGCGCCAGCCGGTAAGCCACACGGTCAACGGCATGATTAACAACAGCCCTGCCCCCGCCGCGGTTCGTTTTGCTATAGCGCGCATCGCTCCTCCCTGAAAAATAAAATTGATTAAGGATAACCGATAAAGTGCACGGGAGGATAAACGCACGCATCATCAAAGAGTAAAACTAGCTTTCCGGCCGGCCAATTAGGTGAAGCGAGCTGCGCTGTGGCAAAATAGACAATAATAATTGCACGAGCCAGAAAGCTGGCAGGCACCTGCGGGTGTCAGAATAAGTACCTGGAGAATCACATGCAGCTTAAACGTGTGGCAGAAGCCAAACTGCCAACCCCATGGGGCGATTTCCTGATGGTGGGTTTTGAAGAACTGGCAACCGGGCAGGATCATGCGGCCCTGGTTTTTGGCGATATTAGCGGCGATAAATCCGTTCTGGCTCGCGTCCACTCCGAGTGCCTGACGGGCGATGCCTTGTTTAGCCTGCGCTGCGACTGTGGTTTCCAGCTTGAAGCCGCGCTGTCGCATATCGCCGAAGAAGGCCGCGGCGTTCTGCTTTATCATCGTCAGGAAGGACGCAACATTGGCCTGCTCAATAAGATCCGCGCCTATGCGCTGCAGGATAAAGGTTACGATACCGTTGAAGCAAACCATCAGCTAGGTTTCGCCGCGGATGAACGCGATTTCACCCTGTGCGCCGATATGTTCAAACTGCTGGGCGTGGATGCGGTTCGCCTGCTGACGAACAATCCTAAGAAAGTGGAAATCCTGAGCGAAGCGGGGATTAATATCGTTGAACGCGTGCCCTTAATCGTGGGCCGCAATCCGAAGAACGCGCATTACCTGGATACTAAAGCCGCCAAAATGGGCCATCTGCTTTCCGAATAGCGCTTAATCTCCCCCATAGCTGGGGGAGATTTTCATTTACTTCAGCATATTACGAATGACGTAATGCAAAATGCCGTCGTTGCGGAAATAGGTTAATTCGTTGCCGGTATCAATACGACAGCGACACTCAATCACCTCCTGCCGACCATCTTCACGTGACAACGTCACCGATATGGTCGCCCCCGGCGTCAACTTGTTAAGGCCGCTGATATCGATGGTTTCCTCCCCGGTCAGCCCCAGCGTTTTACGCGTTACGCCCTGCGGGAATTCAAGCGGTAAAATTCCCATGCCGATAAGATTTGAACGGTGAATACGCTCAAAGGATTCGGAGATAACTACCCGCACGCCCAGAAGGCGCGGCCCTTTCGCCGCCCAGTCCCGGCTGGATCCTGAGCCGTATTCTTTACCGGCGATAACCGCAAGGGGTATCCCCTTCGCCTGATAACGCATCGCCGCATCGTATATCGACATCACTTCATCGCCAGGCAGCAGGCGCGTCATCCCGCCCTCAACGCCTGGCACCATCTCGTTGCGGATTCGGATGTTGGCGAACGTACCGCGCATCATGACTTCATGGTTACCGCGGCGCGAACCGTAGGAGTTAAAATCCCGGCGCTCAACGCCACGATTCAGCAGATAGCGCCCTGCAGGACTGTCCAGCTTGATGTTACCCGCTGGCGAAATGTGGTCGGTTGTGACCGAATCGCCCAGCATCGCCAGCACGCGCGCGCCGTGAATGTCCTGCACTTCTTTCGGCTCCGCCTCCATATCGTCAAAGAACGGCGACTGGCGAATATAGGTGGAATCGCTCTGCCAGTCGTAGGTATCGGAACGATCGACTTCGATGCTGCGCCACTCCGGCGTGCCTTCGAAGACTTCAGCGTACTCCTTGTTGAACATTTCAGTTGAAACCTGAGCTACCGCGCGGGCTACCTCCTGATTGCTCGGCCAGATATCTTTCAGATAAACCGGATCGCCCTTGCGATCGTGGCCCAGCGGATCGGTTGTCAGGTTGATATTCATGTTTCCCGCCAGCGCGTAGGCCACCACCAGTGGCGGCGACGCCAGCCAGTTGGTTTTCACCAGCGGATGAATACGTCCTTCGAAGTTGCGGTTACCGGAAAGCACGGCGCCGACGGTTAAATCGCCCTTCTTAATTGCCTGTTCGATAGGATCCGGCAGCGGCCCTGAGTTACCGATGCAGGTAGTACAGCCGTAGCCGACAAGGTTAAAACCTAAATCATCAAGATACGGCGTGAGGCGCGCTTTCGCCAGATAGTCGGAAACGACCTTCGACCCGGGGGCCAGCGAGGCCTTGACCCACGGCTGGCGTTTCAGACCAAGCGTGAGCGCTTTTTTCGCCAGCAAACCCGCCGCCATTAACACGCTCGGGTTAGAGGTGTTGGTACAGGAAGTAATAGCGGCGATAACCACAGCGCCATCCGGTAGCTGGTATTCACGCCCGCCCATCGTGTAATCCACGGGCGCGCGATCTTTTTGCATGGTGTTGAGAGCAAGTTCGTTACTGGCGCTAAAGGCCTGAGGCACCTCACCCAGCCGGACGCGATCCTGCGGGCGTTTCGGACCGGAGACGCTCGCTTCCACTTCACTCATATCCAGAGCAAGCGTGCTGGTAAAGACCGGTTCATCCCCGGTATTACGCCACATGCCCTGCGCTTTCGCATAGGCCTCGACCAGGGCAACCTGGTCTTCGGTACGCCCGGTTAAACGCATATAATTAAGCGTGACGGCATCAATGGGGAAGAAGCCGCAAGTCGCGCCATACTCCGGCGCCATATTGGCAATAGTGGCGCGGTCCGCCAGCGGCAGCGAATCCAGCCCGTCGCCGTAGAATTCGACGAACTTGCCGACAACGCCGTGTTTACGCAACATCTGGGTGACGGTCAGAACAAGATCGGTTGCGGTAATACCTTCCCCGAGTTTGCCGTCGAGCTTAAAGCCGACCACGTCCGGGATCAGCATCGATACCGGCTGGCCGAGCATCGCCGCTTCCGCTTCGATACCCCCCACGCCCCATCCCAGCACGCCAAGGCCGTTGATCATCGTGGTGTGGGAATCGGTTCCCACCAGCGTGTCCGGATAGGCAACCAGCTCATCGCCCTGCATTTCACTCCAGACGGCTTTACCAAGATATTCCAGGTTGACCTGGTGACAAATACCTGTGCCGGGCGGCACGACGCTGAAGCGGCTGAACGCCTGCTGGCCCCAGCGCAGGAAGACGTAACGTTCATGGTTACGTTCCATCTCCAGACGCACGTTCTCTTCAAAGGCGTCGTCATCGCCAAAGTGGTCAACGGTAACGGAGTGGTCAATAACCAGGTCGACGGAAGAAAGCGGGTTTACTTTAGCGACGTCGCCACCGAGGCGCTTAACGGCTTCACGCATGGCGGCTAAATCCACAACTGCCGGTACGCCGGTAAAATCCTGCATTAATACACGCGCCGGGCGGTATGCGATTTCACGATCGGCATGGGCGTTTTTCAGCCAGCCGGCCAGCGCGTGGATATCCTCTTGCGTAACAGAATCTTCGTCCTGCCAGCGCAGCATGTTTTCGAGTAAGACTTTTAGCGACTTGGGTAAGCGGGTGATATCCCCAAGTTCCTTTGATGCCAACGGCAGGCTGTAGTAATGATAGGTTTTATCCAGCGCCTGCAATGTATCCTTACTGGCTTCTCGTAGGGTTAACGACATAGCTCCTCCTTTATGACCAGGGATAGCGATGCCCCGATTGATTTCAGGGTCACTATTAAAGATAACACATAGATGTCGTAACGTTTTGATAACAACCCGAATTGATAAATCGGGCTATTTGCGGGCGCGGCGGAGGAGAAATGAAAACGCCCCGGCATAGCGTGCGGGGCGTTTTGAGGCTAGTTAACCAGCGTGGCGATCAGCTGTGCCCAGAACAGTACCGAAACGGTAAAAGCGCCAAGCCATGACCAGTATTTAATAGTGCAGCGATTCATCATAAGCAGTACTCTTTATTTGCGGTATGCAAGTTGTCTGATTAATTAATCAGTCCCGAAGAATATTGCTGTGTGTAGTTATTAAGTCGTACGCGGTTAACGGCGGCTAAAAATGTGATTGACCGCAAGTTAATTAAGCGTAAATAAAATTAGTGTTTATTGTTTTTTGTGATCGTCAGCAGTAAATAGATCGATAAATTCCTGCTGCTGTTTGCTTAGCTGCCAGGAGGCGGGGATGCAGCTTCTGCTCCCCTTCAGCTGCGTGCCCGGCTTGTCATCTTCCTGAAATGTTCTTTTTGGCTGCACGACCTGCCCACGAATCGTCATCTTTAGCTCCAGTAGCGCCAGGCTACCAGCGCAACCACCAGCCAGAACAGGCCTGAAACCAGAAATACCGCCAGCCAGGCTTTACGTTTAAGCTCGGGATCCCTCTGCGGTTGTTCACTTCCTGAAGGCATTGCAAACCTCATACAATCGACACCACTTATCGTAAACTCGTTAACAATCGTTATAAGCAATCGTCCGTTGGGATTAATCCTAAAGAAACTCTAGCGCAAAATCCAGCAAATTTGCTCACTGTTTACAAGAAAAGATTTAATCTTTTGACATGAAATAAATTATTGAAGCGTCAGATTTGCGCTGCGGTTAATTATTATCTACGCCTGTCGCATAATAGAGACAGATTACCCCTCGTTATAATAAGGATAACCCCGGCGGGGAAGATATTAAACGGGATGAGACTAATTCGTATTTATCAGGAAGGCTAAAATCGGTATCTTCCCCGGGCGGAGAAGATACCTGGAGAATTATTTGGCGGGTAGTTTAATATCTTTAAACATCGCTTCGATATCTTCATTGGACCTTAAGGCCACGGCGGTATCGACCACGTCACGCGTCAGATGCGGAGCGAAGCGTTGAATAAAATCATACATATAGCTGCGCAGGAAAGTGCTGCGGCGAAAGCCAATTTTGGTGGTGCTGTGGCTGAACACGCCCTGTGCTTCAATGCGCACCAGGTCGGGATCGGAGACGGGATCGACGGCCATGCTGGCAATCACCCCGACGCCTAAGCCCAGGCGCACATAGGTTTTAATCACATCCGCATCGGTTGCCGTAAAGACGATACGCGGCGTTAAACCGGCGCGGTTGAATGCCATATCCAGCTCAGAACGTCCGGTAAAGCCGAAGGTGTAGGTAACCAGCGGATACTGCGCCAGCTCCTCAATCGTGACGGACTCTTTAGACGCCAGCGGGTGTTCAGGCGTCACGACAATCGAGCGGTTCCAGTGATAGCATGGCAGCATCACCAGATCGTCGTACAGATGAAGCGCTTCGGTAGCGATAGCGAAATCCGCATTGCCTTTGGAGACGGCTTCGGCAATCTGCGTTGGCGATCCCTGATGCATATGCAGCGAAACACGAGGGTAACGCTCGATAAAGCCCTTAATTACGCCCGGCAACGCGTAGCGAGCCTGGGTGTGCGTCGTGGCCACGTAGAGAGAACCTTTGTCCGGCCAGGTATGTTCCCCGGCAACGGATTTAATGGCATCGACTTTCGAGAGCACTTCGCGGGCGATACGGATAATTTCCTGCCCGGCCGGCGTAACCTGAGTAAGGTGCTTACCGCTACGGGCGAAAATCTGGATGCCGAGCTCGTCTTCCAGCATCCGCACCTGCTTACTGATACCTGGCTGGGAAGTATAAAGCCCTTCCGCCGTCGACGAGACGTTAAGATTGTGGTTGACCACCTCAACAATATAGCGAAGCTGCTGTAGTTTCATGACTTACCATCCAGGTCAAAACGACCCCGGCGCAGGCGATGCGGGGGATCAAGCCGATACAGGTTTAGAAGATAATGCGATCCACTATATCAGTTATATCTTCTATGTATAGATGGAAAGAAAAAATAATAAAGAGGTTATATAAGAGGCGATAAAAAAACCGGCGCGCCAGCCCCGGTTTTTGTCAGATGAAGAAGTTTATTTCTTCCCTTCGACCCATTTCCCGTCGACAAAGAAAGCAGACCAGCCGGTGGCTTTACCCTCTTTCTCCGAGGAAACGTATTGCTGCTTAGTCTTGCGGCTGAAGCGAACAACAGCTTTGTTGCCTTCGGCATCCTGCTGCGGCGCATCGGCCAGATAGCGCAGCTTTTCAGGCAGCCGATCCCGGAAGCGGTACAGCTCTTCCACTAACGGCGCGCGGGTTTCACGCGATTTAGGGAAGGTGTTGGCCGCGAGGAATACGCCAGCCGCGCCGTCGCGCAGAACAAAATAGGCGTCCGATTTTTCGCAAGGCAGCTCCGGTAATGGAACCGGATCTTCCTTCGGCGGCGCCACTTCGCCGTTGCGCAGGATCTTACGGGTGTTTTTGCACTCATCGTTGGTACAAGCCATGTACTTACCGAAACGCCCCATTTTCAGGTGCATTTCAGAACCACACTTCTCACACTCTACGATTGGGCCGTCGTAACCTTTGATGCGGAACTCGCCCTCTTCGATTTCGTAGCCGTCGCAGGTTGGGTTATTACCGCAAACGTGCAGCTTACGTTTTGGATCGATGAGGTAGCTGTCCATCGCCGTACCGCATTTAGCGCAACGACGTTTCGCACGCAGCGCGTTGGTTTCCGCGTCATCGCCCTCAAGGACGTTGAGCACTTCGTTTTCCGGCACCAGGTTAATGGTGGTTTTGCAGCGCTCTTTCGGCGGTAGCGCATAGCCGGAACAGCCGAGGAATACCCCGGTGCTTGCCGTGCGAATGCCCATTTTACGGCCGCAGGTCGGGCAGTCGATGCTGGTGAGCACCATCTGGTTAGGGCGCATGCCGCCTTCTTCCGGATCCTGCTCTGCTTTCTCAAGCTGGCCGCTGAAGTCGCTGAAGAAGGTGTCCAGCACGCCTTTCCACTCGGCCTGGTTGTTAGCCACCTGGTCGAGGTTGTTTTCCATCTGCGCGGTAAAATCGTAGTTCATCAGCTCGCGGAAGTTTTCTTCCAGGCGATCGGTAACGATTTCGCCCATTTTCTCGGCGTAGAAACGGCGGTTCTCAACGCGCACATAACCACGATCCTGGATGGTGGAAATGATGGACGCATAGGTTGAAGGACGGCCAATGCCGCGTTTTTCGAGCTCTTTAACCAGCGACGCTTCGCTAAAGCGAGCGGGCGGCTTGGTAAAGTGCTGGCCTGGCGTCAGCTCAAGCAGCGACATCACATCGCCTTTGTTGACCGCCGGCAGCGTTCTGTCTTCATCGCCCTTACGCAGCGCAGGCATCACCTTAGTCCAGCCGTCAAAGCGCAGGATGCGGCCACGCGCTTTCAGGCGGTAATCCCCCGCTTCTACGGTTAAGGTCGTGGAATCGTACTGCGCCGGCGTCATCTGACAGGCCACAAACTGGCGCCAGATTAGCTGATACAGCTTCTGCGCGTCGGCTTCCATATCCTTTAAGGATTCGGCTACCACGCCCACGTCAGAAGGACGAATCGCTTCGTGCGCTTCCTGTGAATTCTCTTTACTCGCATACTGGTTAGCGGCGGCAGGCAGATATTTTTTGCCAAAATTCTCGTCGATATAGCCACGCACCATGCTCACCGCGTCCTGGCTGAGGTTGGTGGAGTCAGTACGCATGTAAGTGATGTGGCCCGCTTCATACAGACGCTGCGCCATCATCATGGTTTTCTTTACGCCAAAACCAAGACGGGTGCTGGCAGCCTGCTGCAAGGTGGAGGTGATAAACGGCGCGCCGGGCTTGCTGCTGGTTGGTTTATCTTCACGCTCAAGCACGGTGTAACGGGCTTTTTCAAGCTCGCTGACCGCCGCCATGGTCTGCTCACGGTTGACCGGGCGGAACGGCTTATCTTTATGATGGCTGACCTGCACCGGAAGCGCGTCACCCGCAGGCGTTGCCAGGCTGGCGTCAATTTCCCAGAACTCTTCAGGAACGAACGCTTTGATTTCACGTTCGCGCTCAACGACAAGGCGCACAGCAACGGACTGCACACGTCCGGCGGAAAGCCCGCGCGCAATTTTCTTCCACAGCAGTGGGGAGACCATGTAACCCACCACGCGGTCCATAAAACGACGCGCCTGCTGGGCATTTACACGGTCAATATTCAGCTCGCCCGGCTTTTCGAAAGCCTGCTGGATAGCGTTTTTGGTGATTTCGTTAAACACCACGCGGCTATAGCGCGACTCATCGCCGCCGATCACTTCCCGCAGGTGCCATGCGATGGCCTCCCCTTCGCGGTCAAGGTCGGTTGCGAGATAGATATGGTCAGCTTTTTCAGCAAGGGATTTCAGCTCTGAAACCACCTTTTCTTTGCCCGGCAGCACTTCATACTGGGCTTCCCAGCTATGCCAGGGATCGACTCCCATACGATTTACGAGCGCGCCGCGTTCATCCTTTTTGACCTTTTTGGTCGTTTTGGTGGAGGCAGAGTCAGCGCTCTTCTTGGTGGTTGATCCACTGGTCGGCAAATCACGGATATGGCCTACGCTGGACTTAACCACGTAGTCGTTTCCGAGATATTTGTTGATCGTTTTGGCTTTTGCCGGGGACTCAACGATGACGAGAGCTTTACCCATATTCACCTTTACCTAAATTAATTCATCCAGAATACGTCGCACGCAGTCTTAATCTCCAGGTTGCGGTGCGCCTTTTTTTATATTGCGACAGCGTTAAAGGAGATCAACTCTTTTTTCCAATCCCCGCCTGAAAACAGCCTCAACGCAGGTGATTGAGATACCGGGCCTTTCGTGCCGGGTAACGTAGCACGGCGGAAGTTTGGTTGAATGTCAAGCAATTCCGTTGCCAGATTTGCGAAAGCGTCACACTCTACCTGATAAAATCCGATACGCAACTTTATTAGCATGCAATACCGATTCCCGCCAGCATGGTTAACTTTTAAACGCGCCGCAGGATTACCGGGAAATATTGCCCTTAACCTCGGTGTGGACGTACACTGGCGCCAGTTTTTTGGAGGAGACAACATGCAATCTACAACTCAGCCCATCGACCGTGAAACGCTCCTTGTGGAGGCCAATAAGATCATCCGCGAGCATGAAGATTTTATGCACGGTATGGAGGCCACAGGCGTTGAGCAAAAGAATGGCGTGCTGGTATTTCGCGGCGAATACTTTCTTGATGAGCAAGGTCTGCCAACCCCGAAAAGTACGGCGGTATTTAATATGTTCAAACACCTTGCCCATGTGATGTCCGAAAAATATCACCTGCAGGAGTGAAACAGCAAGCGAGGCCGGAGCCTCGCTTTTATCTTCTGTTTACAATAGCGGCTTTTCGCCACGCTGCCACCAGCGCAGCAACAGGCGATCGAGACTGTTTGCCGCGCTGCCCGTAAACCTCTCCATCATCTTTTTACGCTGAGCGAAGCGTACGCCGATAACATCGTGATTTTTCATCAGGCTAATCAGCAGATCGTCGCTGGTGCTCACCTCATCCACCAGCCCTTTCTCTTTTGCCTGCAGACCGTACCAGTGTTCACCGGTAGCGACTGCATCAATATCCAGACCTGGACGCATTTCATGCACAAACTGCTTAAAGAGAAGATGGGTTTCGTTCAGATCTTCGCGGAATTTCTCGCGGCCCTGATCGGTATTTTCACCGAACAGCGTCAGGGTACGTTTGTACTGCCCGGCGGTATGCAGCTCAACGTCAATATCATTACGTTTTAACAGACGATGGAAGTTCGGCACCTGCGCCACTACGCCGATGGAGCCAATAATAGAAAACGGAGCCGCGACAATGCGATCGGCCACGCAGGCCATCATATAGCCGCCGCTGGCCGCGACTTTATCAACCGCGACCGTCAGACGAACCTTGCTCGCACGCAGACGCTGTAGCTGCGATGCGGCGAGTCCATAACCATGCACTACGCCGCCCGGGCTTTCTAAACGCAGCAGGACTTCATCTTCCGGTTTAATCACGGCCAGTACAGCGGTGATCTCTTCACGCAGAGAAGTCACCTCATGAGCATCCATACTTCCTTTAAAATCCAGCACATAGAGAGTCGATTTGTCTGAACTGACGGTTTCACCGCGTTTAGCACGCGCTTTGGCTTGTTTTGCCTCCAGCTTGTGCTTTTTCTTCTGGCCTTTATGCCAAAGTTTTTGCTGATGGTCGTCAAGACGCGCTACCTGCATATCCTCCCGCATCTCCTGATACTGCTCGCTTAAATTAGTCAGGCGCAGTTCGCCACGCTGGTGCTTTTTACGCTGAGCTGCATTCATCACTATCGTGACAACGGCCGCTATCGCGGCGACAACCGTGACGATCCTGGCCAGAAACAATCCATAATTCGCAATAAAATCCACGTTTTCCGCCTTTATTTCAGAGCATTAATCATGTGATGGAGTGTACCCGAGCGGGCCACCCACGTCTGCATACAACTATAAACGCTGCGGCATGACTTCCCGAATGGATTTACGACCGGGAAACTTTTGCAAAATGTAATTAAAGGCAATGTCTCCCGCTGGCCGATTGAAATACCCCTTTCTTTCAGGCATAAAGCCCTGTGTACCTGAAACGGCGAGAAATAAGACGTGAGCGCCTGCCCGCATCGCGCGAGGAGTAAACTTTGCATTACCAACCGAAAACCGATTTACTGCAAAACCGCATTATTCTGGTCACCGGCGCCAGCGACGGTATCGGCCGCGAGGCGGCGCTGACCTATGCGCGCTACGGCGCCTGCGTTATTCTGCTGGGCCGCAACGAAGATAAGCTGCGCGCCGTGGCGCAAGAGTTAAACCGTCAGGGCGGCGGCACGCCGCACTGGTTTACCCTGGATTTACTGACCGCCACGCCGCAGGATTGCGAACGCCTGGCGCAGAAGCTCGCAGGTCTGGTGCCGCGTCTGGATGGCGTGCTGCACAACGCCGGGATCCTCGGCGATGTAACGCCGATGGACCAGCAGGATCCGCAAACCTGGCAGAACGTGATGCAGGTTAATGTGAACGCCACCTTTTTCCTGACTCAGGCCCTGCTGCCTCTGCTGCTTAAGTCTGATGCTGGCTCACTGGTGTTCACCAGCTCAAGCGTTGGCCGCCAGGGGCGCGCAGGATGGGGAGCCTACGCCGCATCAAAATTTGCCACCGAAGGCATGATGCAGGTGCTGGCCGAAGAGTATAAGCACAAAAACCTGCGCGTGAACTGTATCAATCCGGGCGGTACGCGCACGGCGATGCGGGCCAGCGCTTTCCCGGCGGAAGATCCGGGAAAACTCAAAACGCCGCGTGATTTAATGCCGCTTTATCTGTGGCTGATGGGCGATGACAGCCGTCGCAAAACCGGCATGAGCTTCGACGCCCAGCCTAACCGTAAACCAGGAATCTCCGAATGAGCGACGATCGTTACCAGCAGCGGGCCCAGCGCCAGAAAGAAAAAGTCGATGCCCGCATAGAAGCGGCACAGCTTGAGCGTGGCATTTTGATTGTGTTTACCGGCAACGGCAAAGGTAAAACCACCGCCGCTTTTGGCACCGCGACCCGCGCGGTTGGCCATGGTAAAAAGGTCGGCGTTATCCAGTTTATTAAAGGCCAGTGGCCGAACGGCGAGCGTAATTTGCTGGAGCCGCACGGCGTGGAATTCCAGGTGATGGCGACAGGCTTTACCTGGGAGACCCAGAATCGCGAAACCGATACCGAGGCGTGCCTGGCCGTCTGGCAGCACGCAAAGCGTATGCTGGCGGACAGCTCGCTGGATATGGTGCTGCTTGATGAAATTACCTATATGGTCGCCTACGATTACCTGCCGCTGCCGGAGGTGCTGGAAGCGCTCCGGCAGCGCCCTGCCGGTCAGACGGTGATTGTCACAGGCCGCGGCTGCCACCGGGAGATCCTCGATATTGCCGATACGGTCAGCGAGTTACGCCCGGTGAAGCATGCGTTTGACGCGGGCGTGAAAGCGCAAATCGGCATTGATTACTGAAGCAAGCTTTTAGCCCTCCGGCGAGGGCTAAAGAAGTTACCTTTTCACTTCGCAGTGGCTTACCATCCGCCAGTTGCCCTGAATAATCCGCGTATCACCGCTCACGGTTACAACCCCGCGGCTGCGGATATCCCCGCTTGACGCGCCTGCCTGAATTTCAAACTCGCCCGGCTCTACCACGCGCTGCCCGTCGCGGCGGGTAAAGCTGAGCATATCGGTAGGGATGATGAACGTAAGTTCTGCGCTTTCTCCAGGCTCAAGATAGACACGCTGGAAAGCCTTTAGCTCCTGAACCGGACGCACCATCGAAGCCACTTTATCGTGAACGTAAAGCTGCACCACCTCGCTGCCCGCGGCTGTTCCGCTGTTGATTACGGTTATGCTCGCACAAATATCGCCATCCTGATTCTTAATCGCGTCCTCCGGCAGCCTCAAGGTACCGTAGTCGAACGTAGTCCAGGTTTTGCCGTAGCCAAACGGGTAGCGCGATCCAAAGTGGAAGGCAAACGGCGTACCGCCGCTTTTCAGCTTGTGATTGTAGTAATAAGGCATGGCGCCCGCGCTTTTCGGTACCGAGACGACCAGGCGCCCTCCTGGCTCTGCCTGCCCTGTCAACACATCCGCAATAGCATGACCGCCCTCCTGCCCGGGCGCCCAGGCCATCAGCAGCGCGGCCACGTTTTCTTCCTGCCCGCCCAGGTTATAAGGACGGCCGCCCGTCATCACCACAACGACCGGTTTACCCGTTGCCAGCAATGCGTTGAGCAACTGCTGCTGCACGCCCGGCAGCGCAAGGCTGTCCGTATCCGAGCCTTCGCCAACCGTGCCGCTCTGGAACAGGCCGGACAGATCGCCTACGCAGAGCACCACAACATCGCTTTGCTGCGCCGCTTCGATGGCCTGAGGGATCAAACTGGTATCGCATGAAACCGGCGACTGCTGCATGGGTTTGCCGGCGCTGTCACCGGGAAATACCGGCGCGCCAGCCAGACGTTTTTCAATAATATGGCAGCCTTTGGCATAGCGAACGTTATCGCCACCCAGCCGTTCGCGTAACGCGGCAAGCGGCGTCACCACCTGCGAGGTTTGCTCCAGCATGTCGCTGATGATGAGATGCACCGGGAAGCTGTATCCGCTCAGCAACGCCAGCGGATCGTCCGCGGTTGGCCCCACTACCGCCACGCGTGGCTTGCCTTTCAGCGGCAGAGTGCCGTCATTTTCCAGCAGCGTAACTGAACGGGTTGCCACTTCGCGCGCGATTTGCACCGTGGATGCGCTTTGCAGCTCAATCTTATTTTCATCGGCATAAGGATGTTCAAACAGGCCAAGCCGGAATTTCTCTTTCAGCACGCGGGCGACGATTTCATCGACTTTTGCCATCGTGATTAATCCACGCTCGACGGCCTGCGCCAGATGGCGGGCGCAATCGTCTTTAGGCAGCTCGATATCCAGGCCCGCGTTAAACGCCAGGGCCGCCGACTCGGCCGCGTCATGCGAAACGCCATGATGTTGATGAAGCAAACTGACGCCGCCGTAGTCCGCCACAATCAGGCCGTCGAATCCCCACTGGTCGCGCAGCACGGTGGTGAGCAGGAACGTATCTGAATGCCCCGGCTGATTATCGATATCGTGATAGGCGGGCATCACGGAACCGGCGTTAGCTAACTTAACCGCCATTTCAAACGGCAGCAGGAAGGTATCATTCAGTTCGCAAAAGCCGAGGTGCACGGGCGCATGGTTGCGCGCGCCTTCGCTGAAAGAATGGCCGACATAGTGCTTAAGCGTCGCCAGCAGATGGCGATTTTTGCCCTGCAACCCTTTTACATAATGCGTGGCCATCATACCTACCAGCCACGGATCTTCCCCGAAGGTTTCTTCAGTCCTGCCCCAGCGTACGTCCCGCGAAACGTCCAGTACCGGCGCAAGACCCTGCTGGCAGCCGGTTGAGCGCGCTTCTTTACCAATCGCGGCGGCGGCGCGTTCAATCAGCTCCACATCCCAGGTCGATCCGTAATTGAGCGATGACGGAAACAGCGTGGCGTCCTTGCAAAGCAGGCCCACCAGGCACTCTTCATGAAAAAGCGCGGGGATACCGAGGCGGGTCTCTTCAACCAGCGTTTTTTGCAGGCGGTTGGCCGCCCGTACGCCCTCTTTTGCCTCAACGATGTGCGTTCCTAGCGGACGGGTAATTTGCCCGATGCCCAGCTTTAAACGCCCGGCCAGACCCGCCTGCTCCGTTACGCCGGCAAACTCATCGCTTAAATCGGTTCGTTCGCGATGGTTGCCGTCGTCCGATAAGATCAGCCAGTATGCGTGCATCTGCGCGAACTTTTCTTCCGGCGTCATACGTGAGAGAAGATCGGCTACGCGTTCGTTAACCGGGCGGCGGGCATCCTTATAAATAGCAGTCATTATTTTCCCCTTAGAGGTTCGTCGAATCTTCCAGGCGCGTTAATTTCTCTGGCGTTATTAGTGATATTGCGGATGAACGACAGCAACGGCAATTGTCGAAACAGACTGGACGATTACGATATTTGGTTTTAAGGGCCGAATGTGATGAATCTCAAGAATAGAGTGAAAACTTGTGCAACCGGTTACATAAAATGCTTTGCGCTAACAACCTGCGTCACAATTGATAAGAAACATAAATTGTAAGTTAAAAATCTCAATATCCGCCTGGTCGATCTGCAATTACCTTCTTTAGGCGTACCCTGGACTATTACAATAGGTAAATCTATGTCGACATTAACGGGAAGGATCAGCAGTAAAGAAAAATTCGGCTTTGGGCTCGGTGATGCCGCAAGCCATATCGTTTTTGATTCATCGGTGGCAATTTTAGCGTATTTCTATACCAATATTTACGGCCTGCCACCGGCGGTGATGGGCACGCTTTTTCTGGTGGTCAGGGTGCTGGATGCGATCACCGACCCTATTATGGGCGCTATTGCCGACCAGACGAAAAGCCGCTGGGGAAGATTCCGTCCCTGGCTACTGATTATTTGCGTTCCTTTTGCCGTAAGCTGCGTTCTGGTTTATTCCACACCCGACCTCGAACAAACCGGCAAGATAATCTACGCCGTGCTGGCCTATATTTTTATGACCCTGATGTATACCGCAATAAATATCCCTTATTGCTCACTCGGCGCCGCCATTACCTCCGATCCGCAGGAAAATCTGTCGTTGCAGTCGTGGCGTTTTGCCATTGCCCCGATTGGCGGAGCAATGGGCACCGCGCTGATCCTGCCGCTGGCGGATTTTATCGCCCCCGGGGACAGAGCCAGCGGCATGCAGTGGGCGATGGGGATTTTCGGCCTCATTGGCTGCCTGATGTTCCTTGTCTGTTTTGCCACCACCCGCGAGCGCATTACCCCTGTTAAAGAAGAAAACCTGAATATCTATCGCGACGTGCGCATTCTGCTGCAAAACGATCAGTGGCGTATTTTATCGGTTTATAACCTGGCGATGCTGTGTGGCGTTGTGGTTCGCGGCAGTTTATTAGTTTACTTCGTACAATATATTCTTAACCAGGGCAGCAGCGTTATTTCGCTCTTTATGCTCGCCACAACCGTTGCGGCGGTAATAGGGAGTTTATCTGCGAAGTGGCTTGGCTCGACTATGTGTAAAATCCGCGCATCGGTATGGGTAAATATTCTCAGCGCGCTGGCAGGCCTGCTCTTTCTGGTATTACCAACAAATTACTGGCTGCCGGCATTTGTGGTACATATTATCCTTAATTTACTTCAGGGAATTAACGCCCCGTTACAGTGGTCGATGATCACCGATGCGAATAACTATGGCGAATGGAAAACCCAGCGCCGGATCACCGGCATGAACGTCGCGGCGAATATATTTATCATTAAACTCGGCGTCGCTATTGGCGGCGCGTTAACAGGATGGGGGCTGGCATTTTATGGTTACCAGGCGGGCGTCGAGCAGCAGTCAGCGGAAGCGGTACGCGGGGTATTAATCTTATTTACCGTCTTACCGGCTGTGTTTTATCTGATTACCGCCTTCTCTATTCGTTACTATCGTTTAACCGAAGCGAGAATGAACGACATTGTCAGCGATCTTAGTGAAGGGAAATTCCAGGTGCAGACGGAATTAACAAAAGTGGTGTCGCACTAGGGGTTAACAAGGCGGGTGGCGAAGCACCCGCCTTCGTTTTTACTTATTAAGTTCGGCCAGGCTCAGCCAGGTTTGCACCACGGTATCCGGGTTCAGGGAAAGGCTGTCGATCCCCTCTTCCATCAGCCAGGCGGCAAAGTCTTCGTGATCCGACGGGCCCTGCCCGCAGATACCAACGTATTTACCCTGTTTCTTCGCCGCCTTGATAGCCATCGACAGCAGCGCTTTTACCGCATCGTTACGCTCATCAAAGAGTTCGGAAACCACGCCGGAGTCGCGATCAAGGCCTAACGCCAGCTGGGTCATATCGTTGGAGCCGATAGAGAAACCGTCGAAATATTGCAGGAACTCATCCGCCAGCAGGGCGTTGGATGGGATCTCGCACATCATGATGATTTTCAGGCCGTTTTCGCCGCGTTTCAGCCCCTGACGCGCCAGCTCTTCCACCACGGCCTTCGCCTGCGCCACGGTGCGTACAAACGGCACCATCACCTCAACGTTGGTCAGGCCCATTTCGTTACGCACGCGTTTCATTGCGGCGCATTCCAGCGCGAAGCAGTCGCGGAAGCTGTCCGCCACGTAGCGACCCGCGCCACGGAAGCCCAGCATCGGGTTTTCCTCTTCCGGCTCATAACGTTCGCCGCCTACCAGATTGGCGTATTCGTTAGATTTGAAGTCGGACAGGCGCACAATGACGCGCTTCGGCCAGAAGGCCGCGCCCAGCGTCGCGATCCCTTCGGTCAGGCGGCCTACGTAAAACTCAACCGGATCGTCATAGCCCTTCATCATTTCACGGATTTCGTTTTGCAGCTTCGGCTCCTGCTGGTCAAACTCCAGCAGCGCACGCGGGTGCACGCCGATCATGCGGTTGATGATGAATTCCAGACGCGCCAGGCCAACGCCTTCGTTCGGCAGGCAGGCGAAGTCAAATGCACGATCCGGGTTACCGACGTTCATCATAATTTTCAGCGGCAGATCCGGCATGGTATCAACCGTGGAGCTTTTCACGCTGAAATCCAGCAGATCCTGATAAACATAGCCGGTATCACCTTCCGCACAGGAAACCGTCACGTTCTGGTCATCCTTCATGCGTTCGGTAGCATCGCCGCAGCCGACAACCGCAGGGATACCCAGCTCGCGGGCGATGATGGCCGCATGGCAGGTACGTCCGCCGCGGTTGGTCACGATAGCGGCCGCTTTTTTCATGATCGGTTCCCAGTCCGGGTCGGTCATGTCGGTAACCAGCACTTCACCTGGCTGGATGCGGTTCATTTCGCTGATATCGTGGATAACCTTCACCGGGCCGGCCCCGATGCGATGGCCGATAGCGCGCCCTTCCGCCACGATTTTACCCTGTGAATGCAGATGATAGCGCTCCATCACCTGGCCCTGAGAACGCACGGTTTCCGGACGCGCCTGGACGATAAACAGCTTGCCGGTATGGCCGTCTTTGGCCCACTCGATATCCATCGGGCGGCCGTAGTGTTTTTCGATCTGCACCGCCTGCTTAGCCAACTCCTGCACTTCTTCAGGGGTAATAGAGAAGCGATCGCGGTCGGCCTCGGGCACGTCCTCGATGCGCACCTGCTTGCCGTGCTCCTGGCTCGGCGCGTAAACCATGCGGATCTTTTTCGAACCCATATTACGGCGCACGATGGAGGGCTTACCGGCTTCAAGGGTCGGCTTATGGACGTAGAACTCATCCGGATTAACCGCGCCCTGCACAACCATTTCACCCAGGCCAAACGCGGAAGTGATAAACACCACCTGGTCGAAACCTGATTCGGTATCAATTGAGAACATCACGCCCGAGGAGGCGAGATCGGAGCGAACCATGCGCTGAACGCCGGCGGAAAGAGCCACGCCGCGATGATCGTAGCCCTGATGCACGCGATAGGAAATGGCGCGGTCGTTAAACAGCGAGGCGAAGACGTGCTTTACCGCCACCAGCACCGCGTCATAGCCCTGCACGTTAAGGAAAGTTTCTTGCTGCCCGGCAAACGACGCGTCCGGCATATCTTCTGCGGTGGCGGAGGAGCGCACGGCAAAAGAGGCTTCGGCATCGTCAGCGGAAAGTTGTTCGTAGGCATCGTGGATCGCTTTTTCCAGCTCCGGCTGGAAAGGCGTGTCGATAATCCACTGGCGGATCTGCGCGCCGGCTTTGGCGAGCTCTGACACGTCGTCAATGTCCGTTTGATCGAGCAGTTCATAAATGCGCTGGTTTACGCCGCTCTGGTCGAGAAACAGATTAAAAGCCTCGGCGGTGGTGGCAAAACCGTTCGGCACGGAAACACCCATACCTGAAAGGTTGGTAATCATTTCACCCAGGGAGGCGTTTTTACCCCCAACCCTGTCTACATCATTCATGCCGAGTTGGTTATACCAAAGCACCAGCGGCGACGAGCCATTATTGGACATCGAAACAATCCTTTTATGAAATATGAGTGGGCACAAAAATTTCCTGACTGCTTATTTAGCCTGGCATATTTCCCTGCCTGAGTGAAACGGTTGAATCGTTCAAGCAAAATAAAAATATGAATTTTTCAGATAGTTTCCCGAAAAAGCTAAACCGTTGATTATGCATTTAATCCTCAGCATTCCGAGGGTTAATTCGCCGGGTATATTTTTGACCTGCCCGGTTCATTAAAAATAAAAACACCATTTCATTTTAAAATTGCGACAATGATTATCACGGAATGCGTTGTTTTAATTTATGCTTTAGAAATTATCGTGAAACGTCAGGATCCCCAAAATGGATAACGCTGTAGACAGGCAGGTATTTTATATTTCCGACGGCACCGCGATTACCGCTGAAGTGCTGGGCCACGCGGTCATGTCACAATTTCCGGTCTCCATCAACAGCATCACGCTGCCGTTTGTGGAAAACGAAAGCCGTGCCAGAGCGGTAAAAGAGCAGATTGATGCCATCTTTCAGCAGTCAGGCGTGCGGCCGCTGGTCTTCTACTCCATCGTTTTGCCGGAGATTCGCGACATTATTGTGCAAAGCGAAGGCTTTTGTCAGGATATCGTGCAGGCGCTGGTTGCGCCTTTGCAGGGAGAGTTAAAGCTTGATCCTACGCCAGTTGCTCATCGCACCCACGGCCTGAATCCCGGAAACTTAATCAAGTATGATGCGAGGATCGCCGCGATTGATTACACGCTTGCGCATGATGACGGCATCTCGATGCGCAATCTCGATCAGGCTCAGGTGATTTTGCTGGGGGTTTCCCGCTGCGGTAAAACGCCCACCAGCCTCTATCTCGCCATGCAGTTCGGCATCCGCGCCGCCAACTACCCGTTTATCGCCGACGATATGGATAATATTCAGCTGCCACCAGTGCTGAAGCCGCTTCAGCATAAATTATTTGGCCTGACGATCGATCCCGAGCGCCTCGCCGCCATTCGCGAAGAGCGCCGCGAGAACAGCCGCTATGCCTCCATGCGCCAGTGTCGTCTCGAAGTCGCCGAAGTCGAAGCGCTGTTTCGTAAAAATCAGATCCGTTATCTCAACAGCACCAATTATTCCGTCGAAGAAATGGCTACCAAAATCCTTGATATCATGGGCCTGAATCGCCGTATGTACTAACAAGCTAGTACACAAATCGAGCTTTATCTGCCAGGATAGCCGGATTGCGGTTGCGTTTTACCTTTTATGCAGTTGAATTCGACATAAATTGGTTTATCGTGATCGCCATCACTTCCCGGCACTCTCGCCGTGCAGAAGACAAAAATTTCTGAGACTCACAATGAATAAAACAGATGAACTGCGAACGGCGCGCATCGACAGCCTTGTCACACCTGCCGAACTGGCCGACCGTTTGCCGGTATCGCCAGAGGTTGCGCAAAACGTTATCGCTTCCCGCCGTCGCATTGAAAAAATCCTTAACGGTGAAGACAACCGCCTGCTGGCGATCGTTGGCCCCTGCTCCATCCACGACCTGGATGCAGCGATGGATTATGCCCGCAGGCTTGAAACGATGCGCCAGAAACATGGCGATCGACTTGAAATCGTCATGCGTACCTACTTTGAAAAACCGCGCACCGTAGTCGGCTGGAAGGGGCTTATCTCCGACCCGGATCTTAACGGCAGCTACCGCGTCAATGATGGCATCGAACAAGCCCGCCGCCTGCTGTTGCAGGTTAACGAGCTGGGCGTGCCTACCGCGACAGAATTCCTGGATATGGTGATCGGCCAGTTTATTGCCGATTTGATCAGCTGGGGCGCCATTGGCGCGCGCACCACTGAAAGCCAGATCCACCGTGAAATGGCCTCGGCCCTTTCCTGCCCGGTCGGCTTTAAAAACGGCACCGACGGCAATACCCGAATCGCCATCGACGCCATTCGCGCAGCGCGCGCCAGCCATATGTTCCTTTCGCCGGATAAACACGGTCAGATGACGATTTACCAGACCAGCGGCAATCCTTTTGGCCACGTGATTATGCGCGGAGGAAAGCAGCCGAACTACCATGCGACGGATATCGCCGCGGCATGCGACAGCCTGCAGCAGTTCGATTTGCCTGAGCAACTGGTCATTGATTTTAGCCACGGCAACTGCCAGAAACAGCATCGCCGGCAGCTGGAAGTCTGTGAAGATGTGTGCAACCAGATCCGCAACGGGTCACGCGCCATCGCCGGCGTGATGGCCGAAAGCTTTATACGCGAAGGCACGCAGAAAATCGTCGCCGGGCAGCCGCTGGTCTACGGTCAGTCGATTACCGACCCTTGTCTGAGCTGGGAAGATACCGAAACGCTGCTTGCTATGCTGGCCGACGCGGCCGGTAGCCGCTTTTAGTTAACCCTCTGAATAACAGGCGGATGTTGCCCTGCGCATCCGCCGCTTTGCCTCACGCTCCCCTCCATAGCGTAAAACCGTGCACTTCACAAATTTCTTACAAATAATGCTTGCCGCTGAAACAGAGTTTATTGATAATGATTATCATTGTTACATTGATTATTATTTGTAAACAGAGTGGATCGCTATGGACAAGTCTTTCACCCCTGCCGCCCCGCAGCCTCTGGCTGCACCCCGTCAGATCGACAGCAAAGCGTTACTGGGCCCTGAAGGCCGCGTGGTGATTGTCCATGAAGGCCAGCATTATCTGTTACGCCAGACCCAGGCCGGGAAACTGATCCTGACCAAATAAACCAAAATTCTTTCGCAAGCCACCCAGGTCATCCCCAGGCAGCCAGCGCTTTTCGTTTTCCTTATGGAGAGTTGCGCTATGCCATTTTTACACACGGCCGGATCCCGCCTGTCAGCTCTGACTATCGCGATGTTCACCGCCCTGCCCGCCTGCGCCAAAGACGACCAGCTTACCGTGGTCGCCACCGGCAACGTTCGCAGCACCTTCGAAGCGCCGATGATGGTCAGCGTCATTGATACCGATACGCCGGAAGGACAAACCTCTTCTTCCGCAGCGGATATGCTGCGCAAAGTGCCGGGCATTACGCTTTCCGGCACGGGGCGCACTAACGGTCAGGACGTGTCGATGCGGGGTTACGATCGCCGCGGCGTGCTGATGCTGGTGGACGGCATCCGTCAGGGAACCGATACCGGGCATCTGAACAGCACCTTCCTGGATCCGGCGCTGGTGAAACGCATTGAAGTCGTACGCGGCCCTGGCGCGCTACTCTACGGCAGCGGCGCGCTGGGCGGCGTGATCTCTTATGACACTGCCGATGCAGGCGATCTGCTGTTCGAAGGACAAAACAGCGGGTATCGCGTATTCGCCACCGGCGCTACCGGCGACCACAGCATCGGCATGGGCGCCAGCGCCTTTGGCCGCACGGACGATCTCGACGGCGTGGTTTCCTGGTCGAGCCGCGATCGCGGTGATATTCGCCAGAGCGACGGCGAAACGGCGCCCAACGATGAAAACATCAGCAATTTCCTGACCAAA
The DNA here is from genome assembly GCF_051307055.1 of Dryocola sharpae. Lineage (GTDB taxonomy): Bacteria > Pseudomonadota > Gammaproteobacteria > Enterobacterales > Enterobacteriaceae > Dryocola. The sequence continues at coordinate 1,867,283 of NZ_CP149994.1, read as the reverse complement.
GGTACATGGCGCATCGACCCGGCCCAGTCGCTTTCAGGCTCCCTGCGCTATTACAACAACGACGCTCAGGAGCCGAAAAACCCGCAGTCTGCTGACGCGAGCGATGCAAACCCAATGGCGAATCGCTCAACTATTCAGCGTGACGCGCAGGTGAAGTACCATATTGGTCCGCAGAATAACGACTGGCTCAACGCGGATATCACGGCTTACTGGTCGGAGGCGCGCATCAATGCCCAGACCCAAACCGACGGCGGCGAATTCCGCAAGCAGACAACCAAAGGCGGCAAGCTGGAAAACCGCAGCCGCCTGTTTAACGACAGCCTTGCCTCACATCTGCTGACCTGGGGTGGTGAATATTATCGTCAGGAGCAGCAGCCGGGCGGCAATACCACCGGCTTCCCGCAGGCCAAAATCGACTTCAGCTCCGGCTGGCTGCAGGATGAGATAACCCTGCGTGATATCCCGGTCTCCCTGCTCGCGGGTACACGCTATGACAACTACAGCGGCAGCAGCGACGGCTACGACGACGTCAACGCCGACAGGTGGTCATCCCGCGGCGCGATTTCCGTCACGCCAGCCGACTGGCTGATGCTGTTTGGCTCTTACGCGCAGGCCTTCCGCGCGCCGACCATGGGCGAAATGTATAACGATGCCAAACACTTCTCGATTGGCAGCTTCTACACCAACTACTGGGTGCCGAACCCGAATCTGCGCCCGGAAACCAACGAAACGCAGGAATACGGTTTCGGCCTGCGCTTTGACGATCTGCTGCTGGCCAACGACGGCATTGAGTTCAAAGCCAGCTACTTCGATACCAGCGCGAAGGACTACATCTCCACCACCGTGGACTTCGCTAAAGCGACGACCATGTCTTACAACGTGCCGGACGCCAAAATCTGGGGCTGGGACATGACGGCGAAGTACACCAGCGATCTCTTCAGCCTCGACGTGGCCTATAACCGCACCCGCGGTAAGGATCGGGATACCGGCGAGTGGATTTCAAGCCTGAACCCGGACACCGTCACCAGCGTTCTGGATATTCCCGTCGCGCAAAGCGGTTTCTCCGTAGGCTGGGTAGGCACTTTTGCCGAGCGTTCGACGCACATCAGCAGCAGCTACAGCGCGCAACCGGGCTACGGCGTGAACGATTTCTATATCAGCTACCGTGGCCAGCAGGCGCTGCGCGGTCTGACCACTTCGCTGGTGTTCGGTAACGCATTCGATAAAGAGTACTGGTCGCCTCAGGGCCTTCCGCAGGATGGTCGTAACGGCAAAATCTTCGTTAGTTATCAATGGTAAGGAGCATCGCATGACGCAACGTTATGACCACTGGCTGCGGCTTAAGCAGCAGCATCCTGAGAAATACGCACGCGACATCGCAAAGCTGATGAGCATCAGCGAAGCCGAATTAACGCACGCCCGCGTCGGGCATGATGCCTGGCGTCTGAAAGGCGAGCCGCGCGATATTCTGGCGTCGCTTGAAAGCGTGGGCGAAACTAAGTCCATCTGCCGTAACGAGTATGCGGTGCATGAACAGATTGGCCGCTTTGAGAATCAACACCTCGAAGGTCATGCAGGCCTGGTGCTGAACCCGCGCGCGCTGGATCTGCGCCTGTTTCTGAACCAGTGGGCAAGCGCGTTCCACGTTCGTGAAGCCACCGCACGCGGCGAGCGGCAGAGCATTCAGTTTTTCGATCGCCAGGGCGATGCGCTGCTGAAGGTTTACACCACGGATAACACCGACTTCGGCGCGTGGGGACAAATTTTAGCGAAATTCATTTATGCGGATAACCCTCCGCTTGAGCTAAAACCGGCGGAAAACGTTGTGATGACGCCTGCGCCGGATGCCCGTCAGGTAGAGGCTGAATGGCGCACCATGCGCGACGTCCACCAGTTCTTCGGCCTGCTTAAACGTCACCAGCTCACTCGCCAGCAGGCTTTCCGTCTGGTCGCGAACGATCTGGCTCAGCGGGTGGATAACACCGCGCTCGCACAGCTGCTGCAGCAGGCGTTGCAGGACAAAAACGAGATCATGATTTTTGTCGGCAACCGCGGCTGCGTGCAGATCTTCACCGGCGTGGTGGAGAAAGTTGTGCCGATGGACAACTGGATCAACATCTTCAACCCGGCATTCACCCTGCACCTGATGGCCGATACCATCGCCGAAAGCTGGGTGACCCGTAAGCCCAGCGGAGACGGCTTTGTCACCAGCCTGGAGCTGTTCGCCGCCGACGGCACGCAAATCGCCCAGCTCTACGGCCAGCGTACCGAAGGCCAGCCGGAACAGGAGCAGTGGCGTACCCAGCTTGAGGCGCTGACCAACAAAGGGCTGGCGGCATGAGACGCTGGCTGGCCGTCCTGCTTGCGCTGCCGGTATTCGCCCACGCGGCTGAACGCGTAGTGGCTATCGGCGGCGACGTTACGGAAATCGCTTTTGCTTTAGGGGCGGGTGAACAACTGGTCGCCCGTGACAGCACAAGCCTGCATCCGGCCGCGGCGACCAGGCTCCCGGACGTTGGTTATATGCGCCAGCTTAACGCGGAGGGCATCCTGGCCATGCGCCCGGATCTGGTGCTGGCAAGCGCGCAGGCGAAACCGTCGCTGGCGCTGGAGCAGGTTGCCGCAAGCAAGGTTGCGGTGGTGACGGTTCCGGCTGATAACTCGCTCAGCGGCATAGAGAGCAAAATCACGGTAACGGCAAAAGCGCTGGGAAAAACGACTCAGGGCGAAGCGCTGCGTAAAGCGCTCAGCGATAAACTGGCCGCTATCCCCGCGCGGCAGCTGCCGGTAAAAGTGCTGTTTATCATGAGCCACGGCGGTATGACCGCAATGGCCGCCGGGCAGCAGACCGCCGCCGATGCCGCGATTCGTGCCGCCGGCCTGCAGAATGCCATGCGGGGATTTAACCGCTATCAGCCGCTTTCCCAGGAAGGCGTTATCGCCAGCCAGCCTACGCTGATTCTGATAACGGAAGACGGCGTAAAAACGCTGGGCGGCGAGAACAATGTCTGGGCGCTGCCGGGTCTGGCGCAAACCCCGGCGGGGAAAAACCATCAGCTGCTGGTCGTGGATGATATGGCGCTGCTGGGTTTTGGCCTGCAAACGCCGGATGCCATTCTTGCGCTACGCAAAAAGGCGGAGCAGCTTCCATGATGCGTCGCCCTCTGCCCTGTCAGGCGCTCTGGCTGTTGGGGCTGGCGCTGTTGATGCTGGCGCTGCTTGCCACCAATCTTGGCGCAATGCGGCTTTCCATCGCCGTCTTATGGCAGACCCAGGATGAAGCGCTGCGCCATATCTGGCTGAACATTCGCCTGCCGCGAGTGCTGCTGGCGGCGCTGACAGGAGGGGCGCTTGCGCTTTCCGGCTGCGTAATGCAGGGGCTGTTCCGCAATCCGCTTGCCGATCCGGGGCTGCTGGGCATCAGCAGCGGCGCCGCGCTGGCCGTGGGGTTGTCCGTTGTGCTGCCGCTGGCATTGCCTGCCGTGCTGGCGCTTTATGCGCCGATGCTGGCAGCGTTTCTGGGCAGCCTTGCCGTAACGCTGGTGATTTTTTTCCTCAGCCGTCAGGGCAATAACAGCCTTTTCCGCCTTTTGCTGGTGGGGATTGCGATTAATGCCTTATGCGGCGCCGCGGTGGGCGTGCTCTCCTGGATAAGCAACGACGTCCAGCTCCGGCAACTCTCCCTGTGGGGCATGGGCAGCCTCGGCCAGGCGCAGTGGTCAACGCTGCTGGTCACGGCGTCATTTATTCTTCCCGCCTCGCTCGGCATCGCGTTTCTCGCCCCCCGGCTCAATCTTTTACAGCTGGGTGATGAAGAGGCGCATTACCTGGGCGTGGACGTGAAGCGCACCCAGCGGCGGTTACTGATCCTCAGCGCCCTGCTCGTCGCGGCTGCGGTGGCCGTGAGCGGCGTCATTGGTTTTGTCGGGCTGGTGATCCCCCATCTGGTAAGAATGTGGCTGGGCGCCGATCACCGCTGGCTGATCCCAGGCTCGGTGCTGGCAGGCGCCATGCTATTGCTGGTTGCCGATACGCTCGCCCGCACGATGGCGGCGCCCGCTGAAATGCCGGTTGGTTTGCTGACCAGCCTGCTCGGCGGCCCGTGGTTTTTAGCGCTGATTTTCCGTCAGCGGAGGGAAACTGATGGCTGATGTTTTACAGGCCCGACACATCACGCTACGTGCAGGAGCGCGCCTGCTGCTTGATGACGTTAATCTTTCGCTTAAGGCCGGAGAAGTTGTCGCGCTTATTGGCCCTAACGGCGCAGGTAAATCAACGCTGCTGCGGGTGCTGACGGGTTACCAGCCGCCGGACGACGGTAGCGTAAGCCTTGCGGAACGCCCGCTTGCTGAATGGTCGAACGAGGCCCTTTCGCGCCAGCGTGTGGTGATGCGCCAGCGCAGCGGCATGGCTTTTAGCTGGACAGTGGAAGAGGTTATCGCGATGGGGCGCGCGCCGTGGCCTGCGGATGATACTCAGCGCGTCGTCCATGAAGTGATGGCGCTAACCGGGAGCGATTCGCTTGCCCGGCGCGATTTTTGCCAGCTTTCAGGCGGAGAGCAACAGCGGGTGCAGCTGGCGCGTGCGCTGGCGCAGCTCTGGCATAACGGCCAGCCCCACGGCTGGCTGTTTCTTGATGAGCCGACTTCCGCCCTCGATCTCTACCATCAGCAGCATATTTTGCGTTTGCTGCGCAGGCTGGCGTTAACGGGCACGCTTTCGGTCTGCATCGTGGTACACGATCTGAATCTGGCGGCGCTGTGGGCCGATCGTATTATTTTGCTGCACGGCGGAAAGCTGGTTGCGCAAGGCTCACCGCAGCAGGTGCTAAACGAAGCGACGCTCACGCAGTGGTATCAGGCGGAGCTGAAGGTGTTCAGTCATCCTGAACACCCGGCGCCACAGGTCTGGCTACAGCAGTAATCAGCTCGAGCAGCTTACCTCCAGATGTTTGCCCCAGTCCGGCGGGCGCTGGGTTAAATCCCCTTCATGTTCGGCAAACGGCTGGCTCAGCGCTTCATGCAGGCGCGCCAGCTCGCTTATATCGCCCTGCCCGGCCCCGCTAATCGCCCGCTGCGCCAGCCAGTTACGCAACACCAGCGAAGGGTTGGCGGCCTTCATCGCTTTTTGCCGTTCGGCATCACCGACCTGTTCAATTTGCAGCCGTTCACGGTAGCGGGTAAACCAGCTGTCGAAACTTGCGCGATCGATAAACTCGTCCCGCAGCGGCGAACTCGCGTCGTTCTGCTCGCTCAGGCTCAGCATGCGGAACGTGCGCGTGTAATCGCTGCGCTCTTTAGCCATCAGGCCGAACAGCTCGATCAGGATTTCGTTGTCCGCTTTTTGTTCGGTAGTGAATCCCAGCTTAGCGCGCATCTGAATGCCGAAAGCGTGCATCAGCGCGAACTGATAGCTATCGAGCGCCTCGTTAAGCTTGTCTACCGCAATAAACGGCGACAGCGTCTGCGCCAGGCGCTGTAAATTCCACAGGCCAACGGCGGGCTGATTGTCGAAAGCGTACCGCCCCTGATGATCGGAGTGGTTACAGATATAGTCCGGCTGATAATCATCCAGAAAACCGTACGGGCCGTAGTCCATCGTCAGGCCGAGAATCGACATGTTGTCCGTATTCATCACGCCGTGCGCAAAGCCGACGGTTTGCCAGTGGGCAATCAGCGTAGCCGTGCGCCCGACGACATCCCGGAACCAGAGTTCGTAGCGATCTTTCTCTGCTACCAGCCCAGGCCAGTGATGCTCGATAACGTAATCGGCAAGCTGCTGAACTTTTTCCGGTTCGCGGCGGTAATAGAAGTGCTCAAAATGGCCAAAACGCACGTGGCTTTCCGCCACGCGTAGCAGCATCGCACCCTCCTCGGTGGTTTCACGTCGCACCGGCGTGTCGCTGGTCACGACGGTGAGCGCGCGCGTGGTTGGAATACCCAGGGCATGCATAGCTTCGCTGGCAAGAAATTCGCGGATGGTGGAGCGCAGCACGGCTCGCCCGTCGCCCATACGCGAATACGGCGTGAGGCCCGCGCCTTTCAGATGCCAGTCAAATTTGCGACCGTCTTTAAGCTGCTGTTCGCCCAGCAGAATGCCGCGCCCGTCCCCAAGCTGGCCTGCCCAGACGCCAAACTGGTGGCCGCTGTAAACCTGGGCTAAAGGTTGCATGCCCGGAAGCAGCGTTTCACCGCTCCAGACGCCAACGTGAGCGGCATCAAACAGTGAGGCATCCAGCCCGAGATCGTCTGCGAGCCGGCGATTGTGATACAGCAAACGTGCGTTGTGCAGCGGCGTAGGTTTCAGTTCGGTATAAAAACCGGGCAATTCATTACGCCAGCTATTGTTAAACACGATATTGTCGAATGCGGGGTTATCAGTCATAGAGCCTCCTGACTGATAGTGTAGTGTCTTCGCAGGCTTTTAAACACGGCGAGGTTGCAGGGACTTTCGCTATAAATTCTGCCGGGGCAGAAGCAGCTCCGTTAATGACTCTGGCGGCACCGCAGGCCAAAGGTTGCCCTGCATGGCGCTAAACCCCGGCAGGAGGGCCTTCGCTCGTGAAGCTTCGTCATCGATGCCCGCGATAACCAAAGCGCGACAAAAAGGTGAAAGTTGATCGGTTATGGCCTGCATAAAGGGGATAAATGAATGCTCATGGATTTGCTTATGGATAAACCCCTTATCGAGCATAACCGAGGTAAACAACCCGTCAACAATTGGCCTGGTGGTTGCGATACCGGCGCCAAAATCTTCCAGCGCCAGAGAGAAAAGTTGACTTATTTCCCGCAGGCGCAGATTGTCGTTACCCAGATTTAAATCCGCAAAACTCTCATTAACGGTTAACGTAATGAAGGGCAGCCGGCCGATGCGGGTAATTAACGGCGGGCACGAAAGAATAGCATCCGCGATATTCTCATTTATATTAACCCAGGCCGGGAGCGGCTGAGTCATAAAGAAATCCTGATGGTTTTCGAGTAACGATAACTTTTCGCAGAACAGTTCCAGCTGCTGTTCCGCATTTATATGGGGCAGCACCAGTTCCGTAGGAATACGGACCGGGGTATCGGCTCCGACAAAATTCGTGATTATCTGCAGCGCAAAAAGCTGGCCTTCCGGCAAACGCATTGGCAGGAAACAGAAATGGGAACGATAAACAATATCCAGTGAGACGATCATATTGCCAGCCGTGATGCTACAAGGGGAAACGGCATCGTCACGCGATGTATATCCAGTAATAACTGGATTGTTTTTACTCTTATCAATGTCACTTTCATCCCTGAAGCGTTTTGAAATTTACCTTAAGGCAGTTATTAAGCTTATCCTGGATACTTCTTTAAGGCCAGTTTTACTGAACGCTGCGAACCGAGTCGCGGTGGATTATCAAAGGGGCGAAAGTTTCAGCCACGCAATTCTTATCCAGTAATTTACGGGTGGCGAATTTCGCCATTTCACTAATCGGAAAATGCACGCTGGTTAATGCCGGGCGAACAAATGCCGCGCGTTCGCCGCTGTCATAACAGATAAGGGATATATCCTGCGGAATGCGTAAACCGCGTTCGGTAATTGCCAGCATGGCGCCGATTGCCATTTCTTCATTACAGCAGTAAATAGCCGTCGGCCGTATTGTCTGCAACAGGGCGGATATCTGCTGATAACCGCCCGGTATGTCATACTCGCCTTCGAGTACCGCAACGGGCTGTAAGCCAGCCTGCTCCATAGCCTCTAAAAATCCCTGCCTGCGCAATAAGCTGGAAGCACGGCTGGTGGGTCCATGCAGACAAGCGATAGCCGTGTGTCCGCCGTCAATAAAGACCCTGGTCGCAAGCTGGCTGGCGGCGCGGTGGTCGAAAACCACACAGCGCTCTTCAAGGCCCGGCACGTCCCGGTCAAGCACGATAAATTTGTATCCCTGCCCGGCCAGATGCCGCAGCGTCTCATCAGGCAGCGCGCGAATATGCAGGACCAGCCCATCACAGCGCAGATTATAAAGCCGCTGGATGGCGCTTAATTCTTTCCCGGCAAAGCTGCGTCCTTGCGTCACGAGCAGTTGCTTACCGTGCAGTTCTGTTTCGCTTTGCACGGTATCCATTAACGCACCAAAAAAGCCGCCGCGATAGGAGGTCGTCACCAGGCCAATGGTGTTGCTTTGACTGGAGGCCAGCGCGCGGGCGGCCGGATTGGGTGAATAGCCCAGCTCGGTAATCGCCGCTTCCACTTTACTGCGCGTCTGGGCTTTGACGTTGGCGTCACCATTGACCACGCGTGATACGGTGGCACGGGATACGCCTGCGCTTGCGGCAACATCTTCCAGAGTGATCATGGGATCCTTAACAGGGAATAAACATAAGGCTTGTTGATATTACCTGATGGAGACCACAGCGCGCGGGTTAACGCCGGAATTACGGAAGGAAATCACGATTTAGAGAAAAAGAGACGACGGGCCCGCCCAAAAGCTAGATGCGGCGAGCCTGCCAGAATTTTTTACGCCAGTAGACGTTATCAAGCGAAGAGCGCATCACGCCTCTGCTGGTGGAGGCGTGGATAAACTGATTATCGGTATCATAAATACCCACATGCAGACCGTTTTCCCCCGAGCCTGTTTTAAAGAACACCAGATCGCCCGGCAGCAGGTCGTTTTTATCTATTTCAGTGCCGATTTCAGCCTGACGGCGAGTCTCGCGGGGCAGCTGGAGATCGAACCGATCGCGGAACGTGGTAAAGACAAAGCCTGAACAGTCGACGCCACGACGGCTCAGGCCGCCGTAGCTGTATGGCGTGCCACGCCAGTCGCTGAGCTGGTCGTTAAGCTTTGCTATAACGGTTATAGAGTTAGAAAGCCGCGCGTTCGGCGGCGGTGCATGGTGGCTACACCCTGCGAGTACCAGACATGCCACTACAATAAGCCATACGCGCATTTCAGGCCGATCCTCACCCGTTTTATTATTGGCAGTAATTTAGCGCTTACCCAGGATTTGATGCAAGTTTTACCCGCCCGCCAGCGGGGCAATCAGCATGCTATGCCCTTCAATTTGCAGACGGCGAAAATGCATGTTGTAAGCCGTGGCTAAATGCTGCGGCAAAAGCACCTCATCGCGGTCGCCCTGAGCGATCGTTTTACCCGCGCGCAGCAGCCAGACCTTGTGGGCGTGGCGCAGCGAGTGGTTTAAATCATGGCTGCTCATTACAACGGCAACGCCCGCATCGCACAGCTTCATCAACTGCTGGTCGAGCACCGCCTGCTGCGCCACGTCGAGGCTGTTCATCGGCTCATCGAGCAGTAGCAAACGTCCGTGTGGATTAATCTCCGGATGAATCTGCAATATCACCGCCGCCAGCCGCACCCGCTGCCATTCACCGCCGGAGAGCTGGTTCACGGGGCGGCTGAGCTTGTCCGTCAGCCAGAAGGCCTGCGCAAGCTGCGTCATTACCGCCTCGGCCTCAGGCGCGGGCTGATGCAGCCGCAGGTAATGCCAGACGGGCATGGCGAACGGAGGAAGCTGTTGCTGAGCGAGATAAGCGCGCGTTTTCGCCAGGGCTGCCGATGACCATTCGTTTAGCGGAACGTCGTTCAGCGTGAGTCGCCCTTCTCCGGCAGACAAGCCGGCCATTAGCGTAATAAGCGTGCTTTTTCCGGCGCCGTTTGGCCCGACAAGATGAACCAGCTCTCCTGGATCAACCGTGGCGTTAACAGGCCCGATTCTGCCGGCAACGGCGATATCGTTTAACTGCAGAAGCGACATGATTTATTTTGCCAGCGCCGCTTTGATGGCTTCCATCACGATAGGATCTTCCGGCGTCATATCCGGCGAGAAGCGTTGGATAACCTGCCCGTCGCGGCCTACCAGGAATTTTTCGAAGTTCCATAAGATATCGTCCGGGTAGAGCGGAGCGCGGCCTTTGCTGCTCATTCGCTCATAGAAGCCGCTGCTTTCCGGCGCAACTGCGGCTGGCGCCGCGGCCACCAGCTTCTGGTACAGCGGATGACGATTCTCGCCGTTGACATCCAGCTTGCTGAACATCGGAAAAGTGACGCCATAGGTGGTGCTGCAGAAAGTTTTAATTTCTTCTTCGCTGCCCGGCTCCTGGCCCAGAAACTGATTACATGGGAAAGCGAGCACGGTGAATCCCTTATCTTCCCAGGCCTTATGAATATTTTCGAGCTGCTCATACTGCGGCGTCAGCCCGCACTTCGAGGCAACGTTCACCAGCAGAAGCACGTTGCCTTTCCAGCGCTCAAGCGTGGTCGTCTCGCCGTCGATCGTTTTAACTTCAGTATTCAGAATATCCTGCATAGCGTCCCCTCAATGGTAAAGCCCGGTTTATGACTGCCGGAAGCATAAAGCTGGCCTGCTAAGGTAGCATCCGGCCTTTAATAATAGCCATACGGAAGAAGGATTATTGGGCTTTTTATAAAATCAAAGTAACAATTCTTTTTCTTGTGATATTATAAGTTACATGAAAAGAGACAGCAAACTGTCGGGCATTCTGCATGTGCTGCTGCATATGGCAGAGTTTTCAGCCCCGACGACCTCAGAAACGCTGGCCAGCCTTATGCAAACCAATCCGGCAGTGATCCGCAGAACGATGGCCGGGCTGCGCGAGCGCGGCTATGTGCGCTCAGAGAAAGGGCATGGCGGCGGCTGGACGCTGGAATGCGATTTAACGCAGCTTACGCTGGCGGATGTGTGGCGAGCCATTGGCGAACCATCATTAATCGCGCTGGCTAATCGTACCGAAGCGCCAGGTTGCCTTGTGGAGCAGGCGGTTAATCACGCGTTGAATTCGGCTATCCGCGAGGCAGAAAACTTACTGATAGCAAATATGGAAGAGATCACGCTGGCTATGTTGCAGCGGGATTTCCATCATCATATGGCCCTGATTAACAAAGGCGCAGAACATGAACAACACCAATGACATCTTCAACACGGAATTCTCCCGGCAGTACGATGCCAGCAACAAGCGGCTGAGCCCCATTGCGGACAATCTGCACTTCCTGATCTCTTTGTTGGTACGCGACCTCCCCCGCGATGCCCAAATTCTTTGCGTCGGCGTGGGAACAGGCACGGAAATCCTCCGGCTGGCTGAAGCCCACCCGGGCTGGCGCTTTACCGGCGTTGACCCTTCGCCTGATATGCTGGCGGTATGTACCGAAAAACTGGCACAGCGGGGCGTGGCTGCCCGCTGTGACCTTATTGTAGGCTATATTAATGATGTGCCGCCCGTTGCAAAATTTGATGCCGTTCTCTGTCTGCTGGTGACCCATTTCATACAGCATCCGGAACGCCAGGGGATTTATCAACATATGGCGCAGCGGCTTATCGACGGCGGACAACTGATCGTGGCGGAGATTGGCGGGGATATGGCGGCGCCGGAGTTTGACGAACGCCTGAAAAGCTGGACCGCGATTCAGGAGCTGACCAGCCAGCAGCAGAAAAGTCCGGAGGAGGTAAAGGCTTTGCTTAACCAGCGGCTCCTGCTGCTGCCGCCGGAAAAAACAGCAGCGCTAATAACCGGGGCCGGATTCAGCCTGCCGCACTGTTTTTTCCAGTCGTTGTTAATTTATGCCTGGCAGGCTAAGAAAGCCTCCTCTGCGGCATAAGCCTGGCAACTTATTTTGCACCGGCTTTAAGCAACAACCAGATAAACACGGGCGCGCCCAACGTTGCGGTGACCACGCCTATCGGCAATTCGGCGGAGGTCAGCGCAAGGCGCGCAATGACATCAGCCCCAAGCAGCACGGAAGCGCCGGCAAGCGCACTGGCCGGCAATAAAGCCCGGTGATCGGTTATCCCCTTAAGGCGCAGCATATGAGGAATAACCAGACCGATAAATCCGATAGCGCCGGCAAGCGCAACGCTCACGCCCACCAGCCAGCCGGTGGCGATGACCAGAATATTGCGCCATACCCATATCGATAAGCCCAGCTGACGCGCGGAGTTTTCACCCAGCGCCATCAGGTTTAAGGGCTCATAGCTGCGGCACAGCCAGATCATCACGGGCGGTAACGTCACCATCAGCCACCACTGGCGCCAGTCCACGCCGCCGAAGCCGCCCATCATCCAGTACATCAGCTGGCGTAAGTCGAGGCTGGTGCTGAAATAGACCGCCCAGGTCATCAGCGCGCTGCAGATGATCCCCAGCGCCACGCCTGCCAGCAGCAGGCGGCTGGTGGAGAGGTGGCGTCGGGAAAAACGCAGCAGAATAAGAGTGATAAGAAGCGCGCCGACGATAGCGCATACGCCCAAAGCCCAGGAAGGAAGCATGCCCTGCCCAAGCAGAACGCCCGCAATAAGCGCCACGCCCGCGCCATTAGAGACGCCAAGCAAGCCGGGCTCCGCCAGCGGATTTTCAAACAGCGCCTGCATAATGGTGCCGGAAACGGCAAGCGCCGCCCCTACCAGCAAAACGGCGAGCGTACGCGGCAACCTTATCTGCCAGATGAAGAGTTGCGCATCATCGCTCCACCACTGCTGCGGCGCGAACCACCGATCGCCCGCGCACAGGCTCAGCACGCCCATGCCTGCCATGACAATTACCAGGATAATGAGCCATAAGCGTTCAAGGCGGCGCTGTCGGGAGGCGAAAGTGAGCATCGAAGTAGCAGGTCCATTGTATTGCGGTCAGGCGGCTGATTTTACGGGGAGTTTGTCCGGCAGGACAAGCAAAGAAAAAGGCCGCGGATGCGGCCTTTTTGGCTAACTCAGGTTACTCGTCTTTTGGCGACGCGTTTTCAACCCGACTTTTCAACTTCTGACCAGGTCTGAAAGTCACCACACGGCGTGCCGTGATGGGGATATCTTCACCGGTCTTCGGGTTACGCCCGGGACGTTGGTTTTTATCGCGTAAGTCAAAATTACCAAAACCTGATAGTTTAACCTGCTCGCCGTTTTCCAGAGCGCGACGGATCTCTTCGAAAAACAGCTCTACCAGCTCTTTAGCGTCTCGTTTGCTAAGCCCAAGCTTATCAAACAGATATTCCGACATTTCAGCTTTTGTAAGCGCCATACGTTCAATCCCTCAATGATGCCTGGAATCGCTCTTTTAATGCCTCTACGCATTTTGCAACGGTAGCGGCAATCTCCTCTTCTTCGAGTGTACGGCCGGTATCCTGAAGGATAAGGCTTATGGCGAGGCTCTTATAACCTTCGGCTACGCCCTTGCCACGGTACACATCGAATAAGTTTACGCCAACTACCTGATTTGCGCCAACTTTCTTACATTCGCCCAAAATATCTGCTGCGGGAACGTTTTCAGCAACCACCACGGCGATGTCGCGACGGTTGGCCGGGAAGCGTGAAATCTCCTGCGCCTCAGGCACCACGCGGTCTGCGACCCGGTTCCACAGCACTTCGAATACCAGCGTGCGGCCATTGAGAGAAAGCTTGCGCTCAAGCTCCGGATGCACAACGCCAATGAAACCAATGCATTCGCCCTGTAAATAAATGTCGGCGCTTTGGCCCGGGTGCAGGGCTGGATTGCCCGCAGCACGGAATTCGACGTCAGAAAGTTTCCCCGTCAGGTCAAGGACAGACTCCAGATCGCCCTTCAAATCATAGAAGTCGACGCTATTACGCGCCAGATCCCAGTGCTCTTCGTAGCGGTTGCCGCAAATCGCGCCAGCCAGCATAAGATCCTGGCGGATGCCGAGGTCTGCCTGAGTATCAGGTACAAAGCGCAGGCCCGTTTCGAAAATACGCACGCGGCTTTGCTGGCGGTTCTGGTTATAAACCACGGTATTCAGCAGGCCGGTCAACAGGGACAGACGCATCGCCGACATTTCGCTGGAAATCGGGCTTGGCAAAATCAGATGCTCTTCGCCCGGATGCAGCAGCTGCTGGATTTTCGGATCCACGAAGCTGTAGGTAATGACTTCCTGATAGCCTTTGTCCACCAGCATGGTTTTAACGCGCTTGAGGGACAAATCCGCTTCGCGATGGGCGCCCATGACCAGGCCGGCCTGCACAGGCTCGTCAGGAATGCTGTTATAACCGTAGACGCGAGCAACCTCTTCAACCAGGTCCTCTTCGATTTCCATATCAAAACGCCAGCTCGGAGCAACCGCCGTCCACGCATCCTGGCCTTCGGTGACTTCACAGCCCAGGCGGCGCAGAATATCGCCAACCAGCGCATCTTCAATGTGATGGCCAATCAGGCGATCCAGTTTGCTGCGACGCAGCGTAATGGTGGCAGGCTTTGGCAGGTGCGCTTCGCTTGTCACATCAATCACCGGGCCTGCTTCGCCGCCGCACAGGTCAATCAGCAGACGAGTTGCACGCTCCATCGCTTTATACTGCAGCGCTGGATCCACGCCGCGCTCATAGCGATGAGAAGCATCGGTATGCAGGCCGTGACGGCGAGCGCGGCCGGTAATAGAGAGCGGGCTGAAGAAGGCGCACTCCAGCAGCACGTTCCGCGTTTCATCGTTCACGCCGGAATGCTCGCCGCCAAAGATGCCGCCCATTGCCAGCGCTTTGTTATGATCGGCGATAACCAGGGTATCGGCTTTTAATTTAGCTTCATTGCCATCCAGCAGGGTCAGGGTCTCGCCCTCCTGCGCCAGACGCACGACGATGCCGCCGTCGATGCGATCGAGATCGAACGCGTGCATCGGCTGACCCAGTTCCAGCAGAACATAGTTAGTCACGTCAACTACGGCATCGATGGAGCGAATGCCGCAGCGACGCAGCTTCTCTTTCATCCACAGCGGCGTTGGCGCTTTAACGTTGATGCCTTTAACAACGCGCCCCAGGTAACGCGGGCAGGCTTCTGCCGCGTCTACGCGAATCGGCAGCGTGTCATCGATAGTGGCGGCTACAGCGGCCATTTCTGGCTCAGCCAGCGGCAGCTTGTTCAGCACGGCGACATCGCGCGCCACGCCGATAATGCCCAGGCAGTCGGCACGGTTTGGCGTAACGCTGATTTCAATGGTGTTATCTTCAAGCTGCAGATATTCACGGATATCCGTGCCGATCGGCGCATCCGCAGGCAGTTCGATGATGCCGTCATGATCGTCGGAAATACCCAGCTCGGAGAAGGAGCACAGCATGCCTTCAGACGGTTCACCGCGCAGCTTAGCCGCTTTAATTTTGAAATCGCCAGGTAAAACCGCGCCCACGGTCGCAACGGCAACCTTCAGGCCCTGACGGCAGTTCGGCGCGCCGCAGACGATGTCCAGCAGGCGATCGCCGCCCGTGTTAACTTTTGTCACGCGCAGTTTATCCGCGTTCGGATGCTGGCCGCACTCAACGACTTCTCCCACCACCACGCCATGGAAGCTACCGGCAACAGCATCAACGCCGTCAACTTCAAGGCCTGCCATGGTGATTTGATCGGAAAGCGCTTCACTGCTGTTGGCTGGATTCACCCATTCGCGTAACCAGAGTTCACTGAATTTCATTGGCTATCCCGCCCTTATTTAAACTGTTTGAGGAAACGTAAATCGTTTTCGAAGAATGCGCGCAGGTCGGTTACGCCGTAGCGCAGCATGGTCAGACGCTCCATGCCCATACCGAAGGCAAAACCGGAATACACTTCCGGGTCGATACCGACATTGCGCAGAACGTTTGGATGCACCATGCCGCAGCCCAGCACTTCAAGCCATTTGCCGTTTTTACCCATCACATCCACTTCTGCGGACGGTTCGGTGAACGGGAAGTAAGAAGGGCGGAAACGGACCTGCAGGTCTTCTTCAAAGAAATTATTCAGAAAATCGTGCAGCGTGCCTTTCAGGTTGGTGAAGCTGATGTTCCTATCGACGATCAGCCCTTCCATCTGATGGAACATCGGGGTGTGCGTCTGATCGTAATCGTTACGATAGACGCGGCCCGGCGCGATAATGCGAATCGGCGGCTGCTTGTCTTTCATGGTGCGGATTTGCACGCCGGAGGTCTGCGTGCGCAGCAGACGGGTTGCGTCGAACCAGAAGGTATCGTGATCCGCACGCGCCGGGTGATGGCCCGGAATATTCAGCGCGTCGAAGTTATGATAGTCATCTTCGATTTCAGGGCCGGTTGCCACGGTGAAGCCAAGCTCGCCAAAGAAATTCTCGATACGATCGATAGTACGGGTGACGGGATGCAGCCCGCCGTTTTCAACGCGGCGGCCTGGCAGAGAAACGTCAATCGTCTCCTGCGCCAGACGTGCGTTCAGCGCAGCGCTTTCCAGGAAAGCTTTGCGTGCGTTGAGGGCGTCCTGCACCTGCTCTTTGGCTTGATTAATTACCGCGCCCGCTGCCGGGCGCTCTTCCGCCGGCAGTTCACGCAGGGTGGTCATCTGGAGGGTCAGGTGCCCTTTCTTCCCTAAATATTCGACGCGTACGCTATCTAATGCGGCAACATCCTGGGCCTCGTTTATGGCGGCCGTAGCAACGGCAACCAGCTCTGCGAGATGTGGCATGGTATTCCTCTTATACCGGCATCATTACCGGATTGGTTTGTCTGTATCAAATACGATATGCAAAAAAAAAGCCTCCACACAGGAGGCTTTCGGCGCTATTTTTCGTTTCTTTTCTTACGCGCAAAGCCCCCTGAGTCAGGCGCTAAAGTAAAAAAAGAAACGGAAAATAGCAGCATTCATGCTTGCAGTTACCTTAATCGACGATATTCGTTCTGCTTATTGAAAAGGCTCAGACCCGAAATGTCAATAAATTGATTACCTTAGAAATTAAAAGAGGGAGACAAGCTCCCTCTGATAACCGGCTTACGCCAGAGCTGCTTTCGCTTTTTCAACCAGGGCCGTGAATGCCACTTTGTCGAAAACTGCGATGTCAGCCAGGATCTTACGGTCAATTTCAACAGAGGCTTTTTTCAGGCCGTTGATGAATTTGCTGTAAGAGATACCGTTCTGACGAGCTGCAGCGTTGATACGTGCAATCCACAGCTGGCGGAACTGACGCTTACGTTGACGACGGTCACGGTAAGCATACTGACCAGCTTTGATAACAGCCTGGAAGGCAACGCGGTATACGCGAGAACGCGCACCATAGTAGCCTTTAGCTTGTTTGAGGATTTTTTTGTGACGAGCACGTGCGATTACACCACGTTTTACGCGAGCCATTTAGCTCTCCTGTTCTGTATTCTGAAATTTATTAAAAAGTTAACTTATGCGTACGGCAGGCACGCGACTACCAGGCCCAGATCCCCTTTGGAGACCATGCCTTTCGGACGCAGATGACGTTTACGCTTAGTAGACTTTTTAGTCAGAATGTGACGCAGGTTTGCGTGCTTGCGCTTAAAACCACCGCCGGCAGTTTTTTTGAAGCGCTTAGCGGCGCCGCGTACTGTTTTAATCTTTGGCATTTAATTACTTTCCACTTCGCATTGTTAATTAAACGAACCAGAAGGCGAACAAAACCAGCGAGGCGTAAGCCCCGCCGGAGATGTTACTTGAGTGCCTTACTGTTTCTTCTTCGGAGCGAGCACCATGATCATCTGACGGCCTTCGATCTTCGATGGGAAGGATTCGACCACTGCCAGTTCACTCAGATCGTCACGGACGCGGTTAAGCACTTCCATACCGATCTGCTGGTGAGCCATCTCACGACCGCGGAAACGCAGCGTGATCTTAGCTTTATCACCCTCTTCCAGAAAGCGAACCAGGCTGCGGAGTTTTACCTGGTAGTCGCCATCGTCAGTGCCAGGTCGGAATTTGATTTCCTTAACCTGAATAACTTTTTGCTTTTTCTTCTGTTCCTTAGAAGATTTGCTTTTTTCGTAGAGGAACTTGCCGTAATCCATGATGCGGCAAACAGGCGGTTCGGCATTAGGACTGATTTCGACTAAATCAACCCCAGCCTCTTCGGCTTTTTCTAAAGCTTCATTCAGACTGACAATACCTAGCTGCTCGCCGTCTAGACCTGTTAGACGAACCTCAGTGGCACGAATTTCTCTGTTAATGCGATTAGGACGCGCCGGTTGAACTCTTTTTCCGCCTTTAATACTTTATTCCTCCAGTTGATTTAGATTGCGGCTGCGGATCTCTTGCTGCAGCTTTTCAATCAATTCGTTTACGTCCATGCTGCCCAAATCTTTGCCACGACGGGTACGAACGGCTACTTTGCCTGCTTCGACCTCTTTGTCGCCACAAACCAACATATAAGGGACACGACGCAACGTGTGTTCACGGATTTTAAAGCCTATCTTCTCATTTCTCAAGTCTGCTTTTACGCGAATGCCCGCATTTTGTAGTTTACGGGTCAATTCGTTAACGTAATCAGCCTGTCCATCGGTGATATTCATCACCACTGCCTGGACCGGAGCAAGCCAGGTTGGGAAGAACCCAGCGAACTCTTCGGTGAGAATACCGATAAACCTTTCCATGGAGCCTAAGATGGCGCGGTGAATCATGACCGGTACCAGCCGCTCGTTGTTTTCGCCGATGTACGACGCATTCAGGCGCGCAGGTAAGGAGAAGTCGAGCTGAACTGTACCACACTGCCATGCACGATCCAGGCAGTCATACAAAGTAAACTCGATCTTCGGACCGTAGAACGCGCCCTCGCCCGGTTGGTAATCAAACGGGATTTCGTTTTCCTGTAACGCCACGGCCAGGTCAGCTTCTGCACGATCCCACATTTCGTCGGTACCGATGCGCTTTTCCGGACGGGTTGACAATTTTACGACAATTTTTTCAAAGCCGAAGGTGCTGTACATGTCATAAACCATGCGAATACAGCTGTTCACTTCGTCACGCACCTGGTCTTCAGTACAGAAAACGTGAGCATCGTCCTGGGTAAATCCACGAACGCGCATCAGCCCGTGCAACGCGCCTGATGGCTCGTTACGGTGACAGCTACCGAATTCAGCCATACGTAACGGCAGGTCGCGGTAAGATTTTAGACCCTGATTGAAAATTTGCACGTGACCCGGGCAGTTCATCGGCTTAATGCAGTATTCACGGTTCTCAGAAGAGGTGGTGAACATCGCATCTTTATAGTTGTCCCAGTGGCCGGTTTTTTCCCACAGCACACGGTCCATCATGAACGGGCCCTTCACTTCCTGATACTGGTACTCTTTGAGCTTGGAACGCACAAAGACTTCCAGTTCGCGGAAGATTGTCCAGCCGTCGTTGTGCCAGAATACCATGCCCGGCGCTTCTTCCTGCATATGGTACAGGTCAAGCTGCTTGCCGATTTTACGGTGGTCACGCTTCGACGCTTCTTCCAGACGCTGCAGATAGGCATTGAGTTGTTTTTTATCCGCCCATGCAGTGCCGTAAATGCGTTGCAGCATCTTGTTGTTACTGTCGCCACGCCAGTAGGCACCGGAAGTTTTCTGCAGTTTAAAGTAATGGCAGAAACGCATATTCGGCACGTGCGGGCCGCGGCACATATCAACGTATTCTTCATGATGATACAGGCCAGGCTGGTCATCATGGCTGATATTTTCATCAAGGATGGCAACCTTGTAGCTTTCGCCACGGTTGACAAAAGTTTCGCGCGCTTCGTGCCAGCTCACTTTCTTCTTGATGACTTCGTAATCTTTCTCAGCCAGCTCGTGCATACGCTTTTCGAGCAGCTCAAGATCTTCCTGCGTCAGGGTGTGGTCAAGATCAACGTCGTAGTAAAAACCGTTGTCGATCACCGGGCCAATCGCCATTTTAGTATGCGGCCATAGCTGTTTGATAGCATGACCCAGCAGGTGGGCGCAGGAGTGACGAAGAATTTCCAGACCGGCTTCGTCTTTAACGGTGATGATTGCAAGCTTCGCATCGTGTTCAATCACATCAGATGCATCAACCAGTTCACCGTCTACGCGGCCTGCGATACAGGCTTTTGCAAGACCCGGGCCGATATCCAGTGCCACATCCAGCGGGCTAACAGCGCGATCGTAATGGCGTTGGCTGCCATCAGGAAGAGTAATAACAGGCATTATAAGTCCTTATTCGCAGTGGTGACCCACACGTAAGATCACATGCAATTTCATATTGTTTAAATAAACCAGCTAGTTAAGAAAGGTTGAATGCTTCACTCTGCAAACTGTGTACATCTGAGTGTACATAATACCAGATGTACCCTCACGAACCTGCTGATTACACCCGGCAATAGTACACGTCATTGGTAGAGGGATAAAGGCAGAACTTGATTGCAACGGGTTGAAACGACGGATATTGCAAATCGGGTCATCTCGATATCAGCAAGCAGATCGGAATAGCGCGTGGTGTACCGCGGCGAAAACATTTCGCGCCTTATTGAAATGATGAAACCGGAAATTTTTTATAAAGCGTGCACACGGCCACATCATAGATGGGCGCGACCTGTTTGCGCGGCGGTGGGCCTATTGTTTAGTTCGGTACGGTAACTGTGTAGCCGCGCGCCATGATGCACCCCATGAAAGTACTGTATATATAAACAGTATTTCATAAACAAAATTATATCAAGAAGCAAAATTTCATCAGTAGATATGTTGTTGAGGTTAAGTGATTTTTTTGTGCCTTATGTTTAGTGGCTCGTTATAATGCAATGCAAACAATCAGGAGGAAAGAATGCTGACCGAGCTAAAGAAGTACATACACAAAAATGATAAAGCAATGATTGTAATAAACAAATTGACACTGGCCTATTTAAAAATGATAGGCGCTGAATTTATGACTTTTGCAGATGAGAGGCTTATGAACCACTCTCCTGTAAATTATGCAGAAATAACACACATTAATACCAGCACATGGCAATTCACCCTTCAAATCACATCAGATTTCACTGAGGACGGTAATTTTAATTACAAAAGAAAAAATTTACTGGCCTCAGAAAAAAAAGGGTCCATTTTCATTATTGTGGATGGTAAAGAAATGCCCACCTAAACTGATGAGGATATGGATCGCATTATCATTGCCGTTTTCAATAATCCGGATATTGTAAAGCGTGGATGAATAAAGTAGACACGTTTATGACGTTTGTGGTCTGTTTTGTCTCATAAAAAGTGTGCTGAAAAGCTAAAGAGTTACTCGTTAAAATATCAATAATTATTTATCTTTCCTCAAAACAAAGCCCCTTTAAGGGGCTTTGTCTTTAAAATATTATTAGTCAGGATTTTTTTACTTCATCCTGCCATTTTTCCATATACTTTTTGAGCACCTTACTTTTTGTTATTGATTCAAGGACTGATAGTTGAGTTATATGCACGGCATGGTACCTAATATCTATATGTGGTTTTGCTTGTATTAAGTAATCAGGTCTTTTATGTGTTATGTAAGAAAGATCGTAAACCGTAAAATTACCAAGGTCATAGTACGGCAGTATTTTTTCCAGGGTTTTAATCCCTGAATCGAAAAGCTCTTTCGCTTCTTTTGAATGCGTAGCCTCCGCCCAATCATACAAGCCCATCAGCGTGAACATATATCCGTTCAAAGTGTACACATTTGGGGTCGTAAGATATTCTTCAAAGAAGATATAACCATCAAGGCTTTTGTCCAGGTCCGCCATTGTCACCAAGGGGCCTCCCTGGCTTTTCGGAACCTTAAGGAACATTAGTGCTTTGTTCCCTGCTTCAAGAAGTCGCGGGTCTTGATTAAGCAAATATACCCTTGCTAAAGCACTTAAGGCGACACCCTGGGCCATTCCAGAAATCCAGCCAGATTTGTATGGTGCGACACTGGTATAGTGGAGATATGGGAAATTGTATCGGAACGCACCATCTTTAGACTGTAGAGTAAGTAGCCGATCTACACCGTGCATCATTTTTTCTTTTGGCTGACCAGCCAAGTACCTTCCATATTCTGTGAGAACAAACTGCGAAATAGTCACAGGGTTGTATTGAAATTCATTACCGTACTTTATCAGCGGTACGCCCTGATTATCTATCTGAGTACGCTCACCCTCTCTATAAGACTTTGTCTTCCCATAGTTTAGGTAGTCGCTTTTCACAGTGTAGTTAGATGTCATCCTTGGACCGGCATCAAGCCCTGATTTCTGGTAAGCGTTCACACGATCAGCGCCATATTCCATGTTTTCCTTGCTGACATTATGTTCAGGCCAATGTTCACGCTTAGTGAATGCGTATAGTGATGCTGCGGAAATTATCACTACAATAAAGGCGGAGAGAATTATTTTTTTTCGCATGCTATTCGCTTCTATATTAAATATTTACTGGATCATGTAAGGCGTGGATTATGCTTTATCAAAGTGATGCATGTCCAGCCACGCTTAAGAATAATAGCTGGCTGGGCATGCTAACCCATTGATATTCAATATAAAAGCAAGGTATTACTGTTCATCTAGCTCTGCAACCCAAGCCACCAACGCCGACCCAGAACTTGAGAAGCTAGCGTTATCAGTTGACTGAACTCGCGCCAAGAAACCAGTAGAATTGGCAGCAGTATAACCAGAAATTATCTGCTTTCCACCAACTTGAGTATTTGAGTTTCCAGTGATAACTACCGGCGTTCTGGATACTGGGTGTGCATGAGGTAAAGTTACAGAAGCATCGAATACGCTGCCCGCTGTTGTGACTGGTACAATCACAGTTCCTACTTGTTTTGGTAGTCTGTATTTTGAAACAGTTACATTGCCAACCTCATTTACATATGCGCAACCATTTCTTGGTAGCCCAGTAACTTCTTTCATAGAAATCGTGCCAAAATCACCAGTTGATTGCCTGTTTCTTATTAGAATGACTGATGTCAATGAAGCAGCTGCGAGGAAAGTAAGACCTCCGTTAAATGACACGTTAATGCGAGCTGACGTGCCATCTAAAGCAAAATAGACCGGGAATGTTGTATCACCAGGGCATCTAATAGTTGTTCCCGTAAATACGAAATAACAGTCTTCAACTACACTTGCTGTGAAGTTTTGACAGCTAATAATTCCTTGCGAAGTATTAGGATTTGTAACAGTTTCAAATCTGCAGCCGATAAACTCAAATGTCCCTCCTTTTACTTCCCCCATGAACATTGCAATACCAGTTCCTGAGCGCCCAAGAAAAGTACAGCCGATAAATTTTATATCTTTACCGGCAACAATTCCCCCATTAGTGAACGTACCACCATGAAATCGAATATCTTCTGTGTTTCCATGCAAGTCCTGGGCAGCTATAGCGCCGGGCTGCAAGTTAGACATAGAAGCAAAAATATCTAAGTTTCGGCAACATACAGAGCCTATTCCTACGGCTCCGCCGAGCGAAATGGCATGACGAGTACCATAATAATACCCTCTAACTTGACCTCCTTGTGTATTACCTATCGCTAATCCATAGTTATTTCCCGAAGGGGTGGAAGATTGTCGCGGATGACAATTAATATCAATATCGACACACTTTTGAACGCTTATGCCAGCATAAAGTGATCCTGAAGCAAAGACATTTTCAATGACAGGTGAATCTATCATTTCTACCAGCAGACCGGTGTTACCTGTTGCTGGCTGTTTAATAACGAAATCTTTAAATATTGTTTGAGTGCCATTCAGTTTATAGAGTTGAACGTCACTGGCGTTATAACCATCGTAGGTTAAACCGTAAACAGTAACTGTAGTACCAGATACTGAAGCGACGCGGCAATACTCTCCTGCCCTGTAATCATCTCTCCACGTTGACCACGACTTGTTAGTTGGATTCCAGATTAGAATAACATCCCCTAGTTTCAGATCAGGAGGAGATGTAAATTCCAGCGAGTTAAACCTCTTGGTTACGTTTTGCGCTAAACCAGGTAATTGGATAAATTCCCCAGATGCCCCGATGCATTCGTATGCACCGCCAATACCTGACGATGCATCTATAACTGAGGATACGCCGTCGCCATAAATATAATCACCAGGGTTAAAATTAATTTTAGCGGATATTTTATAACGTCCTGCCGCTAAATGTTTGCGTGTTACGCCGGTATAACTTGCCCAGGCTTGAAGAGAGGCTGTATCGTCTGTTATCCCATCAGCTTTAGCTCCAAACTGCTGAGGTGTAACCCATGCTATAGCCTGGTTAAGCGTCCCGCCAGAAGCCATGCCAATCATGCTGGAACCTACCGAAGTCGCCAGCATAGTTCTTAATGATGCGTCACCAATTCCCACCCAGGCTTCAGGTCCAACTCCTCCTGCCGTTGCTGGTGTTGAACCAGGCGGCACTGTTTTTGGTAAATTCCCATCCCAACGATAGTATTCACCGCTAGCTTCATCTTTCAGCGCCTGATTAGATAATGTCAACGTTGCGCCTGACTGGAAAGACTCAACAAGGATCCAACCAATAGAAGCAAGTGTCCGTTTATATTGTTCTTCCATACCATACCAGGTAAGACGATCGCGTCCCAGCCGGTCAGGCCATGTTTCGTTCACTTGGTCCAATGTCAGGTGATCAATGTTCTCAGCGTTGTCATACAAATCTTTCGCAGCAGCAGACCCCAGCGGATTGCCGGTGTTATAAGTCGTCATATGGGCCTCAGAAATGAATAAACCCGCATAATCGGGTTATGAATCGGTGTAAATGTTTAAGCGACATTGCCGGGATATAAGACATTGTCGTAGTCGTAGAAGCTGGATTTATACTGCTTAGCAGTAACCTGACATGTGCCGTCAGATTGTGGTGCTATTTCGGAGATAAGCACGTTGTAGCCAACCCGGGAAGATTCGCAGAATATCAGTCTGGGTGGTTCAATGCCGGGATCATCCAGAAGGATGTCGTCGAACGCAGCCAGGTAAGGGACTGATATCTGGTAATCCACGGCGCTTGTCGCCACCATCAGCGACGATGCTGAACCATCCTGATAACGAATGAGCGCACGCGGGTTTGCAAACGACCAGTCCAGCGGTTCAGTAACCGTAAAGGTTGTCACACCGTCCACAGTCTCCATTTGCTCAATCAGAGCACTGACCGTCTTGCTACCCGGGATGTCATCCGTCATCACAATACGATCGCCGACGTTATAGCAGAGCGCGTCCAGCTCGGTGGTGGTTGTATGCGTCAGGCGTTGCTGACGGTACTTCATCAGGCGGCGCATACCAATCTGGTACGCCCTGTCCCGGTCAAGAACACCATCGAGCGTATAGGCTTCGATTTTTACCGGCGTCGGGTTATCCGGCGTGCGGCACTGTACAGTTTCTTCTGCCCAGGTGATACCATTAATGTACGTGACGTCCACGCCGTCATAGTCGTCCTGCGACGGCGCAACAAACGCAGTCTGCAGATCTTCAGTCATCTCCTGCGGACTGATAATACCGGTCCAGACTTTTACGCCTTCGCGGGCCACTGATGCCAGGCCATCCGCCAGCAGAAAGTAACTCTTCCCGGCATTGGTGATTTTCTGAAACACTTCCAGCGCTGATGTGCTGTCAGTGGTTTCATAGTCAAAAAACTCGCTGCCAGGCGTCCACCAGATATTTTCCAGCGTGTCGATGGCCTCGGCATCCATATCAAGTCCCAAAGAATTACCGACGTGATACAGCGCGCCGGAGATGCTGCGTGGCTCGCCAGTATCATAAATGCGGGTAGCAACTACGTTAACGCGGCGATCTGACTGCGCAGCCAGTTTGCCGCCAGTTTCAACCGTAACGCCCATTGTTGTCACGCCAGCGTATGAAGTGGGGCGGATAAGCAGACGCCCTCGAAGTGACTGCCAGAACATATTATCGCGGGAGTTGTTTTCGCCCTGCTCGTTGGTACGACGACAGCGAACCTCGACCAGACCTGGCGCCCCGAGCGTAATGCGCTCGGTGAAACCAAGTCCGTTGATATTTTTTATATCGTAGGTGCCAGTTTTGCTGGTCCAACCGGCGCCTGAGCCGTATACCCGGTACTGAATTTCCCACTGCACCTGTCGGTTCTTCTTGCTGCCATTGTCTTTGTAACCGCAGATCCCGTTCGGGGAGAAGAAATTCACCTCGAACATGTCGCAGGTTTCATTTTCCGGGCAGGCAAGGAACGGCCCCATCCAGTTATCGTTCTCGTTGAGCCCCGAAGCATCGAAGTCCAGCACTGTACGCGCAGTAAACCCCGGCCAGGCATTGTCAACCACGCCGCCAACCAGGCGTTGAAGCGTAACGCTGGTTCCGTCTACTTCAGTGATCCTGTACTGGTAACCGCCATGAGAAACAGACAAGCGAATATATCCCTCAGGAATACCTGTAAAAGCCACTCCGGTTTCGCTGTCATAAGCAAGGGTGACAGAAGCGGTAACCTCGTCATTTCCCCCGATCGCATCAGCGTGAGGGGTATATGAAGCAATGAAGAGGTTATAGTCCACGCTGTTGTACCAGAGGGTTACCGGCATTCCGACATATGGGCCGATTTCTGCCAGGTTATTGCTGGTAATCCGGCTGTAAACTCCATCGTTGGTTACAATGTAAGAATCCGGAACAATCAGCTCGACGGTTGCGCCGGAAACCCACGAATCAGGAAGAAGGTTTATCTCCGGATCTTCACTGTCTGAGCTGAGTCCGTTAAATGTAATTGTTCCCCCGGACACAGTCAGTGACTGCGCAACCACATCATCGGTATCCGGTGCCGTCTGTGCCATATCAAGCCCTGACCCTGAGGATGTGCCCCCGACCTCTGTCGAACTGAACCAGTTTTCCGAACGGCGGTCGCCAGAAACATTAGCGCCTGGCTGATAAATAGTGTGTGCGAAGCCCTCACCCAGAGAACTTTTTGGCGTTGAACCAACACGAATATCACCATCACCGAAAGAGAAATAACCCACCCCGAGGGAGATAAACATCTCTACTGTCATCACCGTCGGGTCATCAGCACTGAATCGGGTTACGGGCTGCACCACGTTCAGGATAGATGCGGCGGCGGCCAAATAACTCTCGAATCGGATCGCCAAGCTTTGCCCTGTTTGCTTTTGCGGGATTTACATCGAGTGAATCACCTGTTCCGGACGAATACCCACCCGGATCCCCGGCACCAGGAGCAAAGAATAAAGCGTAGGCGACGGACGCGACCGCAATGGCTATAGCAGCCCAGGCGAGAGCTACTAGAACATAGGTACCGGTGGCTTTTAGTGCCGGGCCAACGCCGCCGAAGATATCTTTTAGCTGACCACCCTGCTGCAAAAACACCTGAAGCGGATTTTGACCCGCCTGAAGGCTGACGATGATGTCCGTGAATTGCGCAGGGATCATACGACGGTTATTGGCGGTCTGCTTTGCGGACATGCCCGTTTTGGTAAGCTGGCTGCTGAATCCGGTTAATTTATTGCGCGTATCTTCGATTTGCTTAGAGTAAAGCTCAAAGGTTTCGGAATCGACCATGCCTTTCGCTTTAAATTTTGCTAAATCCCGCTGCTGTTTATCCAGCTTGTTCAGCGCCGCATTCACCGGATCAATGCGGTCAAGCAGTTCAGCAAGTGCCGTCTTCTCTTCATCGGTAGCCTTCGTGACCTTACCTGCGCTGGCGGCGGCCTCTTCACCAGCCTGCTTCATTTTACCAAGCGCGGTAGCCAGATTGTCTGCGTTCTTCTCTGCCGCGGTACTGTCGATGATGACGGCAAGGCGGGATGTCTGATCTGTCATTACTTTTCTCCGGACATAAAAAAACCCCGCCGAAGCGAGGTTGTTGTCTGCCAGGAGCTACCCCTGGCATTTGACCTGTTTAAGTGATTCAAGCTGGCGTAGCCGCGCATCTGCTTTTTTAGCCGCTTCGCTTTTCGCCATGCCATTACCGATACCAAAATCACCAAGGAAACCCAGAACCGTTCTTCCGTCAAACTGCCCTGTCGTGTCGATTTCCTGCTGTATGCTATGGGCCTTGGCAATTTCCTGATTGATCGCGTTACAGTCAAATGCCGCGGTTTCTTCCCCGGTGACTGCCGGAGCCTGCGGGTATTGCTTGGTCGCGCATCCGGCCAGCAGGACTACAAAGGCTACTACTATCATTTTTTTCATCGTTATTTCCGTTGTTGTGATCTGTAAAACTGTTATCGGCAGCTTAAATCATCTCAACAGGCAATAGTGATAAATCAAAATCACTGAGTTGGGGGTTTATTATCGGCGGCACGCTTTTGCTCCTGCGCCCATTTATCTCGCCAGGCATCATCCAGAGCCAGTATTGCAGCATCGAATTCATAACGTTCAATGAGCAGCGGTCGTGACGACAGATAACGATCGATATCATGTAGCGACAATGGCAACGGTGCGCCAGCCATGCCCGCATATTGTCGGGCGCGGGATATCACCGCGTAGGCGTTAAGAATTTCACCGGTCACGCCGTCGATTTCCGGCTCCGGTACTGGCGGCAGTTTTAACTTTTCCCGCCGCCACTTCGCCTTTTCGCCCTGCTCGCCGCCGAACTCACTCAGCCACGCCTGCGCGTCGAGGGCTTTTTTACGGTTTCCTGAGTCTGCTGCTCTTTACCCTGGGCAATGCTTGCGGACTCGCCGAGGATTTGCCAGTAAAGCTCAGGATGCTGCTTCAGCATGGCCGCGCCGCGTTCCGGCGTGTAGTCGACAGCAACCTCCTTACCGTCCACCAGCTCGCCAACACCTTCCCAGCCTTTCAGCAGGTAGCGGGCGCAGTTATCGATCAGCAGGTCATCAACAGAGTCGATATCCTGAAGCGAACTGTCTTCCCTTCTTTGTCGGTGATCCAGTAGAGGTTGTTCAGACGCCAGAGCTTGTCACGCAGCAATGCGAGATGTTCCGGCTTCATGGTTACCCCTTGGCTAAATCATCCATTAAATCGGAAAGCTTTTTCGTTGTGTCGTCGCCGGTCGGGCCTTCAATGCCATAAGCCTGACGTTCAAGGCCAATAAGGGTTTTGAGCGTGTCGGAAAGGTCTTTCATCGACTTCACCCGCCCCGGCATGCTGATAACCTTGCGATAGATTTCGTTGAGCCTGTCCTGGCCTTTATCGTCAGGATTGAGCATCAACTCGCCCAGCTTCTCCAGCGCGCCCACATCCGCGCACTCTGCGCCCAGCTCATCAAAGAGAGAGTTAGCGAGCGTTCGCGCCCGGCGTATGTCTCCCCGATGCTCCATGCGGACGGTGGCGATGACCTCAGCATTGGCCTCAATCAGTATCCGTTCGCTGGTAGCCGTTTCAGTGGATACCGTTCTGGATACCTCACGTTTGGATACCAGAGCATCAGCCTTGGCTTTTATCTTTGCCTTGAGGTCACGCTCCCAGCCGTCACGCTTAGCGCGCTTGTTAATAGCGCTATGTGTGATGCCATGCTGAGATGCGATTTCACGGATGGACATCAAACCAGCACGGTAAGCCGATTCGATGGCCTCCCAATCTGGTTTTGCCATGGTTCTTTTCCTGTTTTTAAGTCATTAAAAAAGCCACTCGGGTTGAGTGGCCTTTGTGATGACAATAAAAAAACCGCCCGGAGGCGGCTGTTTGTAAGAATTGACCGTGTGAACTAGTCATCTGACCAATTGCGAAGCGAACCATCACTTCCACACTCGCTGCATGATTTGCGCGGGAAGTTTCGATTCAAAGCCCATCTAGTGAAGTCATCTGGATCAGGGTAATACTGACCATCCTGGTGGTCATAAATCTGCTGAACCTCTTCCTCATAAGTCTCTGCTAAGGCTGGTGAAACTTCTTCATCCCAGAAGCTTTTTTCACAGTCGCAGCATACTACGGTGATTGTTTCCGACATTAGGTTTTCTCACTCTATTGGGCGAGCTAATACCTTAATGCATCAATTAATGCCTTACCCGCGTTTTAAGTGGTATTTAGACGGTTTTGATGGCTTGACTTTATCAGGCGCACTCGCAAATGCGCCTTGTGATGTTCTCAGCAGTCGTCATCCGGCTGAGCCACTGCCCGGCACGCCGACATGCACGCTTTCTGCATCTCCGTTTTAGCAATCGCGGGTCGGCATCACCACCTTTCAGATACTCAAGCTGGGCGATGAATTGGCGACTGATCTCTTTCAGTCGGTTCATGTTGGCTATGTCCTTCTCACCTAACGTGCGATAGCCCTTAACGGTGCTGCCGTCCTGCGGTTTTGCTTCACTCATTGATTTACCTGTTTGTTGAAGGGCCAGCGATGCAACGCTTCTCTGCGTGGCTATGTTATGCTTCAAAGCAATTAGTAAGGAGGCTGACCATGCGTATAAATACCAAGTACAGACTTGTAATTCTGCTCTACCTCATGGCAGCACATGCTGTTGCCCTGCCACTGGTGGCCCTGATTTTAGATCTGTTGATTGTGGGTAGCCTTATTGATATATGGAAAGGTTCATACTCCTTCTCTGACCTACTTAACCATCGCGAGGACCTTTATCTCATGATGGCGGGACTAGGCGCTGCCACAGGATTTGTCTACTGGCTCTTTTTTTACAGAAAATACCAGCATTACGACCCCATGGATAAATACTTTAAGTAGTTACTGGCATTGCCTGGTGATGTATTCCTGCAAATAACCGACCTGTCTGGTCACAACTTCGATTCGCTCTCTGAGGGTGAAATAATCCCGTTTAGCGGCTCCAGTAAGTTCGGGGCCGGAAGCATCGCCCAAGCTGCTGGCTGAGGTGGTGCTGTTTTTTGGGCAGGTGGCGTTGAGCTGCAGCCGCTTACGGCCAGAAGTAACATCATGCTACAGCTGGTCAATAGTCGCTTTGGCATCGGCCAGTTCTCCTGTGTATTTCGCATCGAGCGCGGCCACGTCACGCTGGCGCACCTGCATGTCATTGATAGTTTCCTGTCTTTGCTTAGCGAGAGATTCGGCATCATCTGCCCGACGACTTTCATCGACAATTTTACCAAGCAGGGCGTAAACGAGAATACCCGACAGGATTAATTCTACGGCGATTATCAGCCAGGCTTTAAAGGTCATCTTTGCTCTCCGCAATGCACAGGGAGCGCTCCATGTCGCGACGATTCATCAGGCCGCGCCACTTCATGCCGCCAGCGTAAACCCAGCGGCGCATTTCATCACAGGCCCCGTCAACATCACCGCCATTAAGCTTCTTCAGCATCGTTGATTTTGAGAACGCGTTAAGCCCGACGTTGTAAGTGAAGCTGTAGAGTGCGGCGCGCTGGTATTCGCCAAGCGGGACTTTAACCAGACCGTCTACACCTTTTTTAACAGGCTGCAGGTCATTCCACAGCAGGCGATCGCATTCCCGATCGGTGTACTTTTTTCCTTTGACGATATCCCGGCCAGTGTGGCCATCGCAGACAGTCCACACGCCGGCGACATCTTTATATGGTGTATATTCCCGCCCCTCTACTCCATCCTGCCCGCCGAGGAATACGGTAGCGATCATCAGAGCGCCGCCACCAGCGGCAGCAAGCAGCCTGTTACGAAGCCTGGTTGAAAGTGCCATTATCATTCCTCGCCAAGCTTGTCAGAAGGGATGTAACCACGCGTCTCCAGCGCCTTGATCCGGGCAAGGGTCACTTTCCGTTTGAAGTAAACATTAATGGAGAACGTCAGCAGCGCGACGACTATGCCGGCAATCACGCCTACAGCACTCCATTCGTCAGGACTGAGCCTCGTCAGCAATAACAGTACCGGCTGACGCGCCGTATGCTGCGCCAGATGCTAATTTGCTCATATGGTTGATACTCATAGGTCACCTCCGGCAATCCGGTTCGGTGCTGTGTG
Organism: Dryocola sharpae; assembly: GCF_051307055.1. Taxonomy (GTDB): domain Bacteria; phylum Pseudomonadota; class Gammaproteobacteria; order Enterobacterales; family Enterobacteriaceae; genus Dryocola. The sequence goes on along the minus strand of NZ_CP149994.1, from coordinate 1,835,805 downwards.
GGTTTTGGAAATTAAAAAAGGCCACCGACTGACAGCCCTTAGAATCGCAAAAACCCGCACGAGGCGGGTTCTTAAATTTTGGTTGTGGTTGAGATGTTACTCAACTACCTCAGTTTTACCTTGCTCAGTTGTGTGTTCTCGTTTAATCGATTGCAAAATTCTAATCAAGAACTTACCCGCAGCAGGATCTTTCTTATAAATGCGCAAAGCTCTTCGCTTAAAGACCCCAAGATACACTTCATCAAGTAAAGGCGAAAAGCCGTACAGCAGTATCCCTGCTCCGAAAGCCGCTAAACCATGAACCCAGTCGATCATGGCCAGAAGTATGAGAAAAACACAGTAGTGGATAATGAAACTGATTTTAGTGCATAGCTGAGCCCATTTAGGGACAAAAGCTCTGGCATGTAACACACCAAGCCCACTGAGCCTAACCAGTTGCCCTGATGCTATACCCATGCCCAGAAACCAGAAAATGGGCAGGTAAGTAACCAAAAATAAAATTACGACGATCATATCAAAGTCATACATATATGCTTCCGAAACGCGTTTTTAGGAACACGGACATCTTATCATCAGATTAACCTAACCCAGAACGTAAAACCCCGCCACAACGAGGTTTTTCATTTGATAAGTGCTGTGTCGTTGTGACCACTCTTAACACAGTAATTGATTTAATGCGTACGCGTTAGTAATATCTAAAAAATTATCAGGATAGTTTCATGGATACGCTCAAATACTTTGTACCATTATTAACTTTTTTTTGGGTTTACTCTCAACAGAACTTATAGAAAAGCTTAAAGTTAAAGCAACAATCAGGAGATTTAAGACGAGTGTAGCAGCAGAGCTTCGTGATGAATTCAACGACTTAGCTAGTGGTATAAGAATTGTTGATGAAAGCATTAAGGAAAGGCAATGCAAGCCTACCCAATTTGTTCATATAAGTCTTCCTGCCCCCATAGGCTTTATAATTCTTGATAAGCATCTAATTGAAATTTACGCAGATTTAACACCTTCCAGACGTAAAGCCTATAAAAGAATTTTAGATTTTAAATCACAAATTGCAGAAAAAAGGCTTAAAGTGCTTGATAATTTTAGAAAAGATAATTATCAATGTCTAAGCGTCGAACAAGCAATGCTTTATGAAACGTTCTCCCTTTATTATGTAATGAATCAATTGATAGAGAGTGAAGATAACTTTGTCTTCTCAACTAGAGGAAACGATGCAGTTGTAAAGGATGCAGCTATAGCATTGCATGTTAGTTTCCCTTACGAGTAAAGAAGCGCCCAGGCGGGCGCTTGTCATCAAATATCCAATATACATATACAGCCATTTATAAAACCAGTCGCTGCTTGAAGTTCTTTTCGTATAGTCCCATCAGAACACCTTCTCTTTTTCGCTATCGCCCGAAGTGAGATACCTATGACGAAATGAGCCATAACTAGCTCATATTCTTCTGGCTTATACTTCCGCAGCCGTGCAACACAACCATCAATCATAATTCCTTCATCGTCGTCACACTGGATGCGTGATTTTTTACCGTGCGGGATAAGTCCTTTAAACCCTGCTGCAATTGGTTGCCAGTCAACGCCACTATTTTCACAAGCTGCCCAGGCGCCCCAGTACTTCGTACATATCACGCATTACTGTTCTCTCCCGTTCTGCTCGTAATAGCCAGGCCCTGCAAGCTGAAGTGTTTTAGTGATGCTTCAAGTTTCATCAGACGGCCCCTAGCGTATGGGTTTTGTTTCTCAGAATTCTATAATCGGTAACGACGGAGCCCGTCCAGCAGCAAAGGCGCAGGTGGCGCCAGTACATGCGGATGGCTTTAAGTTGAATGACGCTCACGCGATTTTCCCTAGAATGATTTCGCCCTTTTCTCCCAAAGCTTGGTGATGCGGCAATCCCAGATATGAGCATCATCCGTATAAAGCGCATCCATTAGCGCCTTAATCATATTGTCGCAATCGGGTTTTGACTGGTGAGGCTTCTCGTTCATCTGCTCACGCTTCTTCTTGCTCCAGCTCGTTGCCATTGGCATTACAAACGTGACGTGAGCACCTGCTTCCGGCAGTTCGAGTTTTTTCAGCCTGGCCTCATCGCAGAACGCGCGGTACCGAAGTACAGCGGGATGTTGTTTCCACTTATCAGTGCGAGACATGCGAGGCTTGCCAATAGGCGTGATGTCATACATTTTCATGCTGGAACCACCAGACCACGGCAGACGATTTGAATCACGGTCAGGACAATGGCGCGGTCCATCAACTGGCAGCGTTCGTCGCGAATGCGATGCTGCGTTGATGCTTACGGAGCGTGCTATCGAACATCGCAATGCCCGGTAGGCATCGAAGCTCATACTGCCGCTGATGATGCGCTTACTGGCCATGCGTTCACGGTATCCCTCAGCCGAGTCAAGAAGCGCTCTTTCATTGCCGCCGTAAGCCGCCAGAAATTTAGCGTAGCCGGTAAACAGCCTGCGTTCGTTCGCAGAGATGACCTTGCCGGTTAGCTCCCAGTATTCGAAGCCGAGATTGCGCAGTGCGAAGAAGCGGCGATGAAATGCCGGGTTGCGGACCTGTTTAAAGTCTGCCACCAGCACGGCGCCGAGCTTGATTTTTGAATGCAGAAAATCACTGGTATCGGGAGTGGCCGGTATCAGGATGCCAGAAGAGTGCTTGATGAGTTTTAGTTACGCCATGGTTCCCACCGTGACGCGAATAAACAGGTGTCAGTTGTTCAGGCCGATAAACAGTTTATGGAACATCAAAAATAAAGCTGAAGATTCATTGGGTAATGCCGATAGCGTCTACACTAAACACTTTAAATCTCGATGTTGCGAGATATCATTAGAGAGCTACAAAAATGCTCAGATTGCTGGCTGCAGTTTATGTTATCGGATTCTTTGTGATAGGTGCTTTCCTTACATTCACCACTGAAATGAACAGCAGTGAAACAATGGATATTGCCGCTGAATGGCCCATTAAATTGTACAAGTATGTTGATCTCTATTTTGAAATGAAAAGTGCTGAAGAGTATTCCCCTGCGAGAAAGTAAATCAGCGTTAACTGCGCTGGAAAGCCCCCGGCGCTTTCGATTTGGGGATAGACCATTGCAGGCCATACGCTTTCCTGCACGTCCACCAGCAGCAGGGCTTCAGGCTCGACGATGCCTCGGGTAGCATATTGCATGCATTGCTTCCATCTTCACTTCACCTCAACGCATTTAATGTTGTTGATTCTATAAAGAAATAACGAACCGCTTATCAGCGATTTTTTGCTTTCCCAAATACAGAGGTTTATCGCTCTGATCGGTATTGTGAAAATATGCTTTGATTTATCGTTAACGGGGCGACGATATAAGCTATCAAAGGCATAAAAAAACCGGGCTTTGTGCTGCCGGTTTTTTATTAATGCGCAGGTAAATTAGCTGCCGCATTTACAATAAAGCACTTAAAGACGAGACATGCTTAATTAATACCATTCACCGGCAACCAGGGTATGTACATTGAATGCATCATCCATGGAACGGCCGGTCGATTGCGCACCGGGAGCGATGTTTGAACCGGCTTCAACCTCTGTTACCTGAGAGACTTTAACGGTAGATTGAGTCGTACCAGATGCAGGCTGCGCAGCTAAAGCGCCAAATGAAAGCACGGAAAGAATGGTAGCCGCGGCGACATATTTAATATTTTTCATAATCATTTTTCTCTTATTTCAGTGAATTCCAGGGCATTTGCCTGTCAACGTTATAAGAGTAGATCCAGATCACAATTTTGAACAGTCAATATATTTGTCAAAAGGTTTCAAATATGTTGAACATATGGCTGAGAGGATAATTATGAAGAAAGTATGCAGACGCTTCGCTTGTCAGAGATTTTACTTTAAATAAAACAACAGGCCAAATTAATAATAGCACGCATCGCTAAATTAAAACGATAAAGCCGGGACGACGCCCGGCTTTGATAATTACATCTTATAACCGAGAGTAATCGCGGTTTTTCTGTCGGTATGCTCAGGCGCGGAATCCGGAGGATTGGAGTTCCATGTCACGTTATAAGCGATTTTCAGCCCGAAATGCTCGTTGATAGCGACTTCGAGTCCCGTCTCAGAGTTCACCGTGGTATCTTCGCTACCCAGTACGGACACGCCCTGGATAAACTTCGCGTTATCCGTCAGCTGCCAGTTGTAAATACCAGAGGCATAGCCCAGCGCCTGGGTTTCGTGGCCGCCATCCGTATATTCGTCGTAACGCACGCCGGGACCAAATTCCAGACGGAAATAGTGCACCGGACCGCTTAAGAACTGACGACCGTAACCTGCGGTCAGCACATCACGCGCCTGATAACCGTTAAAACGGTCGGTTAGCCAGCTCGCCTGGCCAAACAGGTAGTCGCTGTCCGTCACGTTGTAACGACTACGGCCACCCGCAGAGTAAGTCTCTGAAGAGCGTTCGTCGTTAGAGGAGGTGTTGTTGGCGTTGCCCCAAAGAGACCACGCGGTGGAGGTGTTATACCAGGTCATATTGGTATTGGCGGTCAGCGTTGAGCTTTTTGTATTGCCCGACTGCGCGAGATAGCCAGCGTTGAGATTACCTTCAAAAGGTTTCTTCGCGGTGCTTGGGTCATCCATGACGGTGAAAACCGTAGTATCTGCAACTGCAAAGTGACTCAATAGCGCACTTCCGGTCAGCAAAATTGCTGCCGGTACTCTCTTAACAAGCTTCATTTATTAATCCGTACGACAAAAAAAGAAACCACCAGGGTTCCGGAATCTTCCCTGAGGATCAACATTTTATATCTCAAGAAAGGTTACAAATTATAAAAAAGCCCGAATAACATAGCAATGAATTCCTCTTTCATTTTTTGAATAAGAGCGCTCTTAAAAGATCTTTCTTTTCATATAGATAGCTATCGCTTGCATTTTTATAATCACTTGAAAAATCATAACGTTAATTAAAATTATTCCTGCCTTAATGGTCTAAACTCTACCTGTTCATCAGAAAGGAGGATTCATGACCAGCATCTATACCCTGACCCTTGCTCCCTCTCTCGACAGCGCCACCCTGACTCCGCAGATTTATCCGGAAGGTAAATTACGCTGCACCGCTCCGGTATTTGAACCAGGCGGAGGCGGAATTAACGTTGCACGCGCCATTTCACATCTGGGAGGCAAGGCCGTAGCGATTTTCCCGGCTGGCGGCGCTACGGGCGAGCATCTTTCTGCTCTGCTTCTTGATGAAAAAGTTGCCATTGATACCGTGGATTCACACGACTGGACGCGTCAGAACCTGCATGTGCATACCGAATCTACCGGCGAGCAATACCGCTTTGTTATGCCCGGCGCCACGCTCAGCGATGATGAATTTCGCCGCCTCGAAGAGAAAGTGCTGGCCATTGATTCAGGCTCTATTTTAGTTATCAGCGGCAGCCTTCCGCCCGGCATTGACGTCTCAAAACTTTGTTCGCTGGTGAAAGCAGCGCAAAAAGCGGGGATCCGCTGCATCATTGACAGCTCCGGCGAAGCGTTAAAAGCCACCCTCGAAATCGGCAATATCGAGTTGATCAAACCCAACCAGAAAGAGCTCAGCGCGCTGGTCAATCGCGATCTCACCCAGCCTGATGACGTCCGCCTGGCCGCACAGGAAATTGTGGCAAGCGGGAAAGCGCACCGCGTCGTTGTCTCTCTCGGCCCGCAGGGCGCTTTAGGCGTGGATGCCAGCGGCTGCGTTCAGGTTGTTCCGCCTCCGGTCAAAAGCCAGAGCACCGTAGGCGCTGGCGACAGCATGGTCGGAGCGATGACCTTAAAACTTGCCGAAAACGCGCCTCTGTTGGATATGGTGCGATTTGGCGTGGCCGCCGGTAGCGCCGCGACGCTGAATCAGGGCACTCGTCTGTGTTCGCGGGAAAACACGCAAAAGATTTACGATTACCTGCGCAGTTAATTTCTGCCCCCGTTTCGCGGGGGCCATTTCGCTATCTCAATCGCCCCGCCACGCTAAAAGTCGTCATTTCACGCAGATGAACTATGCTAAAAACTTTGGGATAACAACGAGGTGAACCATGAGCAATGGGGACATTGTGCGCTATGTCATCACCGTGAAATATAAAGAAGAGAGCCTGACTGATATCAATGAACTTAATAACTCCCTGACTCGCGGTGGTTTTTTGCTCACCATGAGCGACGACGAGGGTAAAGTTCACGAGCTGGGCAGCAATACTTTTGGCCTGGTGAGCGCGTTGCGCGAGCAGGAAGTTGCGGAACTGGCGAAAGGACTTGGCCGTGTCGCGCTCGGCACCGAGCCAGACGTGACCGTGACGACCTGGGAGAAATGGGAAAAGTCACAGGCGTAACAAGGCAGTTCAGTTCCTGACCGGGATGTGCGTTGGTTCCAGGTTTTTGCCCGGTTATAAGTGCAAGCTAATGATCTACCAGAGCAGCTGGGGAGAAATATCATGTGGCAAGCCATCAGTCGTCTGTTAAGCGAGCAGTTGGGAGAGGCTGAAGTTGAACAACGCACCGAACTTCCCGGCGGGGAGATCCACGCGGCGTGGCGGCTGCGTTATGCAGGTCACGAGATTTTTGTCAAAAGCGACGCTCGAGAGATGCTGCCGATTTTTACCGCAGAAGCCGATCAGCTTGAGCTTCTGTCGCGCAGCAATACCGTGCGGGTGCCAAAAGTTTGGGGAGTAGGCAGCGACCGGGATTATAGTTTCCTCTTACTCGAATACCTGCCAGTCAAACCGCTTGATGCCCACGCGGCTTTCCTGCTTGGGCAGCAGCTGGCGCGTCTGCACCAGTGGAGCGATCAGCCCCAGTTTGGCCTCGATTTTGATAACGATCTTTCCACCACGCCTCAGCCCAACGCCTGGCAACGTCGCTGGTCGACCTTCTTTGCCGAACAGCGTATCGGCTGGCAGCTGGAAATGGCGGCAGAAAAAGGGATTCAGTTGGGCGATATCGACTTGATTGTCGATTTCGTTCATCAGCGCCTTGCTTCTCATCAGCCGCAGGCTTCGCTGCTGCACGGAGACCTATGGTCGGGAAACTGCGCGCTGGGGCCGGAAGGACCCTTTATTTACGATCCCGCCTGCTATTGGGGCGACAGAGAGTGCGATCTGGCTATGTTGCCGCTGCATACAGACCAGCCTCCGCAGATTTATGACGGCTACCAGTCCGTCTCCCCCCTCCCCGCAGGCTTTCTGGATCGCCAGCCACTCTATCAACTCTATACGCTGTTAAACCGCGCCATTCTGTTCGGCGGCCAGCATCTGATGACCGCGCAAAAAGCGCTGGAACGCGTACTGGCGGCTTAAGTAGCGTGGACTGAAGCCGCTCCCGGCGGGGAGTGGCTTTTTATCAGATAAAGCCAAGCAGTGAGAAAAAGAAGTAACCTGCAATAATCACAATCACCGGCAGAACATAAAGCGGGAATATTTGCAGTAGAATTGTATGGCGCGGCACCACAATTTTGCCGTCAAGCTGTGCTCTGGTTAGCCCTTCTGCCCCTTTCGCCTGCTCCAGAATCAGCCGATCCTCAACGCCTTCACGCAGGAATTTTGCCTGGCGGCTCATGCGCGCGCCGGAAGCCTGCAGCGCAAGCCCGACAAAAATCAGCGCATAGATAATCCAGAACAATACGTTTGGCTGCTGATGAAAATCCGGCTGCGGCGAGTTGTACCAGAAGAAATTAAGGAACGGCGTGTTAAAACGCATCATCTCAATCATCACGTGCGAGAAATCCAGCATGACGGCATTAATGCCCGGCTGTTTCTCGCTATGCTGATACATAAATTTCAGAATTGAAATTAACGTGGAAATCACGGCCGGGATGAAAATCACCCAACCGACCACGCGTTTAAGCACGGCGATGCGTCCAGCTTGTTGATACGTCATTCTTTCCCCTTGGTTAAGACGTAACTTACTCGCTGAAAGTCTACCTCGTCTCACCGTTTTTCGCCTGAGCTTTAAGGACGAAATTCATAAAATCGGTGGCAACCGGCGGCTTTTCCCGCTATTCATAAGGGCAACTTTTTTAAAACGAATGCTGACAGGAGTCCTGATATGACCGACACGCGCCAGATTTTAGCTGCGATTTTCGATATGGATGGTTTACTGATTGATTCAGAGCCGTTATGGGATGAAGCGGAGCTGGAAGTGATGGCCAGTATTGGTGTCGACATCGCCCGCCGCAACGAGCTGCCCGATACGCTCGGCCTGCGTATCGATCTGGTAGTTGAGCTGTGGTTTGCCCAGCAGCCATGGAACGGTCCAACGCGCGAAGAAGTTACCCAGCGCATTATTACCCGCGCAATCAGCCTGGTTGAGGAGCGCCGTCCGTTACTGCCGGGCGCGCGTGAGGCCATTGCGCAATGTAAAGCTCAGGGATTGAAGATTGGTCTGGCGTCCGCCTCTCCTTTGCATATGCTTGAGCGCGTGCTGGAGATGTTTGATTTACGCGAACAGTTTGACGCCATTGCCTCTGCGGAACGCCTGCCTTACAGCAAACCGCACCCACAGGTTTACCTTGATGCCGCCGCAAAGCTGGGCGTCGATCCCCTGTCTTGCATCACGCTCGAAGATTCGGTCAACGGCATGATCGCCACAAAGGCCGCCCGTATGCGCTCTATTGTGGTGCCTGCTGAAGAGAACAGCAGCGATCCGCGCTGGTGTCTGGCCAATGTGCAGCTTGATTCCTTGCTGGCGCTTTCAGCAAGCGATCTGGTTGGCTAAAGTGAAGGGCGGGCCGTCCCGCCCTTGATGAAAACCTCGTCCCTGTCTAATTATTGAAACGCCATTTCAACTAAATTTGTAATTCTGCTATCCCCTACCTATCCTAAGGGGACATGCGCTACGGCGCTCTCAAAGTCCACGGGGTAGCTATGATTCTCGACGCTTTTAATTTGCAGGGCAACGTTGCGCTGGTCACCGGTTGTGACACAGGGCTTGGTCAGGGAATGACGCTCGGCCTTGCCGAGGCCGGTTGCGATATTATCGGCGTAAGCCGCAAGATCCCCCAGGATACCGCTGAAAAAGTTCAGGCCCTTGGCCGCCGTTTCACCGCCATTCAGGCCGATCTGAGCCAGCCCGACGTTATTCCCGGCCTCGTCGAAGAGGCCGTAGCGCGCATGGGAAAAATTGATATTCTGCTCAACAACGCCGGAACCATTCGCCGTGAAGACGCCCTTGAGTTCAGTGAAAAGAACTGGGATGAGGTGATGAATCTGAACATCAAATCCGTCTTCTTCCTGTCACAGGCCGTGGCAAAGCAGTTTATTAAGCAAGGCAGCGGCGGAAAAATCATTAACATTGCCTCAATGCTTTCATTTCAGGGCGGGATCCGCGTCCCGTCTTATACCGCATCGAAAAGCGCGGTGCTGGGCGTGACGCGCCTGCTTGCAAACGAATGGGCGCAGTACAACATTAATGTTAACGCGATCGCACCGGGATATATGGCAACCAATAACACCCGCCAACTGCGTGACGACGAAGCGCGAAGTAAGGAAATAGTCGACCGTATCCCCGCAGGCCGCTGGGGAAAGCCGGAGGATCTTCAGGGAGCGGCAGTATTCCTGGCGTCGAATGCCTCCGACTATATTAACGGCTATACGATTGCCGTTGACGGTGGATGGCTCGCGCGCTAAAGAATATCGCCGTCGCGCTGCACTGACGGTGATAAAATGTTACAGCGTCACCTCTTCCGTCTACTGTATAAAATGCCTATACTGGATGAATCGACAGCTCTCATCCAGGTAGTATCATGACGGCGGAAGGCCATCTGCTTTTTTCTATAGCCTGTGCAGTATTTGCTAAAAACGCCGAACTCACTCCTGTACTGGCGCAAGGTGACTGGTGGCATATCGTGCCGTCTGCCATTTTGACCTGTTTGCTGCCGGATATCGATCACCCGAAGTCTTTTCTGGGCCAGCGCTTGCCCTGGCTGTCTAAACCTATTGCCCGCGCCTGCGGCCACCGCGGTTTTACCCACAGCCTGCTCGCCGTATTTGCCGGCCTTGCCCTCTTCTACCTTAAGGTGCCGGAAAGCTGGGTCGTTCCTGCAGATGCGCTGCAGAGCATGGTGCTTGGCTACTTAAGCCATATTCTTGCCGATATGCTGACGCCTGCGGGCGTGCCGTTGCTGTGGCCCTGCCGCTGGCGTTTTCGCTTCCCGATTGTCAGGCCACAAAAAGGCAACCAGCTGGAAAGATTTTTATGTATGGCGCTGTTCGGCCTGGCGATCTGGATGCCGCAGAGTTTGCCCGAAAACAGTGCGGTGCGCTGGTCGTCGCAAATGATAAACTCTCTGCAAACCACCTTTAATAGCTTTTTAAATCATCACCTGGAACAATAATTAGGCGAATTAGTCCATTTCGTTATAAACAATTCCTTTTGAATATAAGTGAGCGGCGTCTCATCTGGTAGGCTTTGCAGCATAAAGGTGGCCCAGGACCATCTGCTTACAAAAAATCAGGAGATACGGGATGAATTTTCCACTTATAGCGAACGTTATCGTGTTCGTTATTCTGCTGCTGTTGCTGGCGCAAACCCGCCACAAACAGTGGAGTCTGGCGAAGAAAGTACTGCTTGGTCTGGTGGCCGGCGTGGTATTTGGTATCGTCCTGCACGCCATCTATGGCGCAGACAGCCAGGTACTGAAGGATTCGATCCAGTGGTTTAACGTGGTCGGTAACGGCTATGTGCAGCTGCTGCAGATGATCGTCATGCCGCTGGTATTCGTTTCCATTCTTAGCGCCGTGGCAAAACTGCACAATGCCTCTTCGCTGGGCAAAATTAGTTTTCTGACCATCGGCACCCTGCTGTTCACCACGCTGATTGCGGCGCTGGTCGGTGTGCTGGTCACCAATCTGTTCGGCTTAACCGCCGAAGGGCTGGTGCAGGGCTCGGCGGAAACCGCGCGCCTGAGCGCCATTGAAACCAACTACGCAGGCAAAGTTGCGGATCTGTCCGTCCCGCAACTTATCCTCTCCTTCGTGCCGAAGAATCCGTTTGCCGATCTGACTGGCGCGAGCCCAACGTCAATTATCAGCGTGGTTATCTTCGCCGCCTTCATGGGCGTCGCCGCGCTGAAGCTGCTTAAGGACGATGCGCCTAAAGGCGAACGCGTGCTGGTTGCTATCGACACGCTGCAAAGCTGGGTAATGAAGCTGGTCCGTCTGGTAATGCAGCTGACGCCATACGGCGTGCTGGCGCTGATGACCAAAGTTGTGGCGAGCTCCAACCTGCAGGACATCATCAAGCTTGGCAGCTTCGTGGTAGCCTCTTATCTGGGTCTGGCCATCATGTTCGGCGTTCACGCCCTGCTGCTTGCCGTTAACGGCGTAAGCCCGTTGAAATACTTCCGTAAAGTATGGCCGGTGCTGACCTTTGCTTTCACCAGCCGCTCCAGCGCCGCAAGTATTCCGCTGAATGTTGAAGCGCAAACCCGTCGTCTGGGCGTGCCGGAATCTATCGCAAGCTTTGCCGCCTCGTTCGGCGCCACTATCGGCCAGAACGGCTGTGCGGGCCTCTATCCGGCGATGCTGGCGGTAATGGTTGCGCCAACGGTTGGCATTAACCCGCTTGACCCGCTGTGGATTGCCACCCTGGTTGGCATCGTCACCGTCAGTTCCGCAGGCGTCGCCGGTGTAGGTGGCGGTGCAACCTTCGCCGCGCTGATTGTGCTGCCGGCGATGGGTCTGCCGGTGACTCTGGTCGCCCTGCTGATTTCCGTTGAACCACTGATTGATATGGGCCGTACCGCGCTGAACGTGAGCGGCTCTATGACCGCCGGGACTATCACCAGTCAGTTAATGAAACAGACCGATAAAGCGCTTCTGAACAGCGACGAAGAGACCGAGCTTGCTCATCGCTAAAGGGACTGAAAAGTACAAGGCCGCATATTCTGCGGCCTTTTTTTATATCTCAGTTTCCTGACGAACCTGGACCGCCCATCGCTGCGCGGCCTCCGGCAGCGTAAAAGGCGGAGACTGGCGGAACGCGTCACCAACCAGCACAAAAGCCACATATTTATTTCGCAGCAACCATACATCGCTGAACCCTTCTACCCGCCAGGCATGCGACGGCGGCGCTGGTTCAACGCGCGGTTGATAGGTTATGACGGGGCGGGTATTGGGCTGGCGCAGTGGTTTCATAGGCAATGGCATTCGAAGAAAGATGAGTGAACAACCTTGCTATGATAGCGGATCGCGTAGCGCGCGTCGCCTCCAGAAACGGCAGAGTTATCACGTTGTTCTATAGTTAGAGGGGTTTTATTTATATAGCGGCCCGGTTAAACGGCCGTGAAAACAGGAGATGAGTTCAATGTCGACGCACGATAAACAACCGCTAAATCACAGCGCACCGGTTCACGATGCCAGTGAATCCAGGCCAGGCATGGATTCCCTTGCTCCGGAAGACGGCTCTCACCGACCGGACCAGGAGCCTACGCCGCCGGGAGCACAACCTACCGCTGCAGGCAGCTTTAAAAGCCCGGACACCTCGAACGAAAAGCTGAAATCTCTCGACAGTCATCGTAAAGATGGCGAAAACTTTCCACTGACCACCAACCAGGGCGTGCGCATCGCCGACGACCAGAACTCTCTGCGTGCCGGTACGCGTGGGCCTACGCTGCTGGAAGATTTTATCCTGCGGGAAAAAATCACCCATTTTGACCATGAACGCATCCCCGAGCGTATCGTCCATGCCCGCGGTTCGGCTGCCCACGGCTTCTTCCAGCCTTATAAAAATTTATCAGACATAACGAAAGCCGATTTCCTCTCCGACCCGGACAAAATCACGCCTGTTTACGTACGGTTCTCAACGGTTCAGGGCGGTGCGGGTTCGGCCGATACGGTGCGCGACATCCGTGGTTTCGCCACTAAGTTTTACACCCAGGAAGGCATCTTCGATTTAGTCGGCAACAACACGCCAATCTTTTTCATTCAGGATGCGCATAAATTCCCGGACTTTGTCCATGCCGTAAAACCAGAGCCGCACTGGGCCATTCCGCAAGGGCAAAGCGCGCACGATACCTTATGGGATTACGTTTCGCTGCAGCCTGAAACTTTGCATAACATTATGTGGGCCATGTCCGATCGCGGCATTCCCCGCAGCTATCGCACCATGGAAGGTTTCGGTATCCATACCTTCCGGATGATCAACGCCGAGGGAAAAGCTACCTTTGTTCGCTTCCACTGGAAACCGGTAGCCGGTAAAGCCTCGCTGTTGTGGGACGAATCACAAAAACTCACCGGACGCGACCCGGACTTTCACCGTCGCGATCTGTGGGAGTCCATTGAAGCCGGTGATTTTCCGGAATACGAACTGGGTCTGCAGTTGATCCCGGAAGAAGATGAGTTCAAATATGATTTCGATCTCTTAGACCCGACGAAACTGATCCCTGAAGAGCTGGTTCCGGTGCAGCTGGTCGGTAAAATGACCCTTAACCGTAACCCGGACAACTTCTTCGCCGAAAATGAACAGGCCGCATTCCACCCGGGCCACATCGTTCCCGGCCTGGATTTCAGTAACGATCCGCTGCTGCAGGGGCGTCTGTTCTCCTATACGGATACGCAAATCAGCCGCCTGGGCGGGCCAAACTTCCACGAAATCCCGATTAACCGTCCGGTTTGCCCTTATCATAATTTCCAGCGCGACGGCATGCACCGCATGGATATCGACAGCAACCCGGCTAACTATGAACCGAACTCCATCAACGACAACTGGCCGCGCGAAACGCCGCCGGGACCAAAACGGGGCGGCTTCGAAAGCTATCAGGGACGTGTTGAAGGGCATAAAATTCGCGAACGCAGCCCTTCGTTTGGTGAGTATTATTCCCAGCCGCGTCTGTTCTGGCAGAGCCAGACGCCGGTAGAGCAGCAGCACATTATCGGCGCATTCAGCTTTGAGCTTTCCAAAGTGGTTCGCCCGTATATTCGTGAACGCGTGGTGGATCATCTCACCCATATTGATATTTCCCTGGCCCAACCGGTTGCGGAAAATCTCGGCATTGAACTGTCCGATGAACAAATGCATGTCGCGCCGCCAAAAGACGTTAACGGGCTGAAAAAGGATGCAAGCCTGAGCCTGTATGCCGTGCCAACCGGGAACGTTAAAGGTCGCGTAGTGGCTATTCTGCTGAGTGAAAATGCCAGGGCCGCGGATGTATTAGCCATCGTGCAGGGACTCAAGGCGCAGGGCGTTCACGCCAGACTGCTCTTCTCGAGGATGGGGCAAATTACGGCTGACGATGGTTCAGTCGTGCCGGTCGCAGCCACGTTCGCCGGCTCGCCGTCAGTAAGCGTGGATGCGGTGATTGTCCCCGGCGGGAACTTAGGCTCTATTCTGGATAATGGCGATGCGGCTTATTATCTGCTGGAAGCCTATAAGCACCTGAAGGTCATTGGCCTGGCCGGCGACGCCCGCAGGTTTAAAGCAAAATTAGGCATCGACGATCAGGGGGAAGAAGGCGTGGTGGAAGCCGACGACGCGTCGGGCAATTTTATGAGCGAGTTTCTGCAATTACTTGCCGCTCATCGCGTCTGGTCGCGCAGTAATAAAGTCGCGCATATTCCAGCTTAAAAAAACAGGCCATCACCGTATTGGCTATGGCCTGTTTTCTGTGCTTTAAAGTTTTATTTCAGCCGTCAGAAATAAAAAAAGCCCGGAGACGATAATCATCGTTCCCGGGCTTTTTTATGACCGCACGTTAGCTGCTCCGGGTTAACCCATCTTCGCTATCGTAACGCACGGACAATTTATTATTTAGCTGTAGTAATTACAGCGCAACTACGTTTGCAGCAGCAGGGCCTTTAGCACCGTTTTCAACGGTGAATTTTACCTTCTGGCCTTCTTCGAGCGTCTTGAAGCTGTCGCTCTGAATAGCGGAGAAGTGAACGAACACGTCTTTGCTGCCGTCGTCAGGAGTGATAAAACCGAAGCCTTTATCAGCGTTAAACCATTTTACTAAACCAGTCAGTTGGGTAGACATAGATACTTCCTCAAATAATTTTCATCGCTACGTTGTAGCACCATGGTCTGCGTTTCAGAATAACTTATGGGCTTTAGGAGGAGACTCACGGAGAAGAGGTATCTGAGGATAGCGCTTGCACTGAGAACTGCTTTACTAAAATGCTTTACATAAGGTCTGATGAACAAACCGAGGAGGCTATTAACGCACGGCGCTATTTTTTAAGCAAGCCTAATTTCATGCTAATCCGATTAAAGACATTTCTTTACTTTCACCGCCTGAATAACGAAGCGTAAAAAAGCCGCCTGCGGGCAGGCGACTTTTTAAAAATGAATTATTTATTAGCAGCCTGCGGATCGGTGTCATATTCCGCGCAGCTCTGATAACCGGAATTCATTACGTGACCGGTTTCATCAAGGGCGACGAAATAGGTTTCGGTTTTACCGTCACGCTGGCCCAGAATATAGGTCTGGCAAGTACCACGAGCGTGGATCATGGTCACTTCTGAGGAGGGTTTACCCGCTACCTGCTGTACCTGTTCACGGCTCATGCCTTTTTTCACATCTTTCACGACCGGCGTGGCGACCTGATCTTTAGTACGATCGTAAGCGGTACATCCTGCCAGCATAGTCATCACAGCCGCTGCACTTAAAATTCCTGCTAAAGTCTTGTTCATATTATATCCTCGTTTTATCGCTATATTACTTAGGCGTACAGGATAAGCCTGGAATATAAAAGAACATTTATCAACTTGTTAGCTAAAATGAATGGAAATTAGGACAATTGGCTATAGCCGCGCTTGCGGCGCTTAAGCGGCCGGTATCAGACCACTTGATAAGGTATCCCGAGCCTGGAGTCTTGTCGTTTTAGCCACAAAGAGGTAGTTTTAACAGATCTGTTTTTTCGCTGCCTGCACGTTGCAGGTACACCGTAACCGGAGGGGGTTAAATGGCTCTGCAACAAGAGATTATCCAGGCTTTAGGCGTAAAACCACAGGTAGATCCGCAGCAGGAGATCCGCGTCAGCGTCGATTTTCTGAAAGCGTATCTGAAAGCCTTTCCGTTTATTAAAACGCTGGTGCTCGGCATCAGCGGAGGTCAGGACTCCACGCTTGCCGGCAAACTCTGCCAGATGGCTATCAACGAACTGCGCGCGGAAAGCGGTGATAAAAGCTACCAGTTTATTGGCGTTCGTCTGCCGTTTGGCGTGCAGTTTGACGAGCAGGACTGCCAGGACGCCATCGCTTTTATTCAGCCCGATCGGGTACTCACGGTGAATATCAAAGCTGCCGTATTAGCCAGCGAAGAAGCGCTGCGCGATGCGGGCATTGAACTGAGCGATTTTGTTCGCGGCAACGAAAAAGCCCGTGAGCGCATGAAAGCCCAGTACAGCATCGCCGGCATGACTAACGGCGTGGTGGTCGGTACCGACCATGCAGCCGAAGCCGTGACAGGTTTCTACACCAAATATGGCGACGGTGGCACCGATATCAATCCGCTTTTCCGCCTTAACAAACGCCAGGGTAAATTACTGCTAAAAACCCTGGGCTGCCCGGAACATCTCTACAAGAAAGCGCCAACGGCGGATCTGGAAGACGATCGCCCTTCTCTGCCGGATGAAGTCGCGCTGGGCGTCAGCTACGAGAACATCGACGATTATCTGGAAGGTAAACAGCTTGACGGCGTCATCAGCGCCCTGATTGAGGGCTGGTACGCCAAAACGGAACATAAGCGTCGTCCGCCGATTACCGTCTTCGACGATTTCTGGAAACAATAAAGGATTATTCGGGCGGGCAGCGCAGGCTTATCCGCCCTTCTTTTGAGAGGCACATGGACAGTTCTTCACAACGCGCCACCCTTTTCGGCCTGCTGGCCATTCTCCTCTGGAGCACCTCCGTAGGCCTGCTGCGCAGCATCAGCGAACATTTTGGCCCGGTCGGCGGTGCGGCACTCATCTATACCGTTAGCGCCGTTTGCCTGTGCCTCGCGCGCGGGCTCCCTACTCTTCGCGACATGCCGCCGCGCTATCTGTGGGTTGGCGGTGCGCTGTTTATTACCTATGAGATCTTCCTCGCCTTAGCTATTGGCCTTGCCCACAGCCGCAGCCAGTCCCTTGAGCTGGGCATGATTAACTATCTCTGGCCCAGCCTGACTATCGTGCTGGCGTTGTTTATCAACCGGCAGCGGGCAGGCCTCTGGCTGTGGCCCGGGCTTGCGCTTTCTCTGGCTGGCATTATTCAGGTGATGAAGGGAGACGGCGCCTGGTCGCCCGCGCAGATGTGGCAGAACATCTGCGATAATCCTCAGGCTTATGGCCTTGCGTTTGCGGCGGCCTTAATTTGGGCGCTCTACTGCAACCTCACTCGCCGCTGGAGCAAGGGCAAAAATGGCGTCTCGCTTTTCTTCTGCGCAACCGCGCTGGTGCTCTGGGGGAAATATTCCTTTGTACAGGAAGCGACGTTGCACTTTTCTTTCTCCGCCACGCTGCAGCTGCTGTTTATGGGCGTTTCTACCGCCGTTGCTTACTCGGCGTGGAACGTTGGTATTCAGCGCGGCAATATGGCGCTGTTGGCCACCGCTTCCTACTTCACGCCCGTGCTTTCTGCGCTTATCGCCAGCCTCTGGCTGGGCCTGCATCCCGGGTGGAATTTCTGGCAGGGAGTCGCGATGGTGGTGGGCGGCTCGCTGCTCTGCTGGCTTGCCACGAGGCGCCACGGATAAATTGCGGCTTTTTTGCGCTGCGCTTCCCTGATAGACTGTACAGGCAACCAGTATTCAGGAGTTAATCAGTGGTAAGGCGTGTCAGCGCACCGCGCATGCAGTTTGAAGCAGCAGCAGTTTACGAATATCCCGAACATTTACGCCCCTGGCTTGAGGATTTACCCAAAGCGCCGGGGGTCTATGTCTTTCACGGCGAAAGCGACGTAATGCCGCTCTATATCGGCAAAAGCGTCAATATCCGCAGCCGCGTGATGTCCCATTTTCGCACGTCAGACGAAGCAGCCCTGCTGCGTCAGTCCCGCCGCATCACCTTTATCCGCACGGCGGGCGATCTGGGCGCGCTGCTGCTTGAAGCGCAGATGATTAAAGAACAACAGCCGCTGTTTAATAAGCGCCTGCGTCGCAACCGGCAGCTTTGCTCGCTCCAGTTTGAGGGCGGCAAGCCGCAGGTGGTTTACGCCCGCGACGTGGATTTCTCCCTGCAAACAAACCTATACGGACTTTATGCAAACCGCCGCGCCGCCCTGCAAACTCTGCAAACGCTGGCGGATGAGCATCGGCTTTGTTATGGCCTGCTGGGGCTGGAAGCCCTGAGCGCCGGGCGCGCCTGCTTCCGCGCCGGGTTAAAACGCTGTGCGGGCGCCTGCTGCGGAAAGGAAAGCGTTGAAACCCACCACGCGCGTTTTCTGGCCGCAATGGAGCGTATTCGGGTAATCTGCTGGCCGTGGCGGGGCCCGGTCGGGCTAAAAGAGTCCGGCCCGGATATTACCCAGTATCATATTATCGACAGCTGGTTTTATCTGGGATCGGTAGAGAATGTAGAGGAAGCAAGCAGGCTCGCCGCGCCGCCAAAAGGTTTTGATAACGACGGCTACAAGATTTTGTGCAAGCTGGTCATGAGCGGCGACTATGAAGTGGTGGAGCTTTCCCGCGCCACCACCTCGTAACCCATTATTTCATCATCGGCAGTTTTAATTGATGGTCCCGGGCGCAGACAATCGCGCTTTCGTAACCGGCATCCGCATGGCGCATTACGCCGGTTGCCGGATCGTTCCACAATACACGCCCCAGACGCGCTTCCGCCTCCGGCGTGCCATCGGCAACGATTACCACCCCGGCATGCTGCGAGAAGCCCATGCCCACGCCGCCGCCGTGGTGCAGGCTCACCCATGTCGCCCCGCCTGCGGTGTTCAGCAGTGCGTTAAGCAACGGCCAGTCGGAAACCGCATCGGAGCCATCCTTCATCGCCTCCGTTTCGCGATTGGGTGATGCGACCGAGCCGCAGTCCAGATGATCGCGCCCAATCACCACGGGCGCCTTCAGTTCGCCGTTGCGCACCATTTCGTTAAAGGCCAGGCCTGCCTTATGGCGCTCGCCCAGCCCCAGCCAGCAAATACGCGCAGGCAGCCCCTGGAAGGCGATGCGCTCCTGCGCCATATCCAGCCAGCGGTGCAGGTTCTGATTATCCGGGAACAGCTCTTTTAGCTTCGCATCGGTTTTAGCGATATCCTGCGGATCGCCGGAAAGCGCCACCCAGCGGAACGGCCCTTTCCCTTCGCAAAACAGCGGGCGAATGTAAGCCGGAACAAAGCCCGGGAAAGCAAACGCGTTTTCCACGCCTTCATCAAAAGCGACCTGACGGATGTTGTTGCCGTAATCTACCGTCGGTACGCCCATCTGCCAGAAATCCAGCATCGCCTGCACGTGCACCGCCATAGAGGCGCGAGCCGCCTTCTCAACCGCTTTCGGCTGTGCCGTACGCTCCTGCTGCCAGCGCGCCACCGTCCAGCCAGCCGGCAGATAGCCGTTCACCGGATCGTGTGCGGAGGTTTGATCCGTGACGATATCCGGGCGGATTCCGCCCGCTTTGGCACGCTTCACCAGCTCCGGCAAGAGCTCGGCAGCGTTACCCAGCAGCCCGACGGAGATCGCTTTTTTCTGCGCGTTGGCCTGCTCAATCATCCCCAGCGCCTCTTCAAGCGTGGTGGCTTTATAATCGAGATAACGGGTGCGCAGACGGAAATCGATGCGCGATTCCTGGCACTCAATCGCCAGCACCGACGCGCCTGCCAGCACGCCTGCCAGCGGCTGCGCGCCGCCCATTCCGCCAAGGCCGGCCGTCAGGATCCACTTTCCTTTCAGATCGCCGTTGTAATGCTGGCGCCCTGCTTCCGCAAAGGTTTCAAACGTGCCCTGCACGATGCCCTGCGCGCCGATATAGATCCATGAGCCTGCCGTCATCTGGCCATACATCATCAGCCCGGCCTGATCCAGCTTGTGGAAATGATCCCAGTTCGCCCAGTGCGGCACCAGGTTAGAGTTGGCGATTAGCACCCGCGGCGCATCGGTGTGCGTGCGAAAAATCCCTACTGGTTTTCCGGATTGTACCAGCAGCGTTTCATCGGCCTTAAGCGCGCGCAGCGAAGCAAGAATTTGCTCGAAGCACTCCCAGTTGCGGGCGGCTTTGCCTATGCCGCCGTAAACCACCAGATCTTCCGGCCTTTCAGCGACGTCCGGATCGAGGTTGTTCTGGATCATGCGGTACGCCGCTTCGATCTGCCAGTTTTCGCAATGCAGTGCTGTGCCGTGTGGCGCTCGTATCGTGCGGGCTACCGCCTGTTTTACAGATTCAGTCATCATAGGCTCCCGGCATCAGGCCGAAGTAGAAGGAAGGAGGTTAACGATGGCCGCAGGCCAGCTATCGCCTGCGGCCCACTGGCGCATCTGGTCGATATCCGGGGCCAGCAGGCGGTCTTTTTCAAGGAAGGCCACGCGTTGGCGAATGCCGCTGAAAATCTCTTCCATCAGCGCAGAGCTGCGCAGCGGGCGGGAAAACTCTATGCCCTGCGCCGCCGCCATAGCTTCAATCCCCACCGCTGCGGCCGTGTTAAAGCACATGGAGCCCAGGCGACGCGCGGCATAGGTGGCCATCGAAACGTGATCCTCCTGGTTGGCGGACGTTGGCAGGCTGTCGACGCTGCCCGGATGGGCGAGAGATTTGTTTTCGGAAGCAAGCGCCGCCGCCGTCACCTGGGCAATCATAAAGCCTGAATTTATTCCGCCCTCTTTAACGAGGAACGGCGGCAGGCCGGAGAGGCCGGTATCGAGCAGTAAAGCGAGACGGCGTTCTGAAATCGCACCTATTTCCGCGATGGCCAGCGCGAGGATATCCGCTGCAAACGCCACCGGCTCGGCATGGAAGTTGCCGCCGGAAATGACCTCGCCCGTGTCGCTGAACACCAGCGGGTTATCGGATGCCGCATTAGCTTCCGTCTGCAATACACGCGCCGCGTGACGCATGTTATCCAGACAAGCTCCCATGACCTGAGGCACGCAGCGGATGGAGTAAGGATCCTGTACGCGTCCGCAGTGCTGATGTGAATCGACAATTTCGCTGCCTGCAAGCAGCTCGCGAACCGCTGCGGCCACGTCGATTTGTCCCCTTTGTCCGCGAGCCTCGTGAATACGGGCATCCAACGGTTTTACCGAGCCTTTGATGGCTTCAAGGGATAGCGCTCCTGCCACCAGCCCTGCGGCAAAAACTTTTTCGCCTTCAAACAGACCGCGCAGCGCAAGCGCGGTAGAAACCTGAGTGCCGTTGAGCAGCGCCAGGCCCTCCTTCGGCCCCAGCACCAGCGGCTCGACGCCCGCCTGTTTCAGTCCCTGAAGTGCGGCAATCTCCTCGCCGTGGACGCGAACATTACCTTCACCGAGCAGCATCAGCGAAAGATGCGCTAACGGCGCAAGATCGCCCGAGGCGCCTACTGAGCCTTTCTCCGGGATAACCGGCATCACGCCCGCGTTAAACAAGCGCAGCAAGCTGTCGATAACCTGGAGCCGCACGCCAGAATGCCCACGGGCCAGGCTGATTATTTTGGTCGCCATCACCAGACGCACCACGTCGTCGGGCAGCGCCTCACCCAGCCCAACGCTGTGCGACAGCACCAGGTTTCTTTGCAGCTCGGCAAGACGATCGTTGCCGATAGTGGTTTGCGCCAGTTTGCCAAAACCGGTATTAATGCCGTAAACCACGTCGCCGTGCTTAACGATGGCTTCTACCGTTTGCTGCGCGCGCTCAACGGCGGCGATAGCCTGCGGATTGAGCTCCAGCGTGACGTTACCATGATAAATATCGCGCAGCGCGGCAAGCGAGACGTGGCCCGGCGTGAGAGTACAACGCTTCTTTTGCATCGACATGTTTATATCCTGTTGGCAGCAATTCAATGAACATATAGAGTTGTATAGACAACTTACCTAATAAACCAAAAGGTACGCCAGTCGGCTGCAGGTAATTTTTACCGAACAGTGAGCAAGATCGCGCTTAACACATAAAAAATTAAGGACAAAACATGTCTGAACAACAGCCTCTGGAGCAGTTACAAGCCGCCATCAGCGATCTGCCCGCGCCTATTTATCAGCGGGTGAAGCAGGCAATAATCAGCCAGATCCGCAGCGGGGTCTGGCTGCCGCATCAGCGGGTGCCGTCAGAAACTGAGCTGGTGAGCGCGCTTAGCGTCAGCCGCATGACGATTAACCGCGCGCTGCGTGAATTAACGGGGGAAGGGTGGCTGGTACGGATGCAGGGGGTGGGGACATTTGTGGCGGAACTCAAAGGCCACACGGCCATGCTTGAGGTGCGCAGCATTGCCGAGGAGATTGCCGCGCGCGGCCACCATTACCGCAACCACATTGTGGCCTTAGAGCAGGTGGCGGCAAATGAAGATCTTGCGCGCGCCTTCTCCCTTCAGCCCGGCGAGCCGCTGTTTTATTCACAGATGGTTCATTACGATAACGATGAGGCCGTGCAGCTTGAAACGCGCTACGTTAACCCGGCGCTTGCGGCAGACTATCTCCAGCAGGATTTTCGGCTGGTTACCCCGCACCACTATTTAAGCCAGCTTGCGCCATTAACCGCCGGGGAGCATATCGTCGAAGCCGTGCTGGCAGATGAAACGCAGCAGGCGCTGCTGGAAGTCACGGCCCGGCAGCCGTGTTTGCTGGTTAAACGCCGCACCTGGCATCATTCGCAGGTGGTGACGGTGGCCCGGCTGCTCTATCCGGGCTCGCGTTATCAGCTGGTCGGCAGTTTTACCGGGCAGTGATTACAGGTAGGTGATTTCGCTAAACAGCAGCTCCCCTTCCGATTTCAACAGGCGCAGCGTGTGGCGGCCATCCTGCCACCATGCGCCCTGATCGTGCGACAAAAGCTTATTACCCAGCTGCCATTCGCCGCTCAGCACGTAAACGATGCCGCCGCGGGGCGCAAAAGTGGTGAAGGTGCGGTCGGCAACGCGCACCTTCGCCCGGCAGCGATCGCGGCGCGTCATCACGTTGAAATCCATCGACATACCGTGAGTCAGTTCAGCTTTCACCACCTGCTCACCCGCAAATGAAAACGGCTGATGCCGCTTAAGCGTATGGTGAAAGGCTTTGCCGCCGTCAAGGACCACCTCGCCTCCCTCAAGCAACGTGATTACCCGGTCGATCTGCGGAAAAGCAGAAAACTCGCCGCTGCTCGCAATTGAAGCAATACTTGCGCGCCAGTTAAAATCACGGGTTGCAGGCGGAAAGCAGCAAATCTCGCGGGTCTCCCCGGCGCCGTTGCGCCACAGGCTGACTGGCACTTTCCGAATATCGAAGAATTCCATTACTACTCCTGAAGGCTGCGCATCACCTGCGCAAATTGTGTAAAGCTACTCTCATCAAGTGGGTGCCGCCTGTCAGTTATCACCTGCCTTCCGGCAACCCACACGTCTCTTATTTGTTCTCTTTGCCCGCCAAACAGCCAGCGGTTTATCAGCGCGTAATCTTCAATATTTTTCAGCCACGCGTCGCGTTCCAGCACCAGCCAGTCAGCCCTGAAACCCGGCGCGATGATGCCCATCTGCACGCCGCACGCCTGCGATCCCCCCGCCGCGGCCTGCCGCCAGAGCACTTCTCCCACCTGCGGCAGCGCTGGCAAAACGATCCTATTGCGGCGGCGGTCTCTGAGACGCTGGCTGTATTCGAGCCAGCGCAGCTCTTCAAGCGCGTTAACCGAAACATGGCTGTCCGAGCCGATTCCCCAGCGGCCGCCCTGGGCGATAAAATCGCTGGCCGGGAAAATGCCGTCGCCGAGGTTTGCCTCGGTTGTGGGACACAGGCCCGCCACCGCGCGGCTTTCGACAATCTGCGTTACTTCATCGGCCGCCAGTTGCGTTGCGTGAACCAGGCACCAGCGATCGTCCACCGCAAAGCGGTTACAGAGCCAGTTCACCGGCCGTTCGCCGCTCCATGCGAGGCAGTCGTTGACCTCTTTCTCCTGTTCGGCGATATGGATGTGCACCGGCAGGCGATAATCGCAGGCTTCCAGCACGTCTTCCATTTGCTCCTGCGTAACGGCGCGCAGCGAGTGGAAACAGAGTCCCTGGTTAATTCGCGGGTAATGACGCAACGCCTTTTCCAGCGCGTGCTGCTGACGCAGGTAACGATCGACATCCTGAATAAAACGTTTCTGCCCGGCCTGCGGCGGCTGTGCGCCAAACCCGGCGTGGCTGTACAGCACCGGGAGCAGCGTCTGCCCAATTCCACTGTTATCGGCAGCGACAACAAGTTGCTGTAGCATCATATCGCCGCTGGCATAAGGTTTTCCATTAACGTCATGATGTAAATAGTGAAATTCTGCGACCTGCGTATAGCCGCCCTTTAGCATGTCGATATAAAGGCGCGTGGCAATCGCCCCAACCTGCTCCGGGGTAAGCTTTTGCACCATGCGGTACATCAGATCGCGCCACGTCCAGAAGCTGTCCTGCGGATTGCCCGCGACTTCGGTCAGGCCAGCCATTGCTCGCTGAAAGGCGTGTGAATGTAAATTTACCATCGAAGGAATGACCACGCCGGGCAGCAGCGTTGCCCCTTCCGCAGAGGCTCCGGCATCGATATGGGTGATGATTCCCTGCTCGTTGACGGTAATACGCACATTATGCCCCCAGCCCTGGGGAAGCATCGCACTCGGTGCAAAATAAGCCGGCATAGTTTCGGTTCCTTCTTTTAATGGTGACAATGATTTAGCGATAAATTCACGCCGACGCAAAACAAATTTATCCCCGCCCGCAACGGGTGCGAAAAATTTGTGTGGCATGCGACAATTTGCTGCAACAAAACGGCCAATATGAGCGGCGCCTGTTGATGAATTTAGCATGCTGTGCCAGGTTGTTTGTCATTGTCTATACAACTGAGGCAGAGAATGTCATGTCCTCCCCTGTTTCCTGCGATAGCCTCTGGAGCGGTGCCACCTTCGTCACCATGAAAGAGGGGCGCTATCATGCCATTGAGCATGGCGCCATTGCCGTACAGCACGGCAAAATAATCTGGTTGGGCCCGAAAGACGCCATGCCGGAGATGATCGCCGCTGAACATCACCATTTTGACGGCGGAATCGTGATGCCGGGCTTTATCGACTGCCACACCCACCTGGTGTTCGGCGGCGACCGCAGCGCCGAGTTTGAAAAACGGCTTAACGGCGTGAGCTACGCGCAGATAGCGGCCCAGGGTGGCGGTATAATCTCAACCGTGCGCGCCACCAGAACGGCAAGCGAGGATGAATTACTTGCCGGCGCCCGCCGACGCCTTAGCCATTTGCTGGCTGAAGGCGTGACAACGGTTGAAATAAAATCCGGCTACGGCCTGGATATCGATAACGAAATCAAAATGCTGCGGGTGATCCGCAAGCTTGGCGAGCAGGAGCCGGTAGACGTGTATGCCACCTGTCTTGCGGCCCACGCGATACCGCCTGAATTTAACGGTGACGGCGATGCGTGGGTTGAGGTGGTTTGTGAGCAGCTGTTGCCCCGCGTCGCGCAGGAAAAGCTTGCCGATGCCGTAGATGCTTTTTGTGAGCATCTGGCTTTTAACCCTCCACAAACCGCAAAGGTTTTTGCCGCTGCGCGCGATCTTGGCCTGCCGGTAAAACTTCATGCCGAGCAGCTTTCCCCGCTCGCGGGCAGCAGCCTCGCCGCGAGTTTTAGCGCGCTTTCCGCCGATCATCTTGAGTACGCAACGGACGAAGACGCCAGGGCGATGGCCGAAGGCAACACGACGGCCGTGCTGTTACCGGGCGCTTTCTATCTGCTGCGAGAGAAGCAGCGTCCGCCGGTGGAGGCGTTTCGTAAATATGGCGTGCCGATGGCCGTCGCAAGCGACGCTAATCCCGGCACCTCGCCCGCCCTGTCGCTACGCCTGATGTTGAATATGGCCTGTACGCTGTTTGGCTTAACGCCTGAAGAAGCGCTGGCTGGCGTAACGCTCCATGCAGCACGGGCTCTCGGTATTCAGGCCAGCCACGGCAGTCTTGAACCAGGCAAGGCCGCAAACTTTGTGCACTGGCCCGTGGCTCGCCCTGCCGAGCTGGTCTACTGGCTGGGGGGACAATTGCCATGCACCGTCATTTATCAGGGGGTCAGACGTGAAAGCAGCTTATGAATTTACGCCAGGGAAACTGCCGCTTCTGGTGAGTATCCCGCACGCCGGTACAGCGCTGACGCCCGAAGTTGAAGCCGGGCTGAGCGACGCCGCGCGCCCTTTGCCGGATACCGACTGGCATATCCCAAAGCTGTATGACTTTGTCCATGCCCTTGGCGCCAGCGTGCTGGTGGGCAACTATTCCCGCATGGTTATCGATCTTAACCGTCCGGCGGACGACAAACCGCTCTACGCCACGGCCACCACGGGTCTGTATCCGGATACGCTTTTTGACGGCACGCCAACGTTTCTGCCGGGAAAAACGCCTTCCGCGCAGCAGCGCCAATGGGCTCTGGAGAACGTCTGGCACCCTTATCATCAGCGGTTGCAGGCGGAGCTGGAACGCCTGAAAGCCGAACATGGTTACGCGCTGCTGTTTGACGCGCATTCCATCGCAAGCCTTATCCCTCGGCTGTTTGAAGGCAAGCTGCCCGATTTAAATCTGGGCACCAACGGCGGTCGCAGTTGCGATGCGCTGACTGAAGAGCATCTGGTGGCGTGTATGGCAAGCCAGCAGCAGTTTAGCTGGGTCGCCAACGGGCGTTTTAAGGGCGGCTATATTACACGAGCCTACGGCAACCCGGCCCGGGGCGTGCACGCCGTGCAGCTGGAGCTGGCCCAGTGCAACTATATGGACGAAGAAGCGCCGTTCGGCTGGCGGGAGGATCGGGCGGCGCGGCTACAGCCGTTGTTAGAGCAGCTTATTCGCGCCATGCTGGCGAGCGCTCAGCAGATTGCATAAAGAAAACCGCCGGTCCTGTCCACAGCGACTGCGCTATTGTGGACAGGACCGGCGGTCTTAAGTCAGACGATCGGTTATTCCTGATCTGCAGGAGGCATTTTACCTTCATGCGTCGGGCGTTCTGTCAGACGCTTCTCAAAATCGGCATTAAACTGTTTTTTCTGCTCCGGCGTCAGAATGTTGTAGATCTTGTTCTGCGTTTCCATGTGGGCCAGCATACGCGCTTTGTTCTGCTCGGCCATTTTATCTACCTGAGCCTGCGCTTTCGCCTTGTCGAAGCTGTCGCTGGCGATAATGCTGTGCGCCGCACGACGTTCGTCTAAGGATGGACGTTCCATTTTACCGCGCTGCTCTTTCATGATGTCGCGCACCTGCTGTTTCTGCGCATCGGTCAGATTCAGGTTCTTAAACATCATGTCGTGATGCCCGCCACGTGGACCTTTGTGATGCATCATTGGCGCGTCAGTTTTTGCCGCGGTGGTGGTCGTTGCATCTGCCGCATGCGCCAGGTTTGCCGCGCCCAGAGCCAGAGTTGAAGCGACAAAGAGAGCTGTTAGTTTACGCATAATATTATCCTTCATTTAATTTGGTTCTTTTCACGACTGGTTTGCCGTGTTGACGAGACTGAGTTTACGGGGACTATCGTCAAGGAGTCGGTCGTATTGGTAAAGCATTGAAAGTGTAAAAAACACTATTGCGTCAATTATGAAGAAAATAAGGATTAAGGCGCATTTAATTGCAACAGAATATAACAACTAGCTGATTTTAAAGAAATTATGGAGGAAGTGTATAGCAATACGGAAGCATAATAAAGCAGCAAGTTAAGATTAATCTGTAGATAACTGAAAGGCGGCGATAATTTATTAGCTTCCCTGCGGAAGCTAACGGTAATTAAATTTCGCGCAGCATTAATCCGGCCCGTAATCCTGGCGCCACATTCGGGTTAGGGAATAAAACAAACTCTTTATCCTCTTTAACCACGTAGCGCGTGTCGCCATCTTCCGCGAGCAAAGTGTCCTTCGGAAAGGCGGTGAAGTTTTGCGTTTGCGCGCCCATGTGCAGCACAAAA
Organism: Dryocola sharpae; assembly: GCF_051307055.1. Taxonomy (GTDB): domain Bacteria; phylum Pseudomonadota; class Gammaproteobacteria; order Enterobacterales; family Enterobacteriaceae; genus Dryocola. Next base: position 1,807,813 of record NZ_CP149994.1, on the reverse strand, counting down.
GATTCGGTATGGCGGGTGATTTGTTGCGCCACCTCATAACGCAGCGGCTTGCCTTCAGCCACAGGCACCTCCCCCCCGATTAGTAGCGCATTCAACGCCTGTTTCGTCACCTCAAACTGGCTGAGATCGTTCTCCCCGAACGGCTGCGCCTTCCCCAGCTCCAGCGTGCAGCTTAGCGCCGTAAAATGCTCGCTGCTGAAATGGCTGAACGTCCCGCCCGGCTTTCTATGGAACACCAGCGCCTGAAGCCCGGCGCAGCCGAGCCACGCCAGAAACGCCTCGTCATAAGGTAAAGGACGCGCAGGCAGCACGCCGAAACGAGGATGATACGAGCTACGAATTGCGGTATGCATATCGAGATGCCAGAGGATAGTTTCATCCCCCTGCGACCAGAACAGCTCCAGCGCATGCTCCAGACGGCAGGCTCGCTGCGTTTCGATACTCTCCGGGAACTGCTGCCAGCGCCCGCCAAACATACGGTTCATGTCGCTGTGCATAAAGCGCCTGTTGCTGCGCAAAGCGGCAGGATTGCCGAGGATCACCAGCAGGCGCCACTGTAGCGCCAGCTTGCCCGCCAGCAGATCGTCTATAAGCTGGGCGAGGATTTCTACCGGCGCGGTTTCGTTGCCATGAATACCGGCCGACAGCACCAGCGCCTTTGCCACGGGCTGATGCGGCGTAAGCGTTAAGATGCCTTCATCGCACCACTGCCAGTGCAGATGGGCATTTTTACCTTCGGTTTGCGTTGGCGCTTTCCCCGCGAGGGTCTGCGCCAGAAAATCCAGCATTGTGCCTCCTGTCAGCACTGAAACGGATAAACAGACCCTAAGTCTAGTATACGGGTCAGCTCATCGAGCGCTTCTCTTCCTTCGCGCAGTAATAACGGATCGGCTAAATCAGCCTGCGTCAGGCGGTCACGATACCAGCGATCCACCCAGCCATTGAGCGTTGCAAACAGCGCGTCATTCATCATAACCGCTGGATTAACCGCCTGCTCTTCCAGCTCGGTAAGCACCACGCGCAGACGCAGGCAGGCCGGACCGCCGCCGTTCGCCATACTTTCGCGCAGATCGAATACCTTCAGTTCGCTAATCGGATTGCTGGCTTCCAGCAGTTCGTTAAGGTAGCGCCACACGCCTTCATGCTGACGCGCCTCTTCCGGAAGAATAAGCATCATGCTGCCGTCGTCACGGCTGAGCAGCTGGCTGTTAAACAGGTAGGTCGAAACGGCATCCGCAACCGAAACCCGACTCGTCGGAACTTCAAGCGCCATAAAGCCCGGCACTTTCTCGCTTAAGGTTTTATAAAGCTCGTGCTGATGTAAAAACGCCTGTTCGTGGCAGAACAACACCTGGCGATTCGATACCGCAATAACATCGTTGTGGAAAACGCCCTGGTCGATAACCGCCGGATTCTGCTGCGCGTAAACAACCAGCTCAGGATTAACCTGATTCAGCCGCGCCACGGCCTGGCTTGCCTCCAGCGTCTGACGGGCCGGATAGCGCGCCGGAATCAGTCCCGCTTTCGCCTCTTCGCGGCCATAAACGAACAGCTGCACCGACGGGCTGCCATACGCGCCGCCGAGGCGGTTATGGTTTGCCGCCCCCTCATCGCCAAACATCGCCACCTGCGGCAGCGCGCCATGCACGGAAAAGTATTCTTCGTTGCGGAAAATGGCATGCAGCAGGCTTTCGGTAGTCGGCGCCTCGCATGCCCGGTGGAATTTGCTGTTCAGGTTTGCCGCCGTCAGATGCACTTTGCCGTCCAGGCTGTCCGCCGAGGGCGACACGGTGGCGGCATTTGCTACCCACATGGAAGAAGCCGAGCTGGCTGCGGAAAGCAGCTGCGGAGCCTGTTTTGCGGCCCGTTCAACAACCTGCGCGTCGCTGCCGGTAAAACCAAGCTGGCGCAGCACCGGCACGTTTGGCCGCTCCTGCGGCGCAATCACGCCCTGTGGAAAGCCTGCATCCGCCAGCGCCTTCATTTTCAGCAGCCCCTGCTTAGCGGCCAGTTTCGGATTTGAAACGCGATACCGGTGCGTAGTGGAGGCTTCGTTGCCGAAGGAGAGCCCGGCGTAATGGTGGGTTAACCCCACCAGGCCATCAAAATTGACTTCGCGGGCTTTCATGCTTGTTCCTCACGGCTAAAATCCAGCCCGGGACTGAGCGTTTCCGGCAGCGCGAAGGCCGGGCTTTCCAGCGTCGCCATCGGCCAGGCGCAGTAGTCTGCCGCATACCATGCGCTAGCGCGATGGTTGCCCGAGGCGCCCACGCCGCCAAACGGCGCGGTGCTGGCGGCGCCCGTCAGGGGTTTATTCCAGTTAACGATGCCCGCGCGCGCTTCCAGCAGCAGCTGGTCGAACTGCTCACGGTCAGGAGAAATCAACCCGCTCGCCAGCCCGAATCGCGTGTTATTCGCCATGCGGATAGCATCGTCAAAACTGTCATAGCGCCAGACCGCCAGCAGCGGGCCAAAGACCTCTTCATCCGGCACGTTTGCCACGCCGGTCAGCTCAACGATGCCCGGCGTCAGCAAAGACGTGCCTTTCTCAACCAGCTCAGGCTCCAGTAACGCTTTGCCGCCGCGAGCCAGATGTTCCTGCCAGGCGGTAAGCACGCGTTCTGCGGCCTGCGCCGAAATCAGCCCGCCCATAAACGGCTGAGGCGCTGCATCCCAGGCTCCCGGCTTCAGGCGTGAAGCCACTTCCACCAGCCGCCGCAGAAACGCATCGCCCCGCTCGCCTTTTTTCACCAGCAGACGACGGGCGCAGGTACAGCGCTGCCCGGCGGTGATAAACGCGGACTGGATAGCCAGGTGCACCGCGCCGTCAATGTCCTGCGGATCTTCCACGATCAGCGGGTTATTGCCGCCCATTTCCAGCGCGAGGATTTTCTCCGGCTGCCCGGCCAGCTGGCGATGCAGCTGGTAGCCGGTATTTGCGCTACCGGTAAACAGCAGGCCGTCGAGATCGGCTTGTTGCGCCAGCGCCTGGCCGGTTTCACGCCCGCCCTGCACCAGATTCAGCACGCCCGGCGGCACGCCCGCCTCTTCCCACAGCTTCATCACCAGCTCGCCTGTGCGGGGCGTCAGTTCGCTGGGTTTGAAGATAATAGCGTTGCCCGCCAGCAGGGCGGGAACGATATGGCCGTTTGGCAAATGCCCCGGCAGGTTATAAGGCCCAAATACCGCGAGCACGCCGTGAGGACGATGACGCAAAGTCGCCGCGCCGTCCGGCATTGCGGTATGCGTTTCGCCGGTCCGCGTATGGTACGCCTTTACTGAAATGGCGATTTTGTTGATCATCGCACCGGCTTCCGTCGCCGCCTCCCAGCGCGGCTTGCCCGTTTCCCGGGCAATCGTGCTGGCGATTTCATCTTTATTAGCTTCGAGCAAACGAGCGAACTGTTCGACAATAGCCTGGCGCTCAGCAAAGGTTTTTTTCGCCCACGCAGGAAATGCCGCGCGCGCGGCGGCGCAGGCGGCGGAAACCTGTTCGCTGCTTGCGGCCATCCCTTCCCAGAGCAGATCGCCCTTCACCGGATTGTGTTTGTGCATCAGTTCGCCGCGGCCGGCGGTCCATGTTCCATTAATCCACTGGGTCATACTTTTTTCTCCTCCGGGTACAGGCGTACCAGACGCACTTTGTCACCGGCGCTGCATTTCAGGGCGTCCGCGGTGGCTGCGTCAATAATCAGGCGATCGCCTTCTGGGTTAGCTTTAACCAGCAGCGAACGGAAACTTTCATACTTTTCATTGGCTACCAGGCAAACCGGCAGCTCATCGGTAGCGGGCTGACCGATGACCACTTCCGCAAGGCGGCTCTTGCGGATCGCCCGCACCCTGTCGATATCGCACTCAAGCGTCGGGCCGCCGTCGAAAATATCGACGTAGTTACGGTAGCGGAATCCTTCAGCCTCCAGCACGGCGCGGGCAGGCGCGGTTTGCGGATGCACCTGGCCGATAACCGCCTGCGCTTCCGGGGACAGGAAATCGGTATAAATAGGATGCTTAGGCATCAGCTCGGCGATAAAGGCTTTCTGCCCGGTGCCGCACAGGTAGTCCGCGCGGCTGAATTCCATCGAGAAGAAGCGGCTGCCGAGGCTTTCCCAGAAAGGCGAATGACCGTGCTCATCGATTACCCCGCGCATTTCGGCCACCACTTTTTCATTAAAGCGCTCGCGGAAGGCCGCCATAAACATAAAGCGCGACTTTGAAAGCAGGTAGCCGTTGCCCTCTTTGCGCCAGTCGGCATCAAGGAATAGCGTGCAAAGCTCGCTGCTGCCCGTGTGATCGTTGCTGAGGAACAGAGTCGGCAGGGCGTTATAGATGTTCAGCTCTTTAGAAGCGTGCACCAGCGTGCCAAAGCGGTAGTTGTACCAGGGATCGTTCAGGCCAACGGCGACCTCAATGGCGCAGATACCCACCACTTTGCCGCTGGCAGAATCTTCGAGCACAAAAACATAGCCCTGGTCGCCCTTCGGCAGGCCGCCCTCCCAGGTTTTTATCGAGCGATCGATGCGTTCTGCCAGCGTCTTTTCGTCGGCGGGCAGCGAGGTCAGCCCGCCGCCCGTTTTCCCCGCCATCGCCAGCAGCCCGCTCAAATCGCCGCGCTCAACCGGGCGGATCAGCATCATGATTTTTCTCCGGCAAGAAAGCGTTCGCAGGCGCGCTCAAAACGATCCAGTCCTTTTTGCACATCGGCCTCGCTGACAATCAGCGACGGCGCGAAGCGGACCACGCTGGCGCCGGCGATCAGGATCATTACCCCTTCCTGCGCGGCGGCCTGCAGAATAAGTTTAGCCTTCCCGGCATACTCCTGTTGCAGCGCACAGCCGATTAACAGCCCCAGGCCGCGCACTTCGCTAAACAGCTGATGCTTCTGATTGATGTTGTTCAGCCGCTCCACAAACCACTGATGGCGCTGCTTCACGCCGTTAAGCACTTCGGGTGTGTTAATCAGCTCCATGACGCGGCCGGCAACGGCGCCCGCCAGCGGATTGCCGCCGTAGGTTGTGCCGTGTGTCCCGACTACCATTACGCTTGAGAATTTATCCGTCGTCAGCATGGCGCCAATCGGGAAGCCGCCGCCCAGCGCTTTTGCCGTGGAGAGCACGTCCGGCGTGATGCCGTAATGCATGTAGGCATACAGCGAACCGGTGCGGCCAACGCCCGTCTGGACTTCATCAAAGATCAGCACCGCGTTGTGGCGGTCGCACAGCTCACGCAAACCCTGCAGGAAAGTTGGGTCGGCAGGCACCACGCCGCCTTCGCCCTGCATCGGCTCGACGATCACCGCGCAGGTGTTGTCATTGATTAATTCGCTGGCGGACTGCAGATCGTTATAAACGGCATGGCTGATTTGCGGCGGCAGCGGCGCAAAGTCCTGCGAGTAAGCTGGCTGTCCGCCCGCGGATACGGTAAACAGCGTGCGGCCATGAAACGCATTTTTGAAGGCGACGATGCCGCTTTTCTGCGGCCCGAAATTATCATGCGCATATTTTCGGGCCAGCTTCAGGGCCGCCTCGTTCGCTTCCGCGCCCGAGTTGCAGAAGAAAACTTTATCGGCAAAGGTGGCATCGATAAGCTGTTTTGCCAGCCGTAAAATCGGCTCGTTAGTGTAGCCGTTGCCGGTATGCCAGAACTTAGCCGCCTGGGTTTCCAGCGCGTTGCGCAAATCCGGATTCGCATGGCCGAGCGCGTTTACCGCAATCCCGCCTGCAAAATCGATGTAATCCTTACCCTGTTGATCCCACAAAGTGGAACCCTCGCCGCGTACCGGAATAAAAGCCGCAGGGGCATAAACGGGCATCATCCATTCATCGAAATTCTGGCGTGTTATTGACTGCTGCATAGCGACCTCATCCGGTAAATAAAAAGTAATGTAAATGTTAAATAATTTAGTGTTTGCGCTGGTAAATGTAGATTGCACCCTTCGTGCCAGCCAGAGATAAAAATGCATAACGGGAGAGTGAAAACGGAAAATCAATGAGTTAGCTACCGTTGCTATGCAGTTAAAGTGAATAATAAGTGCATAGTTTTACGAACCAGGCTGGTTCGCGGCATGAAAACAAGAAATATTATGCAGGTATAAAATATAATGCTGGATTTGTGATCGCCCCCGAGATTTGCTAGCCGTTTTTGCACCACAGCGGCGCGGCATGTGCATTTTTGGTGCGGATATTGCTCTCTTTAAGGTCCTGCCAGCGCCGCCATGCCGTCATAATCGTTAGATGGCGCTGCGCTTATCTAACCTACAACGGATTCACAGGGCGGGTAAGCAACGCGCCGCCCGCTAAAAATGTTGCATCTTCCCCCTACCGCAAATCACACAACCGCAGCATTTATCAACGTTTTCTGCTACCATCCCGCCACCCTGATTTGTCACCACGGCAGCGATCCATGAAATTTGTCTCTTTTAATATCAACGGCCTGCGCGCCCGCCCGCACCAGCTTGAAGCCATTGTCGAACAGCACCAGCCGGATGTTATCGGCCTGCAGGAAACCAAAGTGCATGACGACATGTTCCCGCTGGAGGATGTCGCGAAGCTCGGCTACAACGTCTTCTATCACGGACAGAAAGGCCATTATGGCGTGGCGCTGCTGACCAAAGAGACGCCGGTTGCCGTGCGTCGCGGCTTTCCCGGCGACGATGAAGAAGCTCAGCGGCGGATCATCATGGCGGAAATCCCTTCCCCGCTCGGCAACCTGACGGTCATCAACGGCTACTTCCCGCAGGGGGAAAGCCGGGATCACCCAACCAAATTCCCGGCGAAGGCGAAGTTTTATCAGGATTTGCAGGACTACCTTGATAGCGCGCTGCATAAAGACAACCCGGTGCTGATTATGGGCGATGTGAATATCAGCCCGACGGATCTGGACATCGGCATCGGCGAAGAGAGCCGCAAGCGCTGGCTGCGCACCGGCAAATGCTCCTTCCTGCCGGAAGAGCGCGAGTGGATGGGCCGCCTGATCAACTGGGGGCTGGTGGATACCTTCCGCCACGCCAACCCGGAAACGCAGGACAAATTCTCGTGGTTCGACTACCGCTCCAGAGGTTTTGATGACAACCGCGGCCTGCGTATCGATCTGCTGCTGGCAAGCAAACCGCTGGCGGAGCGCTGCATCGCAACGGGCATCGATTACGACATTCGCGGCATGGAAAAGCCGTCCGACCACGCGCCGGTCTGGGCGCAGTTTAAGCTTTAAAGCCGGCCTGCCGGCGCGAACGGAACATAATGATAAAAACCCTTGATGTCGTGGCGGCGATTATCGAGCGCGACGGAAAAATTCTGCTGGCGCAAAGGCCGGAAGGCGGCGATCAGGCGGGGCTGTGGGAATTTCCCGGCGGCAAGGTGGAGCGCGGAGAATCGCAGCCGGCGGCGCTGATACGTGAGCTTAAGGAAGAGCTGGGAATTGGAGCTGAAGTAGGTGTTTACGTTGCCAGCCACCAGCGGGAAATATCAGGAAGGGTTATTCATCTGCATGCCTGGCACGTTCCGTCTTTTCGCGGTGAGCTGACGGCATACTGCCACAGCGGGCTGGTGTGGTGCTCTCCCGCCGAAGCGTTTGCGTATGCCCTCGCTCCGGCGGATATTCCTCTGCTTGAGGCCTTTATGGCCTTACCCGGCGCCAGACCAGCGGATTAGTGCCCAGCGTTTTTTCATCGCGCTGGCATTGTAAAAGGATGCCGCCGTCTGCTTTCACCACGGCGCCTTCCGAGTAATTTTGATCCTGGTAGATACAGCACTGACTGCAGGGCGCGACACGCTGCCCCTGAGTGCTGAACGCTTCCGGCGGCACAGAAACATCCACCTCAGGCTGGTGGCGTTGCGCCATCCCCGGCAGGCTCACCATCAGCGTCACGGCGGCGGCGAGCAGGCTTTTTCTTAGCATCGCTATTTCCCTCTTTTTTTGCCCACTGTTTACGGGGCTTTTTATGGTCGTCCGGCGCCTTAATTCCCTTAAAGGCATGACGAACCGGCGTGGTCCTTGCCTGGTGAATCAGCTCATGGAGCGTGGCCACCAGCGGCTGCATGAAATCCTGATACCGGCACTGCTTTTCGCTGATTTGCGTCAGCGTCGATTCCCAGTGCGCCGTCATATCGGGTCTTGCGGCCAGCTCCGGCAGGGAGTGAATCAGCGCCCTTCCGGCATCCGTAGAGATAATATAGCGTCCTTTTTTCACCAGGAAGCTACGTTTGAAGAGCAGTTCGATGATCCCCGCGCGCGTCGCTTCCGTACCCAGACCGTCCGTTGCGCGCAGGATCTTTTTCAGATCTTTATCCTGCACAAAGCGGGCGATGCCGGTCATCGCGGAAAGCAGCGTCGCATCGGTAAAATGGCGCGGCGGCTGGGTTTGCCGCTCCACCACTTCGCCTCTCTCGCACAGAAGCTCATCGCCTTTCGCCACCACCGGCAGCGGCGTGCCGTCGTTCTCTTCGTCGCGCTCTTTACTGCCAAGCAGCGTGCGCCAGCCCGCTTCGGCCAGGAAACGCGCTTTGGCGTTAAATTTGCCGCCTGCGATATCCAGATCGATAGTGCATTTGCGGAACACCGCATCGGCACAGAACTGCATCAGATATTGCCGGGCGACAAGGTTGTAAACTTTCGCTTCGTTTTCCGAAAGCGAGACGGATGCGCTGCGCGCGGTCGGGATAATCGCGTGGTGGGCGTCCACTTTTTTATCGTCCCAGCAGCGGTTGCGGATATCGGTGTTCACCGCCGGCTGCGGCAGTAAATCCGGCTGATGAACGCTGATGGCGTTCAGTACCGCATGGCGTCCGGCGTAATGTTCTTCCGGTAAATAGCGGCAGTCGGAACGCGGATAGGTAATCAGCTTGTGGGTTTCATACAGCTTCTGGCAGATATCCAGCACGTTCTGGGCGCTGAGGCCGAAGCGTTTTGCCGCCTCAATCTGCAAACTGGAGAGCGAGAACGGCAGCGGTGCGATCTCTGATTCCCGTTTATCGTTATAGGCGGTAACGACGGCAGGCTGCCCGGCAATCCGGTTGACCACATGTTCAGCAAGCGGACGATGCAGCAGGCGCCCTTCTTCATCCTGATAAGGTTCGCAGGACTCGCTCGGTATCCAGGTAGCGACAAAGCGCTCGTCGGCCGGCGTAACGATATGCGCCTTGACCTCGAAAAAGTCTTTCGCCACGAAGTTGTCGATCTCTTCATCACGGCGCACCACCAGCCCTAATACCGGCGTCTGCACGCGGCCAACGGACAGCACGCCCTGATAGCCTGCATTACGCCCAAGAATGGTATAGGCGCGGGTCATGTTGATGCCGTAGAGCCAGTCCGCGCGGGCACGCGCCAGGGCCGAAACGCAAAGCGGAATGAATTCGCTGTTGGCGCGCAGGCGTGAAATCGCCCGCTCAACGGCCTGCGGGTTGAGATCGTTAATCAGGCAGCGCTGCACCTGCTGACGTTTTTCCGGCGCCAGCTGCAGATAGTCCAGCACTTCATCCACCAGCAGCTGCCCTTCGCGGTCCGGGTCGCCCGCGTGCACCACTTCGCTGGCCTGCGAGAGCAGCTTTTTGATGGCGTTAAGCTGTTTGGTGACGGAGGGGCGCGGCTGCAGCTGCCACTTTTCCGGCACGATAGGCAGGTCGGCAAGGTTCCAGCGCGCATAGCGCCCGTCATAGGCGTCCGGCTGCGCCTGCTCCAGCAGGTGGCCGATACACCAGGTCACGACCTGGCCGTTGCCGCATTCGATAAAGCCATCTCCTCTACGATGCGGCTTAGGCAGCACGTCGGCGATGGCGCGGGCGAGGCTCGGTTTTTCCGCAATAAACAGCCGCATAAGATCAGCGGATCTCGATCATCGGTCGGCCTGCGCGGGCGGTTTTCAGCTCGCCGATGGCAGTCAGCTTAATGCCATTTTTTTCCGCGATAGCCGCCACGTCCTGTTCTGCCTCGGTACGCACGGCCAGCAGCAGGCCGCCGGAGGTTTGCGGATCGCACAAAAGATCGCGGTATGCAGCAGGCATTTCACCTATCAGATGCCCGTAGCTGGCGAAGTTGCGCCCTGTGCCGCCCGGCACGCAGCCTTTGGCGATATACTCTTCCACATCCGGCAGCTTAGGAATTTTATCGAACCAGACTTCTGCCTGCACGCCTGCGCCCTGACACATTTCGCTCAGGTGCCCCAGCAGGCCAAAACCGGTGACGTCCGTCATCGCGGTGACGCCTTCGATTTCAGCAAATTCCGCTCCGGGCTTGTTGAGCTGACACATAACGTCGGCCGCCAGGCCAAAATGTTCGGGTTTCAGAAGAGATTTTTTCTCGGCGGTGGTCAGCACGCCAATGCCAAGCGGCTTGGTGAGATAGAGTTTGCAGCCTGGCTGCGCCGAGCTGTTTTTCTTCACGCGCTCTGTCGGCACGATGCCGGTGACCGCGAGGCCGAAGATCGGTTCCGGCGCGTCGATGGAATGGCCGCCCGCAAGAGCAATGCCCGCCTGCTGACAGACAAAGCGCCCGCCTTCAATCACTTTACGGGCGATTTCAGGCGCCAGCATGTTGATGGGCCAGCCAAGAATAGCAATCGCCATAATCGGTTTGCCGCCCATGGCATAGATATCGCTGATGGCGTTGGTTGCCGCGATGCGCCCGAAGTCGAACGGATCGTCAACGATAGGCATGAAGAAGTCCGTGGTGCTGACCACGCAGGTGCCGTTGCCCAGATCGTAAACCGCCGCGTCATCGCTGGTTTCGTTCCCTACCAGCAGGTTTGGATCGACAAACTTCGCCTGCTCAGAATGCAGGATGGTTTGCAGCACTTTCGGGGAAATTTTACAGCCGCAGCCGGCGCCGTGGCTGTACTGCGTTAAACGAACGGTTTGCTCACTCATGGACAACTCCTGTCATTGGGCTTTCAGGGCTCTATGGTAGCGCTCAAACGACAGGGTGATAAGTCTGCGTGTCTGAATTGCGCTGCTTTCGCTCACAATCCAGACAGCTTTGCGGCGTTTGTTCAGAAATGACGCACAAATGGCGTGGTGTCGGGCACCGTTATGGTGGTAGAGGCTTTCAGCTGCGGCGTGCCCAGATAGAGGAAACCGACTACCTCATCCTGTTCGCGGCAGTGAAGCGCTTCGCGCACGGCTTCGCTTTCGGTCCAGATACCGCTACGCCAGATGCCGTTAAACCCTTGCGCAACGGCCGCCATCTGCATGGCCATGACCGCGCAACCCGCTGAAACCACCTGTTCCCAGACCGGAACCTTATGATCGTCATCGCAATACGCTACCACAGCGATAATCATAGGCGCGCGGAACGGGGCGCTGCGCGCTTTCTCAATACCCTTTTCGTCCAGCGCTTCGGCTATCGCGGCCTGTTCCAGCACTTTGCTGAATCGCTCGCGTCCTTCACCTTCAATAACGATGAAGCGCCAGGGCTGCAAAGCGCCGTGATCCGGCGCGCGCATGCCGGCACGGAAAATGTTTTCCAGCGCCTCGCCGGTCGGGGCGGGATCGGCTAGCCGTGAAGCGCTGCGGCGGTTAAGTACCAGGTCGAGTGCATCCATTTGATAACTCCTGTAATGATTTTTATTCTCAAAATTAACACAGCATGAGGTTTTGTTACAGCACAGGGCCGATTTCCTGCTGACTTTTGCCCTGGGGCTATTTAGGATAGCGGACACTTTCGCTGTGGTTTCGTACGGCAGCTTGCGATTTTAACGGTTACGGAGAAGAGATGCGTACCATTGGGCGATTTATTGCCGGTTTTTTTAAGTGGACCTGGCGTGGGCTTAATTTTATTCGAGAATTCATTCTCAATCTGTTCCTGATCCTGCTGATTCTGGTGGGCGTGGGGATCTGGCTGCAGGTCAGCAATAGCTCTTCTGAGCCTGCCCGGGGCGCGCTGCTGCTGGATATTACCGGCGTCGTCGTGGATAAGCCGTCGGTGAGCAACAAGCTCGGCGTGATTGGCCGCCAGCTTTTAGGCGCCAGCTCCGACCGCCTGCAGGAAAACTCCCTGTTTGACGTCGTCAACGCGATTCGCCAGGCGAAAGAGGACCGTAATATCACCGGCATCGTGCTGGATCTGAAAGAGTTCGCCGGGGCCGATCAGCCTTCCATGCAGTACATCGGCAAAGCGCTGCGTGAATTCCGCGACAGCGGCAAGCCGGTTTACGCCGCCGGCGACAGCTATAATCAGGGGCAGTATTACCTCGCAAGCTTTGCCAATAAAATCTGGCTTTCTCCGCAGGGAATGGTGGATCTGCACGGCTTCGCCACCAACTCGCTCTATTACAAGACCTTGCTTGATAAGCTGAAGGTTTCCACCCATATCTTCCGCGTCGGCACCTATAAATCCGCCGTTGAGCCGTTTATTCGCGACGACATGTCGCCTGCCGCGCGTGAAGCGGACAGCCGCTGGATTGGCGAGCTGTGGCAAAACTATACCGGCACTATCGCCGCGAACCGTGAAATCACCCCGCAGCAGGTATTCCCGGGCGCGCAGGCATTGCTTGATAATCTGCAAAAATTAGGCGGTGATACCGCGCAGTACGCGCTGGACAACAAACTGGTTGATGAACTGGCCACCAGCGCCACGGTTGATAAAGCGCTTATCAAGCAGTTTGGCTGGAGCAAAGAGAACAAAGACTTCAGCTATACCAGCATGTACGATTATCAGCTGAAGAAAGCGCCTGAAAAAGGCGGCGCTATTGCGGTGATCTTCGCAAACGGCGCCATCATGGACGGCGAGGAGACGCCTGGACAAGTGGGCGGCGATACCACCGCCATGCAAATCCGCGAGGCGCGCCTGGACGCGAAAGTGAAAGCCATTATCCTGCGGGTGAACAGCCCAGGCGGCAGCGTAACGGCCTCTGAAACTATTCGCGAGGAGCTGGCGGCCGCGAAGGCGGCGGGCAAACCGATCGTCGTTTCAATGGGCGGCATGGCGGCATCCGGCGGCTACTGGATCTCTACCCCGGCAAACTATATCGTCGCCAGCCCGAGCACGCTTACGGGCTCGATAGGCATCTTCGGGGTTATCAACACCGTTGAGAACTCGCTGGATTACCTGGGCGTGCATACCGATGGCGTTGCTACTTCGCCTCTGGCGGACGTTGCCGTGACGAAAGCGCTGCCGCCGGAAGTCCAGCAGATGATGCAGCTGACCATCGAAAACGGCTACAAGCGCTTTATCACGCTGGTTGCCGGGTCCCGTAAAAAGACGCCAGAGCAGATTGATCGGATCGCGCAGGGCCATGTCTGGACCGGCCAGGACGCCAAAGCCAATGGCCTGGTGGACAGCCTGGGCGATTTCGACGATGCGGTGGCAAAAGCGGCCGCGCTTGCGAAGCTTTCAAGCTGGCACCTTAATTTCTGGCAGGATGAACCGGGCTTTATCGACATGGTGTTTAACAGCATGAGCGGCTCCGTACGCGCCATGCTGCCAGAAGCCCTGCAGGCTTATCTGCCGGCGCCTCTGGCCGATGCGGCGCTGGCGGTGAAAGCGCAAAACGATAAGTTCGGCACGATGAACGATCCGCAAAGCCGTTACGCCTTCTGCCTGACCTGCGGCGACGTGCGTTAAACGCTCCTTCAGCCCGGCACCCGCCGGGCTGATTTTTTTGCCCCGCGCCACTATACTGCCCCCCATTACGTAAAAAGCTTCAGGCTCACACATGCAAAAGAAATCCATCTACGTTGCCTACACCGGCGGCACCATCGGTATGCAGCGTTCTGAACAGGGTTACATTCCGGTTTCCGGCCACCTGCAGCGCCAGCTGGCCCTGATGCCCGAATTCCATCGCCAGGAGATGCCGGACTTTACCATCCACGAATATCAGCCGCTGATGGACTCGTCGGACATGACGCCGGAAGACTGGCAGCACATCGCCGATGACATCAAGGCGCACTACGATGAGTACGACGGTTTTGTCATTCTGCACGGCACGGATACCATGGCGTTCACCGCCTCGGCGCTGTCGTTTATGCTGGAAAACCTCAGCAAACCGGTCATTGTCACGGGTTCGCAAATCCCCCTTGCCGAGCTGCGTTCCGACGGGCAAATCAACCTGCTGAACTCGCTGTATGTGGCGGCGAACTTCCCGATCAACGAAGTCACCCTGTTTTTCAATAATCGTCTGTATCGCGGTAACCGCACCACCAAAGCCCATGCCGACGGCTTTGATGCTTTCGCCTCGCCTAACCTGCCGCCGCTGCTCGAGGCGGGCATTCATATTCGTCGCCTGAACACCCCGGTCGCGCCGCAGGGCGAAGGGGAGCTTATCGTTCATCCGATTACGCCGCAGCCGATTGGCGTGGTGACAATTTATCCGGGCATCTCTGCTAACGTTATTGGTAACTTCCTGCGCCAGCCGGTTAAGGCGCTGATCCTTCGTTCATACGGCGTGGGTAACGCGCCGCAGCATGGGGCATTTCTTCAGGAGCTGCAGGAAGCCTGCCTGCGGGGCATTGTGGTGGTGAACCTCACCCAGTGTATGTCCGGAAAAGTGAACATGGGCGGCTACGCTACCGGTAACGCCCTGGCTCAGGCTGGCGTTATCAGCGGCTATGATATGACGGTGGAGGCAACCCTGACTAAACTGCACTATCTGCTAAGCCAGGGTCTGGATGCGCAGGCCATCCGCGAAGCGATGTCGCGTAATCTGCGCGGTGAGTTAACGCCCGATGAGTAAGGAGAGCTAATGACTAAACGTGCATTATTACTGGTCGATTTGCAGAACGACTTCTGCGCCGGCGGCGCGCTGGCCGTGCCGGAAGGCGACAGCACGATTGATGTGGCAAACGAGCTGATTACCCGCTGTAAAGCTCGTGACGAGGCAATCGTTGCCTCTCAGGACTGGCATCCCGCTAATCACGGCAGCTTCGCCAGCGTGCAGGTTACCGAGCCTTATACCCAGGGCGAGCTCGATGGTTTACCTCAAACCTGGTGGCCCGTTCACTGCGTGCAAAATACCGAAGGCGCCGCCCTGCATCCTTTGCTCAACGTTAAAGCTATCGACGCCGTGTTTCATAAAGGCGAAAACCCCGCTATCGACAGCTACAGCGCATTTTTTGATAACGGTCATCGCCAGAAAACCGGTCTGGACGCGTGGCTGCGCGAACGCGGTATAACAGAATTGATCGTGCTGGGCCTTGCCACCGATTACTGCGTAAAGTTTACCGTGCTGGACGCCCTGAAATTAGGTTACGGTGTCACGGTTATTACCGACGGCTGCCGTGGCGTTAATATCGAGCCGCAGGACAGCCTGCTGGCTTTCCAGGATATGTCAGCGGCGGGTGCCGTGCTGATGACGCTTGCCGATTTTTCCTGTCAGTAACCTTCAGGGCGCCCGCGCCCTGCTTCTTTTTCGATTCCGCTCTCATTTTGAACCTTATTCGCTCGCCCTTCTTTGAGAGCGCTCTCATAATCATCCTGCTTATTTATTCAGCGCTTAGCTGATTTTCGCCTCTCGGTAGGTTTTAACCGATATTGTCCGTCAAAGAGGAATTGCCATGAAGTTTACGCGTACATTGCTGCCGTTGCTGGCAGCGCTCCCGCTTGCTTTTACCGGTGCTGCACAGGCAGACACTTATCTTTCAGTCGGCTACTTTAACGGCGGCGGCGATGTAACGGCCGGGCCGGGAGGCGACATTAACAAGCTTGATGTCCGCCAGATCACCCACCTTAACTATTCGTTTGGCCTTATCTACAACGATGAAAAAGGTGAAACCAACGCGGCGTTAAAAGATCCCGCTAAGCTGCACCAAATCTGGCTTTCGCCTAAGGTGATGGCCGATCTGGAAAAAATTTCTGCCCTGCGTAAACAGAATCCGCAGCTGAAGGTGCTGCTTTCCGTGGGCGGCTGGGGCGCACGCGGTTTCTCCGGGGCGGCGGCAAGCCCGGAAAGCAGAGCCATTTTTATCCGTTCGGCGCAGGAGGTTATTAAGCGCTACGGGCTGGACGGTATCGACCTTGACTGGGAGTATCCGATTAACGGCGCGTGGGGGCTGGTGGATGCCGCTGAGGCAGATCGCGACAACTTCACCGCCCTGCTTAACGAGCTGCGCCAGGCGCTGGGTAAAGAGAAGCTGCTGACCATCGCCGTGGGCGCCAACGTGAAAAGCCCCACTGAATGGGTGGACGTAAAAGCTATCGCCCCCGCGCTGGATTACATTAATCTGATGACCTACGACATGGCGTACGGCACGCAATATTTCAACGCCAACCTGTACGATTCGAAAACCTGGCCGACGGTTGCAGCCGCAGATAAGTACAGCGCGGATTTTGTGGTGAACAACTATATAGCGGCAGGCCTGAAGCCTGCGCAGATGAACCTCGGCATCGGCTTCTATGGCCGCGTACCCAAGCGCGCCACCGAACCCGGCATCGACTGGGATAAACCAGACGCGGCAAAGCATCCTGTCACGCAGCCTTATTTTGGCGCGCCGGAGAAAGCGCTCTTCGCGTCATTCGGCTTAGATCTGACTAAAGACAGCTATTTCAAATATAACGATATCGTCAGCAAGCTGCTTAACGATCCGCAGAAGCGCTTCACGGAACACTGGGATGAGGATGCGAAGGTGCCTTATCTGACCGTGAAGTCTTCAGAGGGCAAAGATCTCTTTGCTATCTCTTATGAAAATCCACAATCCGTGGCGGTTAAAGCGGAGTACATCAAGCGTAAGGGATTGGGCGGCGCGATGTTCTGGGAGTACGGCGCTGACGATAAAAACCAGCTAGCGAAGCAGCTTGCGCAAACGCTGGGGATCCAGACCGGAGAGTAATCTGACCTCCCTCTCCCTGCAGGGAGAGGGAGCATCACTATAGCTTCACCGTCACAATCGGCGCAGGCTCAATGCCGAACTCTGCTTTCAGCTGCTGCTTGCTCTTCATCACGATATTGCCGTCGGTGCCGATGGACATATGCTGAGCATCAACGTTATGCCGCGTTTGCCACATCATCACCAGCTGCAGACTGTTTTCTTTCTGGTCTGGGGTTAACGCCACGCCGTCCGGCCATTTACCTAACTCAACCGCGGTCACCAGACGCTGATAAATTTCCGGCGTCATCGCGGCCAACATTTCATCCAGATTCATCATGCGGATTGCTTCCTGTGGAATAATTGGCTGAATCGATTTTTCACCCTTTCGTTTGCTCGCCGTCTTTCTCATCGGTGAAGCTTAACGATGCGGAGTTCACACAGTAGCGTTCGCCTGTAGGCTGCGGCCCGTCAGGGAAAACGTGCCCCAGATGCGCTTCGCAGCTGCCGCAGCGGATCTCGACTCGCTCCATGCCGTGTGAGAAATCTTTGATGTAACGAATGGCCGTCTCGCTGACCGGCTCGTAAAAGCTCGGCCAGCCGCAGCCGGAGTCGTACTTGGTTTCGGACATAAACAGCGGCGCATCGCAGACCAGGCAGTGATAGACACCGTCACGTTTGTTATGCAGCAGACGGCCCGAAAACGGTGGCTCAGTGCCGTGTTGTTGGGTGACGTAAAACTGCATCTCGTTAAGGTTTTTCTTAGCGGAATCAGGGGGTAATTGGTTAGCCATATGCGTAGGCCTCGGGCAATAACTGCAGTGACTGATAACAGCATGATTCTAACAAAAAATTAACAACGCCGCGCAGCTTTTTGTTCTAAACTTAGGCCTGAATTTCTGATGCGGCACTAATTGTGATTCACATCACATTTTTGTTGTTTCTGCCCTTTAAAATGCCCGAATTCATCCCCATATGGTCAACAGCCAAAAGGGAAACGTTAAGCGGATTTATCGTACGGCCGGTCTCCACAGGATTGATTTGTCGCAATGATTGACACGATTCCGCTTGACGCTGCGTAAGGTTTTTGTAATTTTACAGGCAACCTTTTATTCACTAACAAATAGCTGGTGGAATATATGACTATCAAAGTAGGTATCAACGGTTTTGGCCGTATCGGCCGCATTGTTTTCCGTGCTGCTCAGGAACGTTCTGACATTGAAATCGTTGGTATCAACGATCTGTTAGACGCTGAATACATGGCGTACATGCTGAAGTACGACTCCACTCACGGTCGTTTCAACGGTACCGTAGAAGTGAAAGACGGCCATCTGGTCGTCAACGGCAAAACCATCCGTGTTACCGCTGAAAAAGATCCGGCTAACCTGAAGTGGAACGAAATCGGCGTTGACGTTGTTGCCGAAGCTACCGGTATCTTCCTGACCGACGAAACCGCTCGTAAGCACATCACTGCCGGCGCGAAAAAAGTCGTTCTGACTGGTCCTTCCAAAGACAACACCCCAATGTTCGTTCGTGGTGCAAACTTTGAAAAATACGCAGGCCAGGACATCGTTTCTAACGCCTCCTGCACCACTAACTGCCTGGCGCCACTGGCTAAAGTTATCAACGACAACTTCGGTATCGTTGAAGGCCTGATGACCACCGTTCACGCTACCACCGCTACGCAGAAAACCGTTGATGGCCCGTCTCACAAAGACTGGCGCGGCGGCCGTGGCGCGGCTCAGAACATCATCCCTTCATCTACCGGCGCTGCTAAAGCCGTAGGTAAAGTACTGCCAGAGCTGAACGGTAAACTGACCGGCATGGCGTTCCGCGTGCCAACGCCTAACGTATCCGTTGTTGACCTGACCGTACGTCTGGAAAAAGCAGCCTCCTACGAAGAAATCAAGAAAGCCATCAAAGCCGCTTCTGAAGGCGAAATGAAAGGCGTTCTGGGTTACACCGAAGACGACGTTGTTTCTACCGATTTCAACGGCGAAGTTTGCACTTCCGTGTTCGATGCCAAAGCTGGTATCGCACTGAACGACAACTTCGTGAAACTGGTTTCCTGGTACGACAACGAAACCGGCTACTCAAACAAAGTACTGGACCTGATTGCACACATCTCCAAATAAGTTGAGATGAGCAGTTAATCCATAAGGGCGACCATGCGGTCGCCTTTTTTTTCGCATTCATGCATTCGATAGAAAGGTTGAGTCAATGATTACTAAAATTTTTGCCCTTCCGGTTATTGAACAAATCACCCCCGTTATCTCCCGGCGTCAGCTTGACGAGCTGGCAGTGCTTGTTATCGATCATCCACAGGTACGCGCCTCCGTGGCTCTGCAAGGGGCGCACCTGCTCTCCTGGAAACCGGCCGGTGAAGAAGAAGTGCTGTGGCTGAGTGACAACACGCCGTTTAAAAATGGCAAAGCGCTGCGCGGCGGCGTGCCGCTCTGCTGGCCGTGGTTTGGCCCGGCTGAGGATAAAGATCTGCCCGCGCACGGTTTCGCCCGTAATTTGCCCTGGACGCTGAGCGCGCACAGTGAAGATGCCAGCGGCGTTTCGCTGACGTTCGAACTGCAAAGCAATGATGAAACCCGTAAGCTCTGGCCGCATGACTTCACTCTGTATGCGCGTTACAAGCTGGGTGAAACCTGCGAGATAGAGCTTGAAGCGCACGGTGAGTTTGAAGTCACCAGCGCCCTGCATACCTATTTCAACGTGGGCAATATTGCCGATGTGAAGGTAAGCGGCCTGGGCAATGCGTATATCGACAAGGTGCTCGGCGGTGAAAAAGGTGAGCTGGCCGACGGCGTGCAAACCTTCCCGGATCGCACCGATCGCGTTTACCTGGCGGCAGAAGCATGCAGCGTAATCCATGATGCAAGCCTGAAGCGCAACATTGACGTTGAGCATCGCCACCACAGCAACGTAGTAGGCTGGAACCCGGGCCCGGCGCTTTCCGCCTCTATGGGCGATATGCCGGACGATGGCTACAAAACTTTTGTTTGCGTGGAAACCGCCTGCGTGACAACGTCACAAAAAGCGGACACCGATAAGCCGGCGCGCCTCGCGGCAATGCTGCGTGTTGCAAAGAACGGCTAGACCATAGCTAAAGGCGTTTTGTGGCCCGGTGCCGGAAACGCCTTTTCCATCACGGCAATCTCTTCGTTACTTAAGGATATATCGAGCGCGGCAGCGTTCTCTTTCACATGCGCTACGCTGCCAGCTTTTGGAATCGCCATCACGCCGTTATGGCTTATCACCCACGCCAGTAATAACTGCGCGACGGTTACGCCCTTCTCTGCGGCCAGCTGATGCAGCGCCGGATGATGCATCAATCCCTCTCGCAATCGCCCCGCCTGAGCCAGCGGACAGTAGGCCATCACCGGCATGTTTTGTTGCTGACACCAGGGCAGCAAATCGTACTCAATGCCGCGCGAAGCTAAATGATAAAGCACCTGATTGGTTGCGCACTCAGCGCCGCCCGCAAGCGCCGTCAATTCCCGCATATCGTCATAATCGAGATTTGACACGCCCCAGCGGCGGATTTTCCCTTGCTGCTTCAGGAGCTGCATGGCGCTGATGGTCTCTTCGAGCGGAATATCGCCGCGCCAGTGCAGCAGATAGAGATCGAGATAATCGGTCTGCAGGCGTTTGAGGCTGGCTTCACAGGCCGCTATGGCGCGCTGTCCGCCCGCATGCCAGGGATAGGCTTTAGAGACGAGAAAAACGTCAGCGCGTCGGCCGCTAATCGCTTCGCCAACGATTCGTTCCGCGCCGCCCTCGGCGTACATTTCAGCCGTGTCGATTAATTTCAGGCCCAGATCGATACCTGCCTGCAGGGCATGAACTTCGTTCCGGCGCTGCAACGCCTGCTCGCCCATCGCCCAGGTCCCCTGCCCGATTGCCGGTAACCTCTGATTTACTGAAAAATGAATCTGCATGGCCATAACGCCTCCTTAACAGGTTGCCTCACCATAATGCAAACGGGGCGCAAGCGCCCCGTAAGAATAGACAAATTGCACCATCAGAAACTATAGGTTATGCCTGCAGAGATCAGGCTGCTCCATGATCTATCAACCATCGGGCTGTCTTTGATTTCATCGCCCAGGCGGGTGTAGCGCCCCGTGCCGTATACGCTCCAGTCGTCCGCAAACTTGTAGCTCGCCGTCAGCTCCAGATACGGGTTCCAGCTATCGTCAGCATCATAGCTGTTCAGACCGCTACGTCTCGCCTCATGATGGGAAACCCCATAATAGTAATCATTGTAGTGTTCGCTGTGCCACGCCATACCAATGCCCGGCGTCAGGGTTAACGCGCCGTTGGTATAGCGGTACAGCCAGGCCAGATCCCAGACGATACCGTTGCTGTTGTCCAGCGTATCGCCCGACAGCGCCGTGCGCAGGAAACCATATTGAGTGTTATGGACATATGACAGCCCCGCCATCATGGTGCTTTTACGCTTGTCCAGACGGCGTAACTGGCGATCGTCGCTGTCGCCCGGTTTAAAGTAGGTAGGCGAGTAATAGGCCATGATTGACAGTTTGTCGGCCTGGTCGTTCCACAGATAGTAGCCGCCGCCCAGCCCACGGAACCAGAAGTCATCCCCTTCATAGGTGACAATCGGTATCGGATAGATATCGCGGTCATACTGCTTATACGGGCTCTCAACGACGCCAACGCCTGCACCAACAGACCACTGACCGGCCGCGCTCGCGGTGCCCATTGAAGAAGCAATAATGACGCTCAATGCCAGAAGTTTGAATTTGGTCACAATCCATTAAGTCCTTTAATCAAATAATCAGCGGAACAAGTGTAACCGCGCCACCCTTTTCTCCCAAATTTTTTACAAATCGAAAAACCTTAGCAATCAACCAGCGTGGCAGAAAAGGATTTCATTCTCTTTTCACTTTCATGACGGCCGTATGAATCCGACGGCGGCGCTTTACGCCAGATAGAGAAATAGTCGGATGAGTTATTGATATGTCTTTGAAAGTGGTCCGGGGCCGTATGCAAGTTTTGCAAATGCCATCTACGCTTTATTTTAAGAAGGTGAATTACTCTGACGGCAGTACCGAAAAGCACCACAACAGATAAGTTGGCATAAGGGTTGCTGTACTCAGAATACGTCTTCCGGGAGCCCCTATTACTATTACCTTCGGCTCTCTAACCTGTGCTAAAAACGAAAGGACGGCATGCCATGAATATATTCGATCACTATCGCCAGCGTTATGAAGCTGCCAAGGACGAAGAGTTCACACTGCAGGAATTTCTCGCTATCTGTAAGCAGGATCGCAGCGCCTATGCCAACGCGGCAGAAAGGCTATTGATGGCCATTGGTGAGCCAGTAATGGTGGATACTGCCACAGAGCCGCGGCTGTCCCGTCTCTTTTCGAACCGGGTCATCTCCCGTTATCCGGCGTTTGAAGAGTTCTATGGTATGGAAGAAGCCATTGAGCAAATCGTTTCCTATCTGAAACATGCGGCTCAGGGGCTTGAAGAGAAGAAGCAAATTCTGTATTTACTGGGGCCGGTCGGCGGCGGTAAATCCTCACTCGCCGAACGCCTGAAGGCGCTGATGCAGCGAGTGCCGATCTATACCCTGAGCGCCAACGGCGAACGCAGCCCGGTAAACGATCACCCGCTGTGCCTGTTCAACCCCCAGGAAGATGCCTCGATCCTTGAAAAAGAGTACGGCGTACCTAACCGCTACCTGGGCACAATTATGTCGCCGTGGGCGGCGAAACGCCTGCATGAATTTGGCGGCGATATCACCAAATTCCGCGTGGTAAAAGTCTGGCCGTCTATTCTGGCGCAGATAGCCATCGCCAAAACCGAACCGGGGGATGAGAACAACCAGGATATCTCGGCGCTGGTCGGTAAAGTGGATATCCGCAAGCTGGAAAACCATGCGCAAAACGATCCTGACGCCTATGGCTACTCCGGCGCGCTGTGCCGTGCCAACCAGGGCATCATGGAATTCGTTGAGATGTTTAAAGCGCCGATTAAGGTTCTTCACCCGTTGCTGACCGCAACCCAGGAAGGGAACTATAACGGCACTGAAGGCATCTCCGCCCTGCCGTTTAACGGCATTATTCTGGCGCACTCCAACGAATCGGAATGGGTGACCTTCCGCAATAACAAAAACAATGAGGCGTTCCTCGACCGTGTTTACATCGTCAAGGTGCCTTACTGCCTGCGCATCTCCGAAGAGATGAAAATTTACGAGAAGCTGCTTAATCACAGCGAGCTTTCCCACGCGCCTTGCGCCCCGGGCACGCTCGAAACGCTGTCGCGCTTCTCTATTCTTTCACGTCTGAAAGAGCCGGAAAACTCCAGCATCTACTCCAAAATGCGGGTATATGACGGTGAAAGCCTGAAAGATACCGACCCGAAAGCGAAGTCCTACCAGGAATATCGCGACTACGCTGGCGTGGATGAAGGCATGAACGGGCTGTCGACGCGTTTCGCGTTCAAAATCCTGTCGCGCGTGTTTAACTTCGATCATGTCGAGGTCGCGGCCAACCCGGTACACCTTTTCTACGTGCTGGAACAACAGATCGAACGCGAGCAGTTCCCGCAGGATCTGGCGGAGAAATATCTGGAGCACCTGAAAGGCTATCTGATCCCGAAATATGCTGAATTCATCGGCAAAGAGATCCAGACGGCATATCTTGAATCCTATTCAGAATACGGGCAGAACATCTTCGACCGTTATGTCACCTACGCTGACTTCTGGATTCAGGATCAGGAGTACCGCGACCCGGACACCGGCCAGCTCTTTGACCGCGAATCCCTGAATGCGGAGCTGGAAAAAATTGAAAAACCGGCCGGCATCAGCAACCCGAAAGATTTCCGTAATGAAATCGTCAACTTCGTGCTGCGGGCGCGGGCTAACAACAACGGTCGTAATCCTAACTGGACCAGCTACGAGAAGCTGCGCACGGTTATTGAGAAGAAAATGTTCTCCAATACCGAAGAGCTGCTGCCCGTTATCTCATTCAACGCCAAAACCTCGACCGACGAGCAGAAGAAACACGATGACTTTGTCGATCGTATGATGGAGAAAGGCTACACCCGCAAACAGGTCCGCCTGCTGTGCGAATGGTATCTGCGGGTGCGTAAATCTTCATAACGTCTATGCCCTGAAGAAATCGGGTTGTGGTCAGGCAGCAAGGGGCTTTCCCCGGGCGCTTACAATAGTAGGCGGCCGGGGGAGTAAGTGCAGCCGGCGTTGCCACATCCTGAAGCATGACGGGATTAAGCCACAAATGGGCGCCACAACCGTGTCGCCCCTGCGCAGTCGGCAAAGAAGTTGGGGGAACTATGGCCTATTTTATTGACAGGCGACTGAACGGCAAAAACAAGAGCGCGGTCAACCGCCAGCGCTTCCTGCGCCGCTATAAGGCACAAATCAAACAGTCGATTTCCGAGGCCATCAACAAGCGTTCGGTAACCGACGTGGACAGCGGCGAGTCCGTCTCCATTCCCAGTGAAGATATCAGCGAGCCGATGTTCCACCAGGGCCGCGGCGGCCTGCGCCATCGCGTGCATCCCGGTAACGATCATTTTGTACAGAACGACCGCATCGAGCGCCCGCAGGGCGGCGGCGGCGGTTCAGGCGGCGGGCAGGGTCAGGCAAGCCCGGACGGTGAAGGTCAGGACGAATTCGTCTTTCAGATCTCAAAAGATGAATATCTCGACCTGTTGTTTGAAGACCTTGCGCTGCCCAATCTGCAGAAAAACCAGCAGCGGCAGCTCAACGAGTTTAAAACGCATCGTGCGGGATATACCTCTAACGGCGTGCCTGCAAATATCTCCGTGGTTCGCTCACTGCAAAACTCGCTGGCGCGGCGCACGGCGATGACCGCCGGAAAACGCCGTCAGCTGCACGAGCTGGAAGACAGCCTTGAAACCGTCAGCAAAAGCGAACCTGCGCAGCTGCTGGAAGAAGAGCGACTGCGCAAAGAGATAGCGGAGCTGCGCGAGAAAATCGCCCGCGTGCCGTTTATCGATACGTTCGATCTGCGCTACAAAAACTACGAAAAACGCGCCGAGCCTTCAAGCCAGGCCGTTATGTTCTGTCTGATGGACGTCTCCGGTTCAATGGACCAGGCCACCAAGGACATGGCAAAGCGTTTTTATATCCTGCTCTATTTGTTCCTGAGCAGAACCTATAAAAACGTGGAAGTGGTTTATATCCGCCACCACACCCAGGCGAAAGAGGTGGATGAGCACGAGTTCTTCTATTCGCAGGAGACCGGCGGCACCATAGTCTCAAGCGCCTTAAAGCTGATGGATGAAGTCGTGAAAGAAAGATATGACCCGACGCAGTGGAACATCTATGCCGCGCAGGCGTCAGATGGCGATAACTGGGCGGATGATTCGCCGCTGTGTCACGAGCTGCTGGCGAAAAAACTGCTGCCGGTGGTGCGCTATTACAGCTACATCGAAATCACCCGGCGCGCGCACCAGACGCTGTGGCGCGAATATGAAGACCTGCAGGCAACCTTCGATAATTTTGCAATGCAGCACATCCGCGATCAGGACGATATCTATCCTGTGTTCCGGGAGCTTTTCCACAGGCAGAACAGCGATTCCTACAATTAAACAAAAAAATCAGCCAGTTAATTAAAAATACTGGCTGATTTTCGCAGCTTATTTACCCGGGTCCTTGTACGGATCTTTCTTATCATCCTCGCTGTCGTCGCGAGTACGCGGTATCTCTCCATGTTTTTTAGGTTCATCCCCGATCGGACGATCGTCTTCTTCATGGGCGTTAGCGGCGTCAGGCGCCACCTCCGGCAGGCCTTTGCTGGCCTCGCCCTCTTTGCTGCGATGTTCGTTTGAATCAAGTTTCGACATAACCTTCTCCTTTTGTTCCCGTCACCTTAAGCACCTTGTAGCCGCTAACAGCAGACCCGCCAGCGCTATCAGATCCAGGGAGTTGCCGTTTGTAACATTTGGTGTGTACTATTTTCAGCGATACAGCATGGGCTTATTACACAAAAAAGGCATGATATGAAAAAGCTGCTTATGGTTATTCTGGCCGCCACGGCCATTTCTGGATGTGCACAGCAAACCTTCTCTGTAAACAAAGGCGTAACCGCTGCACCGCAACAGGTTACTACCCATCACTTCTTCGTAAGCGGTATTGGCCAGAAGAAACAAATTGACGCGGCCCAGGTTTGCGGCGGCGCTGATAAGGTCCTTAGCACCGAAGTCCAGCAGACGTTTGTTAATGGCCTGCTTGGCGTTGTTACCTTCGGCATTTATACGCCGCGTGAAGCGCGAGTGTATTGCACTAAGTAATTCAAGCTACATAAGTTTTATATTAAAACGCCCACCGTTCGGTGGGCGTTTTGCATTATTTCGGCACTCTCAGCACCTGCCCTGGATAGATTTTTTCCGGGCTTTTAAGCATCGGCTTGTTGGCCTCGAAAATCTTGTTGTACTGGTTTGCGTCGCCGTAAACCTGCTTTGAAATCGCGCTCAGGGTATCGCCTGATTTCACGGTGTAATACTGGCTCTCTTCAGCCGCTTCTTTCACCGTCACCTTATCTTCCACGCCGGCGATGCCCGCCACGTTACCGACGGCTATCAGGATTTTCTCTTTCGCTTCCTGGCTTAGCCCTTCGCCGGTTACGACAGCCTTGCCGTCTGCAACTTTTACATCGACTTTATCCGCATCCGGCACGCCGGTTTTTTTCAGGTGCTCTTTAAGGAGTTCGTTCTGATCGGCGGCGTGCGCCGTTCCGGTAACCGCATGCAGTATTTTCTCGCCTGCTTCTTTTACGAAACTGATTAAACCCATATCTCCTCCTGATAATTTTAGGTCGGGTAGTAACAACACTATCAACATCAAAGTCTAGCAGAGGAAAACACCTTGCGGGCTGGAACGCGTCGAAGCGCGAAAATGAATACAAAATGCGGCGGCAAAGCAGTTGCCTGCCGCTCCGGCCTCGTCATGTTCCCAGCCATGAACCTGGGCCAGCGCAAGCGCGGAAACCCGCGGCCCGCCCACAAAAAGGACGTGAAGGAATCCGTCACCTGCGCATGCACCGGCGTCATGTTTATCTCCTCCGCAATGAGGACGGATTTACCTGACTGCAGAAGCGCAACACGGTTAGCCCAATTAGTAGCAAACATTTCCAGCTTGTCGCCACGATAATCTAGTTAAATCAAATGGATAGTAGATAAAACATTATTTTTTAAGGTCCGGGACTCCAGGCGGCGTCCTGGTATTGAAAATAGGCTTACTTTCTACGCCCGCTTTGTGAATAGCCACCAGCCGGCTGGCCTGCGCCGACGTTGCTTAAAGCCTGCAAAACGACAGAAGAATTAAAGCAGCAAACTCAGATTTATGGGATGTCATTGCCTGTGCCATATATTTCCCTTGTTTCCCCCGCCTGTTAGCTGGAGAAGATTTTACGCGCCCGTAAACGCAGCTTGTTGTCTGATGAATAATCGATCGTGACATATACGCAAAACATCTTAACCAGCCCAATATTAAAATTTTTGCTTATAGATTCTGAAATAGTTTCTCTAACAAACTGTTTTTAAATATAAAAAAAGAAGAATTTAGCCAATAAAGTGTGATGCGCTCTTTGTTTTTAACATCCCGGTAAAAAGTTTCCATTCTCTCAGGCCGATAACTTTGCCAGTTAAAAGGAGAGATAAAATGAAATCACTGACCCACAATTTGTTGTTATTGATCTGCTGTTCCGTGCTGATGTCGGCGCTGGTTACCGCCATTGCGCTCTATGGCAGCCAGCAGAGCGCGCACAATACCGCGCGCGGCATGCTGGCCAAGGATCTGGTGTCGGACATCCATCCCGCCCCGGTCTATCTTATCGAGATGCGGCTGGTGCTTTCTCGCGTGGTGGAAGGCACCCTGACCGTCGATCAGGCCGATAGCGAAGTAAAGCGTCTTGATAAACTCTGGCATCAAAGAATCGACTACTGGAAAAGCGTTTTGCCGCCGGAGCTGCAGAAGAAACTGCTGGGCGCGCAGTACACCGCCGGGCTGGCGATGATCAAAGAAGCAAACGACCTGATTGAGCTGATTCGCAGCGGTGCGCCGACGCCGCTCTTCGAGAGGCTTAAAGCGGCGGATAAGCACTTCTTCGCCCATGAAAAAGGAATTAATGCCTTTGTGCAGGCATCCTCAGACTACGCCAACAGCGCCGTCAACGACGCGCAAAACAGCGCCAGCAACGCGGTAAAATGGCAGATGATTGGCGCTGGCGCGGCGGTGTTATTACTGCTGCTTATCGGCTACTGGGTGCATCGCAATATTTTCAAATCGCTGGGCGCGGAACCGGCGCAGGTGGCTGAGATCGCCAGCGCCGTCGCCAGTGGCGATCTGACCCGCCATGTGCCCGTGCGGGAAGGCGATACGCAAAGCGTGATGGCCGCCATGAAAACCATGTGTGAAGAATTAACGATGATTATTAATATCGTTCACCAGAGCAGCGATCATATTAGCAACAGCTCCGGTGAAATCGTCAGCGGCAACGTGGACCTGGCTTCCCGCACCGAGGAGCAGGCCAGCGCGCTGGAACAGACCGCCTCTTCAATGGAAGAGATGACCGCCACGGTAAAACAGAACGCCGGGAATGCGCAAACCGCAAGCCAGATTGCGGCTGCGGCCTCACGTAGCGCCGAACAGGGCGGCGCCGTCGTAGCCCGCGTGGTGCAGACCATGGACGAGATCTCCGCATCCGCCAGCAAAATCACCGACATTATCAGCGTCATCGACGGTATCGCTTTCCAGACCAATATTCTGGCGCTTAACGCCGCGGTGGAAGCCGCCCGCGCCGGTGACCAGGGACGTGGATTCGCGGTGGTGGCCGGGGAAGTTCGCAGCCTTGCGCAGCGCAGCGCGGGCGCGGCAAAAGAGATAAAAGTGCTGATTGAAAACTCCGTTGCACAGGTCAACCACGGCAGCGAGCTGGTGAACGAGGCGGGCAATACCATCAATACCGCCGTAACGGATGTCAAACGCGTGGCGGCCCTGATGGCGGAAATTACACACGCCAGCGAAGAGCAAAGCAGCGGTATTGCGCAGGTGAGCACCGCCATCAGCCAGATGGACGTCACCACGCAGCAGAACGCGGCGATGGTAAACCAGGCGACGGCTGCGGCGGAGGCGCTACTTGACCAGACTCGCGGGCTACGCGAAGTCGTCTCGCAGTTCCGCCTGAGCAATGCTGTCTAAGAGGTAAGCGACGCCAGGTAACGCCCCGGCGTCGTCCCCAGTGATTTCCTGAACATAGTAATAAAAGCATTGGTGGACTCGTATCCCAGCGCGTCCGCCACCTTCTGTACCGTTTCGCCATCGATTAAGAGTTGCAGGGCGATGATCAGCTGCAGCTGCTGCCGCCAGCGGCGGAAATTCAACCCCGTCTCCTTAACCACCAGCCGCGCCAGATTGCGCTCGCTCATTGCCAGCATTTGAGCCCATTGCGCCAGCGTTCGCCGGGCCTGCGGCTCCTGCGCCAGCTGTTCGGCCATCTGACGGATTTTGGGATGGCGGGACATCGGCAAATGCAGCTGCTCAACCGGCTGATGCGGTAGCTCATCAAACAGCACCTGAACCAGGCGCTTTCGCGCAGGCGTGTCGTCCTCGTCGCGGGGATGCCGGGCCAGATGCAGAATCAACTCTCGCACCAGCGGGGAAATTTTTAGCGTACAGCACTGGTCCGGCATCGTTACCGCGCCGGGTTCGATAAACAAAAAACAGATCCGTGCGTTGGCGGTGGCGCGATTGCTGTGCGGCATCGAGCCCGGGATCCAGACCGCGTATTGCGTCGGCACCATCCACATCGCCTGCTCTACTTCGCAGGTTATTCCGCCGTGCAAAGCAACGATCAGCTGGCCCTTGCGGTGCTGATGAAAAGGTATTTCCCTGACGCTTTCCGCCACGCGTATGCGAAAAGCCTGGGCAGGCTGCAGGCTGCTGTCCGGGTCGAATCCTTCTAAGGCTAAACCACGCTCCATTATTCTGTCCGAATTTAGGGATAAACTGTCATTTTACGTTGATTTGCTCAGCGGCAGAAGCGTGTATCTTTGGGCCTCGATTTTAACGGACATAAAAAATGACGACTTCCTCTTCAGCGAGCATAAAAAAGCGCGGCCTGCTGCTGCTCGGTATTCTGACGATCGCCACGACGCTACGCGTCACCTTTACCGGTGCGGCCCCGCTGCTGGATATGGTGCGCGACGCCTTCGGCCTGACCACGGCTCAGACCGGCGTGCTGACTACGCTTCCCCTGCTGGCCTTTGCGATTGTTTCGCCGATGGCGGCCGGTATCGCCCGGCGCTTCGGCACGGAACGCAGCTTGTCTGGCGCCATGATCGTCATCTGTGCGGGCATCGCGCTGCGTTCGGCAGGCAGCGCTTCGCTGCTGTATATCGGCACCGCAATTATTGGCTGCGGTATCGCGATGGGCAACGTGCTGCTGCCGAGCCTGATTAAACGCGATTTCCCAGGCCAGGTTGCGCGCCTTACCGGTGCATACTCGCTGACGATGGGCGTGGCGGCGGCTATTGGTTCCGTTATGGTGGTGCCCATTGCGCTGCACGGCTACGGCTGGAACGGCGCGCTGCTGGCGTTGATGATCTTTCCTGCTGTCGCGCTGCTGCTGTGGCTGCCTCAGTTAGCGAACCATACGCCTGCGAATCTGAGCAGCAACAGCGCGCTGCACAGCCGCGGCATCTGGTCCTCGCCGCTCGCCTGGCAGGTTACGATGTATCTGGGCATTAACTCGCTGATTTACTATGTGATCATCGGCTGGCTGCCTTCGATCCTGATTAGTCACGGATACAGCGAAGCGCGGGCAGGCTCCCTGCACGGCCTGTTACAGCTGGCGACCGCTGTT
Source organism: Dryocola sharpae (assembly GCF_051307055.1). GTDB lineage: Bacteria > Pseudomonadota > Gammaproteobacteria > Enterobacterales > Enterobacteriaceae > Dryocola. Next base: position 1,777,197 of record NZ_CP149994.1, on the reverse strand, counting down.
CCCGGCCTGGTTATCGGCCTGATGCTAAGCCGCCTGAAAGATCAGCGCGGCATCGCGGTGTTAATGGCGCTGCTGTGGTGCCTGAGCGCCGTCGGCCTGTGGCTGCTGCCTGACTTCGCAGGCGTCTGGGTTTGCATCGGTGGATTTGGGTCCGGCGCGGCGATGATTCTGGGCCTGTCGTTTATCGGCCTGCGTACCGGCTCTGCGCATCAGGCGGCTGCGCTTTCCGGTATGGCGCAGTGCGTGGGCTATTTACTGGCGGCGTTCGGCCCGCCCGTAATGGGGAAAATCCACGACGTTTCAGGCGACTGGAACTTGCCTCTGCTGGGATGCGCGTTACTCTCTATAGCCATGGCGGCATTCGGGGCCTGGGCTGGCCGCAACGCTGAAATCGGCTCTGCGGCTGACGCCAGGACCTGATGCCCTGAGCGAAATCACCCACCTGGAGAGCGACAATGCAAAAAGAAGCTGAGCCATCGGCACCACAGAACATTTTTGACGACCCGATTTTTTTTGAGAACTATCGGCAGCTGCGCGAGAGCGATTCCGGGCTGAATGGCTTACTGGAACTGCCGGCGCTCTATTCCCTGCTTCCCGAACTCGCCGGGCTGTCGGTGCTGGATCTCGGCTGCGGCTTCGGGGATTTCGCCCGCTATGCCCGTAAACACGGAGCCGCCAGCATCCTCGGCGTGGATGTTTCGCAGAAAATGCTCGCTCAGGCCAGGGCCTGCACGAATGACGAAAGTATTGTCTATCAGCATCTCGCCATCGAGCAGTTTCAGACCCGGGAGCAGGAGTTCGATCTGGCCGTCTCTTCGCTGGCGCTGCATTACATCGAAGATTTCCGGGCGCTGTGCGGGAAAGTTTTTGCCTCGTTAAAACCTGGCGGCCAGTTTATATTTTCCGTTGAGCACCCGATGTGCACGGCCTTTCAGATTGGTTGGGTGCCGTATGAAAATGGCGACGTCTGGCCCGTGGACCACTATCAGGAACAAACGCTGCGGCATACCGCATGGTTTGTGGAAGACGTGCAAAAATATCACCGGACGGTAGAAACCTACGTCAATACGCTGCTGGATAGCGGCTTTGCGCTGACTCGTTTACTTGAGCCAAAACCGCGAGACGAAGCCGTCGCCCTGCGTCCCGACCTCGCCAGACAGTGCCGCCGCCCGCCTTTCCTGCTGCTGCGCGCGGCTAAGATCTGATTTACCGGCGGGTAACGCCACGCTTACCCGCCCCTTTCTGCTATTGCTGCGCTGCGCGAAGCAGAGCCTCAACCAGCGGCGCCGGCTGGTCTTTTAAAGCGTTGCGTTCGTGCTGGAACAGCGTCCCTACGAAGAAGGGATGATCGGTCAGCTCCACCGCACGGATTTCGCCCTGCTTATCCCAACCGGTGGCTTTCAGAGGGTAAGACTCAAGCGCTGCGGTAAACAGCTCAGCGATGCCGTAATTGCAGTGGTAGCCCTCTTCTATTTTTGTCGTTCCGTAAGCGCGGGCAATCTTTGAATCTTCCGCCAGCTCAATAACGTCGGATTTCTCCAGCAGCGAGCAGGTTAATGGCGCAATAACCAGCCGTCCGTCGCTGTCCATTTCCGCATGTCCCGCGTCATCCCAGCCCATCACGTTGCGGGCATATTCAACGATTGAATACTGGAATCCTCCGCAGGTGCCGAGGAAGGGAATCGCGTTTTCACGCGCATAACGTATCGCCAGAAACGCGCCGTCGTCATTCTGGTAAGGGCTGGCGGGAACGCACCAAATTGCGTCGTAGCCGATTAAATCTTCCGCGCTGGTTACTTCCGGAGTCGGTAGCCAGTCATAGTCTGCGGTTACGCCGACGACCGCAGCCGCATTGTCCAGCGCCTGTGGAATAGCCTGATGTGCAATAACCGCCGGGTTAAAATCACCGACTAACGCAATACGAAGAGTGGATTTCAGAACAGAGGCTGGCATTTCTTTGCTTATCCTTATGTCTGCAAGCGGGAGTAACATAAGGCATCATAGCGTAATCGCTTCTGGCCTGGCTGGCAACGCCAGGAATTGGCAGGGTGGAAATTGATAATCGCCTTGTAGTACCGTAGCCCTTCACCCCGCAAAAAGCCTTACGCTATGAAAGCAAAAATTCTGGTCAGCGCCTGTCTGATGGGCTTTAAAGTGCGCTATAACGGCCGCGATAAACCGTGGGTTGCCGCGGCGCTGGAACGCTGGCGGCAGGAGCAACGGCTGGTCATCCATTGCCCCGAGCTTGCGGCAGGCATGGATACCCCGCGGTTACCCGCAGAGCTTGCCGGAGGCGACGGTAGCGCCGCCTTAACTGGCGCGGCCTGCATTCTGGAAAGCGACGGCAGCGATGTCACTCAGCCTTATCTGCTGGCCGCCTGGCTTGCGCTCAAAGCCGCCCAGGAAAACGGCTGTCAGTTCGCCCTGCTGACCGACGGCAGCCCGACCTGCGGCAGTCAAAAGATTTATGACGGACATTTCCGGGGCGTGACCATACCCGGCGTGGGCGTGGCGGCAGCGCTGCTTCGTCAGCATGGCATCGAGGTGTTTGCTGAACACCAGCTTCCGGGGCTGATAAGCCGGATAGAAGAGTTTGAACAGGAGGAGCGATGATCCGCTGCAAGCGCGTATATGAGGAGGCCACGCAGGACGATGGCTATCGGGTGCTGGTGGACCGTCTGTGGCCGCGCGGCCTGAAGAAAGCCGATCTGCGCTACGATGAGTGGGCTAAAACGCTGACGCCCTCAACGGAGCTGCGCAAGGCTTTCCACAGTGAAGCCATTGATTTTGCCGAGTTCAGCAAGTGCTATCGTGAGGAACTTAAAGAGGCGGGTGAAGCGGCGCTGGCGCTGGCAAAACGTGCGCAGAGCGAAACGGTCACGCTGCTTTATGGCGCAAAAAACACCGCGCAAAACCACGCCCTGGTGCTGGCTGATTTTTTACGCCATCTGGAAGACTAAAGAACGGCCTGCTTTTCACTCGCCTGCGAAACAGATGGCTTATCAAGCGGCATAAGATGTTCGGCGCGGACAAAGGCATAGCCGACTCTTCCGTCAAATGCCACGACGTCGCCGGTAACTAACCAAAGGGGATAATTCGCTTCTGACGGCAGCTGCGTGATAACGCCGGTTACCGGATTGACAAAACGCTCGCCCGGCAAACACAAGCCAAACAGCTCCACTGCTTTGCCAATATTGACCCGGCCTCTGCCGGTGCGGGAGCCAATAATCATCGCCAGAGTGCCCGGCTTTAACTGAAACATATCACTTCTCTTATCCTGTTCACTTACGCTAAATATCAGAACATTCTTAGCTGTATTTGTAAACAGTAGCAGATAAGAAAAGCATAAAACCCGCCGCAGCGGGTTTCAGAATAGCGGTAAAACTGTATTAATCCCGGGTTTGCACCCAGAAAGCGTGGATCAGCCCCGGAATGTAGCCCAGCAGCGTCAGAATGATATTCAGAATAAAAGCCCAGCCAAACCCTTTACCGATAAGTACGCCAAGGGGCGGGAGCAAAATAGTGATAACTACGCGCCAGAAACCCATAAACTCTCCTGTTTAAAAAAATCCAACTGCTTGTAATGAAAATCTATTTTCTCTTTAAGCCTAGGCTCAAGATCGCTTTTTTGCAAAAATCCACGCCGGATTACCGTCGCGCAGAAACGCAAAAACCCGCCATAAGCGGGTTTTTTAGTTCGCTGAAAACAGCGGGCGTCTTAAGCCTTACAGCGCAACTACGTTAGCTGCTGCCGGGCCTTTAGCGCCGTTCTCAATAGAGAACTCAACTTTCTGACCTTCGTCCAGCGTTTTGAAATCGTTACTCTGGATTGCAGAGAAATGTACGAATACATCTTTGCTGCCGTTGTCAGGAGTGATGAAGCCGAAACCTTTTTCAGCGTTAAACCATTTTACTAAACCAGTCATTTTATTAGACATAGATACTTCCTCAATATATTTGGCCACCTGAAGTGGCGAACGTGGTCTGTATTGCAGAGCGTTTCTTATTTAGGCACTTAGGAGGAGACTCACGCAGAAGGGTATCTATTGTGAACTGCTTTACTAAAACTGCTTTCATAAGGTCTGTGTTCCAAACCGATGACGTATTTACGCATGTCGCCGTATATTAAGCAAGAATTATTTTCAGCAAAAAGATATGATTCTGGTTGGCTAACCGTCTGTAAGATAAGGAAGAGACGCTAAAACAACAAAAAGAGTCCGGCTGCCGAGAGAGGTAAAGTTTTATTTTTCTCCCCATTAAGCGAAGCGGCAAATAACATAGAACTGGCAAAAGTAAGCTTTTATGATGAGCCACATGTTCCGCCAGTTCATAAATAACAGGCAACATACCTCAAAGGAGAAATATGAATAAGGTATCTCTGATTCCGGCCGGAAAACATCGCAACATTGTAGAGAATTTATTTAATTATTACGTTTACGATCTGGCGGAAACAGGGAAGTGGCCGTGCGGGAAAGATGGGCGCTACAGCTATAGCCCATCGCTGCTCGATCCTCACTGGCTACGGGACGATCATTGGCCCTGGCTTATTTATTGTCGTGGAGAGCTGGCCGGTTTCTGCTTGCTCAGACGCTATCCTTTAAACCTGGCGCGGTACGATATCGATCAGTTTTTCGTATTAAAAAAATTTAAGGGCCAGGGCGTCGGGAAAGCAGCGTTTCGCGAGGCGGTTTCCGGCAGACCGGGGCTGTGGCAAACGCGAGTCCTGCTGGAGAACGAGCCTGCTCAACGCTTCTGGCGCTCGGCTATCGGTTCGCTGACAAAAGGCGTTTATCAGGAAGCAATTTTACCTGACGGTGATCTGCCCATGCTGTTTTTTCACTATCAAATCCCTTCTTCCTGATTCGCCCCCTCTTTAAGCCTGAGCGTCTTTCCCCTTTGTCATCGGAGGCCTTGTCCCGGTAAGGCCGGGCATCACTTCTTTCATCAGGTCAATAAATTTTCGCAGACGGGCCGGATAGTAGCTGGCGTAAGGATAAAGCAGATAAATTGGCAGCGGCGCGGCCTGCCAGTCCGCCAGTACATGCTGCAGGGCGCCCTCTTCCAGATCCGCTTTAAACATCCATGAGGAAGCCATTGCGGCCCCAAGCCCGTTCAGTGCCGCCTTACGTACCGCGTAAAGACTATCGGTGCTAAGCCTGGGCGAGATGTCAAACCGGAAAAGCTCACCGCGAACCCTGTGGTGAAGCGTGATTTCATTGCGATAAAAAGTGCTCAGCGCAATCCACGGCAGGCGCGCCAGATGAGCCACTTCTTTTATCAGGGGGTTGTCTGCCAGTAATGATGGCGCGGCGACAATGATGCGTGGCACCTCCGCAAGCAACACCGCCACTACGTTAGGATCGGTAACCGGCCCGACATGAATCGCGCAGTCAACGCCTGCGGGAATAAAATCTGGTGAATGGTCATTAAGTATCCACTCAATGCTAATCTGCGGATAGCGCTGCAGGTAGTCCCCCAGCGGCCCGATGAGCTGATCCTGGCCAAAAGCGTGCGGCGCGCGAACGCGCAGCACGCCGACTGGCTCATCCCGTACCCCGCTCACCTCATCTTCCATGATCTGCCAGTGCTCAATGAGCCTGCGCGCATGCTGATAGCAGCGCTCGCCGTCGTCCGTCAGCTTCATGGTATGCGTCGTGCGCTGAATTAACTTTACGCCGAGCAGTTGCTCCAGCGTTTGCAGACGGCGGCTGATGGTCGGCTGCGAAGTTCCCAGCTGCGCGGCCGCGGCTGAGAGGCTGCCGCTTTCCGCAATGCGCACGAACGTTTGCAGGATGGTTATACGGTCTGCTGGCTGACTGATATTTTTCTTCATACGTAAAGTGTATAACAGTTTTACCTCCGCGGGGGCTACAGCATCGTGCCGGAAACGACAAGAATGAGCGTACATTCACCCGTTCGGAGCGAGCCATGAACCAGCTTTCAGCATTACAAAACGTAGACACAGCGGCGGAGAACGCGCTGTCGGGCAAAATTGTTTTTCTCCTCGCCGCAGGCGCCGGGATCGGCGTCGCCTCCATTTATTACAGCCAGCCGATGTTAGGTATTATCGGCGCGGCCTTTAAGGCAGGCGTCAGCGATATCGGCCTGGTGCCGATGCTGACCCAAATCGGCTATGCGCTTGGTATTCTTCTGCTCGCCCCGCTGGGCGACCGGTTCGATCGCCGCCGCATTATTCTGGTGAAAGGCTCGCTGTTGTCCCTCACCTTATTGCTTTGCGGATTTGCCTCCTCCTGGCCTCTGCTGCTGCTCAGTAGCCTGGCTATCGGGCTGGTCGCCACCGTTGCGCAGGATATTATTCCCGCCGCCGCAACGCTCGCCCCCGACAGCAGCCGGGGAAAAACGGTCGGCATGGTGATGACCGGGCTGCTGGCCGGTATCCTGCTGTCACGCGTGTTTAGCGGCGTGGTGGCGGAGCTTTTCGGCTGGCGCAGCGTATACGCTATTGCCGCTGCGGCCGTGGAGATCGTGACGTTGACCCTCTGGCGCATGCTGCCCTCCTTCCGACCTGAAACAACGCTGCGCTATCCTGCGCTGCTGCGCTCCCTGGGCAAGCTATGGCTGGACTATTCTGCCCTGCGCCGCGCCGCGCTGGCGCAAGGCCTGCTGTCGGTGGCCTTCAGCGCGTTCTGGTCAACGCTTGCGATTATGCTCGCAGAACGCTATCAGCTGGGCAGCGCGGTAGCCGGCGCTTTTGGCCTGGCGGGGGCCGCAGGAGCGCTTGCTGCGCCGCTGGCAGGCACGCTGGCGGACCGACGCGGCGCGAACTTTGTCACCAGGATCGCCGCGGCCATTGTGGTCGTCTCTTTCGCTATGATGTTCACTCTGCCGCTGCTGCCGGTACCCGCTCAACTGGCGGTAATTGTATTAAGCGCGATAGGGTTCGATCTGGGTATTCAGGCATCTATGGTTGCGCATCAGTCGATTATTTACGCCATCAATCCGGCAGCCCGCAGCCGTCTGAACGCGATTATGTTCACCGTGGTGTTTATCGGCATGGCGACAGGCGCGGCGCTGGGAAGCACGGTGCTGGAAAAATTCGGCTGGGCGGGGCTGGTTTCACTGGCAACGCTTGCCGCAACGGGCGGCCTGGTCATTCGTTTACTGACCCGTGCTGACAAATAATACTGTCGGGAGCCGCAGGCTCCCGCTTCTTTTCATACGATAGTGCTTGCCCTTGCTCCCGAGATTTATTACTGTATATAAATACAGCTTTATGAAAGGTTTATCAATGTACGTTGAACTGGTTTACGACAAACGAAACGTGGCGGGTCTGCCGGGCGCAAATGAGAAGATCCTTGCTGAGCTCACCCGCCGGATGCAGTCGCTTTTTCCCGAGGCCGAGGTAAGAGTGAAGCCGATGCAGGCCAACGCCGTCAACAGCGACTGCACCAAGAGCGAAAAGGAAAGGATCAATCGTCTGATTGAAGAGATGTTTGACGAAGCCGATTTCTGGCTGGTTACCGAGGAGTAGCAATGCGAAAGACAACCCTCGTCCTGATTGTGGTCGCCATCGTCGTCTGGTTAGCAAGTCAACAAGGCTGGATTTGAGCGGAAGAGATGGTTCAAAAACAACCTTCAGGTATTGAGCCATCGTTTAATACGCTTTTTCGACTTTTGCTGGCCTGAGAGATAACACTCCCTCTCTGAGCGTGGTCAGGCGCACGGAGATAAAAGCCCGGAATATTTATGACTGCTCCTGCTTTAAAGAGCTTTCTATATATTCGATCAACAAAATCACTCTCCTGTTAAAAAATAAATCTTCCTGCCGCGGGAAAAATTATTTATCGTACGAAAAATTATAATTATGAACGGACTTCAAATATGATTAATCGTGATTTCGATCATCTGGCGACTTTACTTCATACGTTTTTCACCCGCAATGACATCAGGCAAAAGCTGAACATCATCGATCAAAACAATATCTCCGGATGGGAAATCTGGATGCAGATTGAGTTTGCCAATCTGCTGGTTTCAACCGGGCATGAGTGGTGGCGCGAGCAGGCGCTGGAATGCGATCGGCGCCAAAAACCAGCACGCAGCACGCTACGCACAGATTTCCTGCTACGTAAAAAAGGCTGGACGTTGGATTCTTATATTGCCCTGGAGGTAAAGCAAAATAACGATCCTACCACCTGCATCAGAAATATGATTCTCGATCTTGAGAAAACGGCAAAAATAAAACGCTCGGAAATTGAACTACGCAGCTTCTGGACTCTCGGTGTAACCCGTATGATAGAACCCGAAAGGCTTAATCTGTTAATCGACAGATATCTCCACAATAAGTATTACCAGACCAAAGCCCGGGATAAGCATGTCCTTTTAGTACCCATAGAGCAAACGCCTTTTTGCTATATTGTGATTTAAAAAATATAAATAATTAAGCAAGCGCTTTACGGGATGTCATTCATCTTTTCTATCAGCTCCAGGCGCCTGAACGTTAAACGGGCAGTTCCCTTCTGAAAGTAACGAATGCTGAAGAATCCATCTTCGTAGATTTCCTTTACCGGGTTATCACGAATATGCTCCATCAACCGGGTAGAGATATCGCCACGGTTGTCAGGAGCAGGTTTGCCATCCAGCAGAAACAGCATTCTCTCCAGGTCTGCCAGTTGATCCCGATGCCCCCAGTTCAGGCTAAATCTCCGGCGACTGTGGCTCACGAGATTTCGGAAGCACATTCGGTAAAGGCAATCTCACGGGGAATATTTGCTCCTGTCTGGCCGGGCGTAGCAGCCGTTGCTTTACTGCAGTACAAACGGATTCAGGTGTATTATGCATCATGCAGGTGTTCGTGCGTGACATAACGGGTCCTTAACCAGCTGCATTAACGTAAAACAGAGCAGCTGAATCAGGCAATTTATTGTTATATAAGTAAAAAAACGTTAAAATACCGGCCGTAAGCTTTTTATCTTTTACAGAGAGGCTAACGGGGCAGCTATGATTCTGTACTGTTTTTCGTATCTTATTATACATGCGTCATAATCAATGTGTGCGGTCATAACCAGCATACAAATTACATAACTGAGAGCGGGATCGTCAGTTATGTAATCGATGATTTCTTATACAGATAAGAACAGTGAGGTAAATTTGCCAGCAAAAAATAGCGATCGTGCAGCTTTACTGAGGGAACTGGCCGATACGATACTTCATATCGCACGAAAATTGCACACGCATACGTCCCATAATCCATCGGTTGTTCCTCTCAGTAATCTGGAAAGTTTGTTGCTTATGAAGATTGAACGGCAACCCGGGATGTCGCCTTCAGAACTCAGTCAGTTACTGGCTCTCCGTTCCAGTAATACAGCTGCCGCGCTTCGCGGACTTGCAGAAAAAGGAATGGTGGTGCGCCAGCCAGATCCCAGAGATAAACGTGTGACGCAGCTTTACATTACGCCGACCGCCGCTGATTCTATCATGACGGTGCATCGTGGCTGGACAGAGCTTCTGAAACAGGCCGACATTCCGGATGAGAAATTAGAAGATACCGTTAATGTTCTGATAATGCTTGATAGTTCTCTTGAAGAATAATCCCAACAGTTATATATGATCTGCCAGCATATTTCTGGGAAGGCTATCAACAACGTTATTTTTTCTGAAACGATTCAGGGCATTTTCGTTATTTCGTTAACAGCCGAAACAGCATTTTCCGTGTAAATCATACGTTTCAGACTATCGGGGTGTATACCGAGCGTAAGCATGCCAACAGCAAACGAACGACGTAGAATATCGGCCGTGATAGCAAAACAAAAGTGAACGCCATCCATTTGTGCCCGGCTGACGGCGTTATTAATCCATTCCTCGGCTTTAACGCTATTTATGGCCCAGAGAGGACGATTTTTCTTTGCGATATCTTTTGGCGTATGTACGGATATTAACTTTCTGAGCTGCATGACGTAACCCTCGTTTACAAGAGGGATGATGTGCTCTTCCCGAGCCGTTTTGTTCGTGTCTTTAATTTCCCCGTTATGTCTTTTCCCGGAGCTGAAATAATGAAGACAGGGATATCTGGTGTTTAAGACAAAGGAGGACGGAGTCAGAGCGCCAGCCATGCTGATACCGATCCCCGTATTGGCTAACGTTGCAATAAACATCTTTTGGTTTAAATCGGTTGCATAATGCAGAAGCATGGTTATTTCGGTTGCTAAGAGATACGCCGGACATCCGCACGCCATGCTCCGTTGACGAAAATCAGCATCAGACAGCACACTGGATTTTCGCCCTGTTCTGACGGCATGGAAAATACCCGGAACGTCCTTCAGGGTCAGCAATTTGTTGACTGTCATAACATAACCTTTAATTCCGGCCTGCTATCACGCCGGTCCGGGTTCTCCGCATATTATGCGAGCGGAACTGGAAGATCGGACCCAGCGCCACGATTCCGTCGGTGGAATTACCGGCACTGCGGGTGAAGGCATTTTCATCCAACAAGTTGATTTTATCCTCAGCTAACGCCCTCATATTTTTATTGAAATAATACGATGCGTCGACATCCCCATATTTCATATTATCCTCATCCCCCTCTCCTTCAATATCTTTCCCTTTCGATTGCAGGTAAGCGCCAGAAGTCTGCAAGCCGAATTCAGCAATACCATGACCGGTTAGCAACTCATTTACCTGCGTTTCTCCTTAAGGCCAAATCGCACATAAGCTTGATCGCCCTGCGAACGTTTATCAGCAGAAAAGTCATACATCCCCTGAAGCTTTCCTTACGGACCCAGCTTGTTACCGTCTTTACTACAGATTTCTGCTGCCTGCGATCTACCCGCAATCATCAGCGCGGAAGCTAAAATGCCGGTTGTCTGAATTTCATTTTATTCTCCGTTTAACGTTAATCCCCACTGCCTGAAAGGATTATTCAGCCCTGCCTGTTTCGACATCGGGAACACCCCCTTGCACAGCGCAATTACTGCTGATATTATAGCTATATTAACATAGCTAAATCAAAAAGGAATACCTGAATGCCCGGGAGTCACCATCAAAGCCATAGACGCCCCGATTCGGTGAAGCCCACTCCGGATCTCTCTGGCACAGCCGGAAATGACGATCTTTCCCTGACGGCACTTGAATGCCTTCTGGTTCTTAAAGCCTATAAAAAACCGGGGATCGTCACATCTCTACTGCCGGAAATGCAGGGAATTGATACTGAAAATATAAAAAATTGCCTGCATAACCTTATAGATAAGGGGCTATTACAGGACAAGTACAGGGCCGGGAGCGAAAGCAGATATTTTGCACTGAGTGCCAGAGGAGAGGAGGCCGTTGGAAATATCAGAGCAACATGGAAGGCGCTGATGGGGCAGCCATCAGTCTCCGTAATGGATATCTGTACAGCGTTAGATGTTCTCACCTTGCTGGATCCGCAGGGAGCTTATAAGACAGCACGTCAACTCCGTCAGTACAACTGAATATCATCCTGATAAAGAGGCCGGCAACATTTTCAAAAAGGTCAGCTTCATATATTTCATCAGGAAACAGTAACGCTATGCCCTGTACGCTCCCGGTAGTTTGTATAAGTCCGTTGCTGGCTACCTGCGATTGCACCTCGTTTCTGCTGGCTTACCTCGCCAGCGTGGCCGCTCAGAAATGACATGAGGTCATATCGTAATTCAGTGCAAAAGCAGGCTGTCCCACGCCATCCAGGTAAGCAAGAACAATCATCTGAATGACAACTTTATTTTAATCAGCAGGTACCCGTTAAATGACGCAAACAAGACATAAATATATTGCCCCGATACTCGGAACGATTGGGGCGCTTGGTCCCTTAGCCATTGATATGTATCTCCCCGCGATGCCCCAGATTGCCGCTGAACTGCACGTTGGAGCCGGGGAAGTCCAGTTCAGCCTGATGAGCTTTTTTAGCGGGCTTATGGCAGGACAATTATTTTACGGGCCGGTGTCCGATCGTACCGGGCGTAAGCCCATGATATATACTGGCCTGATTATTTTTATTATAGCTTCTCTGGGCTGTGCTCTTGCAGAGAGCGCGGGCCAGCTTGTGGCCTGGCGTTTCGCTCAGGGCATCGGCGGCTCCATTGGCATGGTCATTGGTCTGGCAATCGTTCGCGATTTGTTTAAAGGCAGGGAGGCCGCAAAACTTGTCGCCCTGATAATGATAGTGACCGGTGTCGCGCCGATTATTGCCCCGCTGCTGGGCACCAGTATCCTGGCGGCAGCCGACTGGCCAGCACTCTTTATTGTCCTTGCCGTTTATGGCCTGGTTTGTCTGGTTCTGGTCGCAACGCTGCTGCCTGAAACCCGTCGCGAAGCGTTCAGGTTAACCAGTAATCCACTGACGGCGCTGCATCAGTATGGACGGCTGCTGCGCAGCCGGAATTATATTTCGTATGCATCAGTACAGGCGTTAATTCAGGCGGGATTCTTTGCGTATCTTGCCGGCTCGTCATTCATCTTTATTTCACTGTATGGCATGTCTCCCTCCAGCTTCAGTCTAATTTTTGCGGTCAATGCCATAGGCATGGTCGGTGGTTCACAACTGTCACCTCGTATGCTGCGCTGGTTTTCTCCAGGAACCATCATTCGTTCAGCGTTGATCGTTAATATAATTATTGCAGCGGCATTGCTGTGGCTGGAAAAAGAGGGACAGCTGACGCTACCCATGATGGCAGCAGGTCTGTTTCTTCTGATTTTTGCCATGGCTGTTGTTATGCCAGTCAACGGCATGATGGCGCTTGACGCCTATGATGAAATGTCGGGAACGGCAGCAGCATTAATGGGAGCAATGCAGTTTGGGGCAGGTTCCCTGGCCTCATTTATTGTTGGCGTAATGGCGGATGGTACTGCAAAACCCATGCTGATGAGCATTACTCTGTGTGGATGCGTTGCCTGCCTGATCGCCTGGTTTGCCTTTCCTGACCGCAGGGCTAAATCCTGAAAGAGTTTTCGTTGCGCGCTTTATCCGATTCTTTATGAATGCATAACTCTGTTTGCCGGTCGGTTTAGATTTAATGAAAAAATCAGTATTCATCTATACACGCTGGGTATGCAGGTAGCCTTGCAAAAGATATTTTTATTTATCGATGATTTACTAAGAAATAAGTTACCAGTGAGAGGAGCCGGATTTAGAGAAGCCCGCGTTAGCGGGCTACTTAGATTTTTGCGAGCCGTTGAGAGGCCCGATGAACAAGCCATATGCGTTGATTGAATAAAACACGAAGACAAGGATCCCTCTCTGCCGCGTTTAACACCGCTTTTTATGTCCCTTTAAGTACCCGTTACTGCACAGCGATACGGTTACTCAGGTACGGCATAACCCCGTTAACGGAGGTCATGCCGTAACGACAATTATCAGCCAGCAGTATTAATAACCCCCTCCAGTTTTTCCGCCAGTAGCTCATCGGAAAGGTGTTTATGAAAATTCGTCAATAAAGCCACAATCCCTTCGGACTGAGGCATAAGATAGCGTTTCTGCCAGCCGTAAAATGGTTCTTCTTCACGTGTAATTCGAATATAACTTCTCAGCGCTTCAAGACATTCAACGGTCAGCTGAACGTTGGTCAGGCAGTCATTGCTGAAAAAGGTTTCCCATTTTCCCTTTTCAGAAATGGACATTGCCGCAAGACCTTTTCGGAAAGCGCAGAGAGCACGATGAATAAAGACATAGCTGCTGACATAATCTTTCTGGCGATAAGCCTCGAAAGCCCGGCAAAAAAGCACGGTTCCCTGACAACCGGACTGGTGGATCCGAACAAAAAGCACCAGGTTATTATAGAATTCCTCTTTTTCTTTTTCGGTGCTGAGGCTAAGCATTGCTTCTTCACAGGCGGCCAGCAGTGAATCCCATTTAGCGGCCGGTTCTTCACACATCTTCCGGATATAGCGAACCTGTTCCGGCAATGGCTGTTCACCCGTGAGCCAGTACAATAAAGACAACGGCTCTGAAGTTTCGTTTTTCATCCACGCTGTGAGTATATTTCGGACCGTGTAGTGATAAATCTGCTCTCCGGCATGTTCATCATTATGCGAACCAAACTTTACGTGGCAGTCGGCGTATCGTTGAAAGAGAGGCTTAACCAGTTCCACATCAGGCGTGACAACCCTTGAAATAAATTGATCAGTTAAATCAGCGAAGTTGGTCTGTCCCGTGAGCCACCACTGACGAAGCAAATCGAGATATCTTGTATGCATCCGGATATTGCCAGTATTCACAATAAACAATTTATCAGCCTGATGATTGAGGATCTGACAAAGCTCGTCAGCCATAAATTCAACAGAATTCGGGAGCGGCGTAAGATGATTTGAGGCCTGCAAATCATAAAATGCTACGTGATAATAAATCCCATGGCAGCCAGAATCTGTTTCTGCTGGCAGTGAATACAACCGTGGATTATGGTTCCACTGCCTCCTTGATACCATTTTACCAAAACCATTATCTGCCCAGATGCGAATGACGGGTTCAGGAATGGTAATCAGCCCCTTCTGGTATAGCTCCAGAACTTCACCATAAAGGTTGGTACAACATACAGCATCAGGAATAGCGCTCTTCACCATTTCGAACTGCAGCGCAATAATTTCACTGATCACTTTGCCCCGGCCGGCTTCATCGGCATAGCGTGGATCGTCCTCCCAGAACGGGCGATCTCCCTGCCCGCGGAAACCCAGCGTCCAGATTATTTTTTTATCCTTTTGTGTTTCAATGGCGTCAGCCCAGATTTTTTCAAATAAATGCTGACCTTCTGGCCACTCCATTTTTGTATCAGGCCAGACCCTGCAAAACATTTCTGCCCCCAGAGGCTCCGCGTGATGGTGGGTGATCTGAAGGCCAACCCTTAAGGCCAGTGCGCGGTTACGCTGACTGTTGATATCTGTCCCAGGAATAACCACATTACCACCACAACGAAGCAGCGTTTCCAGGGCTCTTTCCCATTTATCCGGGCACGTCCATCCTTCCAGCAGGACTTCATCATTAATAAACCAGCCGCGGTAACGGATTCTGGAAGGGGCTGAACAATAGGATTCTCTGGGGATCTCCACGGCGTTACAAGGTTTAAGATTCTCATGCCAGAACCAGAACGGGTCAATTTTCAGCCATCTTGAACTGATATCAAGGAGTGCGTAGATAGCCCCTAATTCGTCTGACGCTGAGATTAAAAGCGTCCCGGGAACCGGAAAAGTCACAGTCCATGCTTCTGGCGCACCCGCGCCGGTCAGCTCGACAACAATACGGCTATGAACAGCGGCTATCTCAGGGCTGCGGATAACTGCTTTCAGATCTCTGTGCAACCATTGCCTGGCATACTCCACCCCTGACGCGTTAGTTTTAAGAGTGATTTCCGTATCAGGTGTTAACAAAAATATTTTATCAGAATGCATAGGTACCTCTTTTTTAAGCTTTTATTGAGCAGAAGGGGCTGTTTCCCAAGCCGGAAGCAGGACATCATCTGCTTACTAGTATGGCAATACTAGCATGTGGTACCGATTACATTAATGCGTCAACCTCACACTTTCTACCACCGGGAAGGGGTTATTATAATATAATCTTTTAAAATCAATAAATTACATTATTTAATTTTAGCGATAAATTCCAAGCATTGTAATAAATAACGGAAAGTATGTGATGAACATCACTTTTCAGGGATTTGGTCTTTATTTAAAATTTAACTTTATCAATAGGTTATAATTTATAAGGCTGAAGTGTGATCGCTACGATAGATGTAACCGATACCACTTACTACTATGCATACCTTCATTTCTACCATACTAGAATATAGAGGTGTTACATGCCCAGTTCACGACAGGTCAAGTTCCGCAACATACTTTGTTGGGGATCCGGTGACTTATTCGGTGGAGGAACGCAGACGGTTATCGGGTTGTGGTTGTTTTTCTTTTATACTGAAGTTGCCGGTTTGTCCGCGGCACAGGCTGGTGTTATTTTTGCTATCGCGAAATTCTGGGATGCCATTACAGATCCCATCACCGGATATTTTACCGACCATGTCAGAACCCGCTGGGGACGTCGCCGCGTATTCTTCCTTTTCTGCGCCCCGATGGTTCTCACCTTTGCCTTAATCTGGATATCAGGGTTTGGCTTCCTCTATTACCTACTGACTTACATGCTTTTTTCGACAGTGCTCACCCTGTTGATGGTACCTTACGATACCCTGCCTGCTGAAATGACGTCTGATTATGATGTGCGTTCTAAAATGTCGGGTACCCGCATGCTGTTTGCTCAGGTTGGATCGTTTATGGCCGCCTTTATTCCGGGCCAGATCCTGAGTGCGGTTCCGGATAAAGAGCATGCGTTCCTGATCACCGGCATTGTCTTTGCTGTCATTTGCACTATCCCGTGGATATTTGTTTATAAGGGAACCTGGGAAAGGGAAAATCTTCCCGAAGTTAAAAGAGAAGAAAATTTATTTAAATCGCTGGTTGGCCTCTACAAAGAGATGCTTTCCACCTTCAAACTGAAAACTTTCCGTACCCACCTCTGCATGTATGTCGGAGGTTCCGTGGGGCTGGATATTTTTGGCGCGCTATTTATTGTCTACCTTCTGCTCATCCTCAAGGTCAGCGCGGCGATGGGGTCCACGGTCATGAGCGTGATGACATTCTTTCAGTGTGTCGGGATCCCCCTGTTTACCTGGTTATGCATGCGCTACGGCAACGCCAATGCTTACAAAGTGGCGATCGGCATGATTGTGGTGAGTCTGGTCTGTTTTCGGTTGATGACACCTTCCATGCCCGGCCTGACGTTATGTATTCTCGGAGGTGCCGTTGCGTTAGGTATTGCCCGTGGCGGTACTTATATGATCCCATGGAATGTGTACGTATTCCTGCCTGATGTGGATGAAGCCCTTACCGGACGTCGACGCGAAGGTATCTATGCTGGCGTAATGATGCTGATGCGTAAAGTTTGCCAGGCACTGGCTATGATGGTGGTAGGATTTGCACTTGATTACTTTGGTTATCAGAAAGGTATGTCCAGCGCGAGCGCTGAAACCCTGGAAGGTATTAAGCTGGTCTTTATTGCCGGTCCGGTAATCATGGCCTGCCTGGCTATTTATGGCACATTCCGGTTTAAATTAAATAAAGAAAATCATCGCATCCTGACCACTGAACTGGAACGCCTGCGTAGTGGCGGAAAACTCGAGGATGCCGATCTTCATACAAAAGAAGTTATTGAATCCCTGACAGGGTATGCGCATGACAAAACATGGGGAAACACAAAAAAATCGGTATTAGCTACTCAGTAAAATAATATAGTTTAATTAAAAATCAGGATGTCTGTTCAGGACATCCTGCCTTAACAATACGCGTAATTAAAATAACAAGGTTCAATATGAACAAGTTACAGGTTAAAGTTAATACACTTACTGTTGCACTGGCTTGTTTTTGTGCATCTGCATATTCGGCGGAGATTTATAATAAGGACGGGAACAAACTGGATTTGTACGGAAAAATCGATGCGCTTCATCAGATCAGTGATAATAAAAACGTGAATGGTGATGCGACTTATGTTCGTCTGGGTTTTAAAGGTGAAACACAAATTAATCAGCTGCTTACCGGATACGGCCAGTGGGAATATCAATTAAATGCTAATCAGGCTGAGGGTGCCGGTAGCAATACTGGCGTTACCCGCGTGAGTTTTGCCGGATTATATTCACAAGAATTTGGTTCTATTGATTACGGCCGGAACTATGGTGTTGTTTATGACATCGCAGCATTTACGGATGTTTTGCCGGAGTTTGGTGGTGATGCATATGGTATTGATAATTTCATGTTCAAACGTACAAGTAACTTGCTAACCTATCGAAACGATACGTTAGTGGAGGGAATCAAGATTGTACTTCAGTATCAGGGAGAAAATGGTGGCGCAGGTGAAAGCAATAACAGCCGGGGAGTATTGAGCCAGAATGGTGAGGGTTATGGCGCCTCCCTGATTAAGGAATGGGATAACGGTCTGAGCATTGGCGGGGCTTTTTCCAGCTCAGGTCGTACTCAGGATCAAAATGAAATGACTTATGGCCATGGTGACCGGGCAACTGTGTATCGTGCTGGCCTGAAATATGATGCGAACCAGATTTATCTGGCAGGTACGTTTACCGATACACACAATGCCACTCTATTTGGTAGCAGCAGTAAAGAGGTTTATGGTTTTGTCAACCATGCTCAGATCGTCGAGCTCACCGCGAAGTATGTTTTCGATAATGGTTTTGTTCCTGTGGTATCTTATCTTCAGACGAAGGGGAAGGATCTTGAAGATTATGATGAAAAGGATTTGCTAAAATATCTTGCGGTTGGCGCCGCCTATTATTTTAATAAAAATATGTCTACCGCTGTGATGTATAAATTCAACTTCCTTAAAGATAATGATTTCACAGACCGTAGCGGTATTAATACAGATGATGTTCTGGCTCTTGACTTAGTTTATCAGTTCTAAAGTTAATTGCTGATTTACCCCTCGAGAATCATTAACCGAACCACAGTAAATAAAAGCTCGCTTTATGTTCGACAGATGGCGAGCTTTCATTTCAAATATCATAGGGGCTTAAATTAACAAGCCCGGCTATCGTCACACCAATAATCAATTGGCTATAAAGGACTGCAGCTTCCGGTTCCTCTGCTCTATATGCAGAAACATTTGCCGGCTGTGTTGCGCAGCCAGCAATATCTTTCGCTTAGAGATACACCCGCAAATATTCTGCCAGACACAATATTGCCATCGCCTGACCATAAGGCATCGAAGTCAGCGGGATCTGGCGGTAATATTCCAGGTCCGGCCCCATTTCAGTGCCAAAGGATGACTGTGTTAACTCCCCCGCCTCATTAATATGCTCAACCACACCGCGAACGGCTTTGTGCGCAACTTCCGCGTAAGAGGCATCAATGTAGCGTTTACGCACCGCTTTGAGGATGCCATACGCAAAGCCCGCAGTAGCCGAACTTTCCAGGTAAGAGTCTTCGTCGTCCAGCAGCGTATGCCAGAGGCCGCTTTCATCCTGTAGCTGCGCCAGAGCGGTTACCTGGCTGTTCAACACCTCCAGCAAATAACGTCGCGTCGCGTCGTACTCTGGCAGATCCAGCAGTTCGATAAAATCCGGGATAGCCACCGTAAGCCAGCTGTTTCCCCTCGCCCAACGTGCGCGTGAGAAATTATGGTTGCCTTCAAACGTCCATCCGTGAAACCACAGGCCAGTCTCCTTGTCCATCAGATATTGGATATGGGTCAGAAACTGAAACTTAGCTTCCTCAATAAATTCCTGACGTCCCATCAGCTTGCCGATTTTAGCCAGCGGCATCACCGTCATCATCAGGGTGTCATCCCACAGTTGCTGATTGTTTTCCTTATGAATAACCACGTGCTGGATGCCCCCTTTTTCCGTGCGCGGCATTTCATACATTACCCACTCCGCCCATCGTTCGAGCAGGGGCAGCCAGGCGGGGTTGCGGGTCTCTTCATAGCGACAGGCCAGGGTCAATAACGGGCAGACAGTATTAACATTTTTGGTCGGAGTACCTTCCGCCAGCCTGGCGCTGAACCAATCGTCGATGACTGCACGCATGAATGCATCGCCTGTCTGCTGGTAATACTGAAAAATGCCATAGAGACCAACACCATGCGTCCATTCCCAGCCCGCGGACCATCCTTTGGCATCTATGATGCGCCCATCGTCCAGATGCAGAGCAAACTCCCCCGTCGTATCTTTGATGGCGATCAGATTGTTTGTCACTTTATGGATCAGCGCTTTTAGCTTATCGCGCGAAATGAAGTATTCCGGCTGGCGCAGCAAGGCGCTGTGTTTAACGGGAAAAATCGTCATAGTGTTATCCTGCATATTTATCGTTTTCAGAAGAAGTGTAAGAAGTAGAAGAAGTGTCTGCCTTTACAGGCGGCGCTTTATGGCGATTGAGATAGCCAATATTGTTATTACCCCAAAGGGATTCGTATCGCAGACCTGTCAGCGTTTCAACCGTTGCCCGAACGTCAGGCGACACGCTTTCAGGTAGTGGGCGAGATGCGCTGCGCATACGCTGATTTTCTTGTTGCAGTACCTGATGAGTTCTTAGATTAAGCTTGAATTTCAGGGAAATAATAAAGCCTGTCGCCAGTACGCCTGCGATGCCGAAACAGAGGATATACAGAATAGTATGGCTTACCTGAAGGGGCTGGACGCTCTGTCCTGACACGAAGCCGGACATCTGCATAATGATCCCCACCAGCATGATAGCCCCCGCCTGGGAAGCCTTACGCGTCATCGTCATCATCCCGGCAAAAATCCCTTCGCGTCGCTGGGCTGTTATCGCCTCGTCCACATCCGAAATGTAGGTGTAAATGTTCCATGGAATATAATTAATCCCGCCACGGCCAAGCCCCGCAACGGCAGAAATGAAGAGTAGCAGCGTATAGATATCGCTTAATCCGAGATAATAGACCAGGGCAAACGAAACGGAGGCAAAACCAAACAGCATCACAACGACACGGTAGGAAGGCGCCGGCCCGAAACGAATGCACAGCGGTATCATGCCGACAACCGCGACAAACTGCAGAATTGCCATCACCCCCATTAAGTTTGACGCTGTCTGTGCCGTTTGCATCAGAACGAAAACCACGTAATAGGTAAATACGGCATTGAAGATATCCTGCGCGATGTAGCCGCCCAGATATAAACCCAGATGCTGGCGGAAAATTTTTATGCGGAAGGTGGAGAGCAATTCAATTCTTAACCGTCTGAGCCGTTGCCCCAGCGTCAGCGTTTCGTCGCTTTGCCCGGCGAGTTTGGTATCTGAGTTCAGCGCCACAGGGCGTTCCCAGGTAAAGTAATACACAAGCGTCAGTACCAGCGCGCATATAACGGCCAGCACGAGGCTCGTATAGAAAAACGCCTGTGGATTGTCTTTACCAAAACGCGAGAGAAAAAATCCTGGCAGGAAGGCGGCAAGGATCGCCGAAAGCTGTCCCATGGCGATACGCGCACCGGAGAACTTCGACTTATGTTTAAAGTCATCGGTCATCTCCGGCACCAGCGTTTCATAAGGTACCAGTATCATGGTGTAGACAATGTCAAACAGCAGATAGGTCAGCAGGTAATACCAGAAATTCATGCCCCCGACCCACATGGCGGCATAGCTAAATATGCAGGGGATACCCAGCAGAATAAAGAATTTGCGCCGACCAAAACGTTTGCCAAACCATGTGTTGCCGAAGTTATCGCTTAGATAACCCATCATCGGGCTGACAACGGCATCAAGCACGCGCGCGCTTGCAAAGATTAATGTCGCCTCGACGGGCGTAAGTCCGCAGAAGGTGGTGTAGAAGTAAAGCAGCCAGGCGGAGGTCAGGACAGCGGTGCCTGCTCCGAGGAAATCGCCCGAACCGTAGGCCAGATAATGGTAGTACCCTATCTTGCGTTGTTTCATTGTTATTATGCTCCGAAGCGGAAATGACGGAGAGAGCACTGACATATGGCGTATCAGCGCCCGGCTCGGATTTACAATGGTTTATTCTGCGTGGGGCACCAGCAGTACTTTGATGGCTTCGGCCGTGCCAAAGGTGTCAAACGCCAGTTTCCAGCTTTCCAGCGGAAATTTATGCGTTACGATCCCTTCCGCCGTCATAAGCTTGCGGTTGAAGAAATCGATAACCGTTTCATAACAGCCCGGACTTAAGTGCGCGCCACGGATATCGAGCTCTTTCCTGTCGCCGATGATTGACCAGTCCACGGAAGTCTCCCGGCTGAATACGCTAAACTCTACAAAACGTCCCAGCTTGCGGATCATCTGCAGCCCCTGATTCACGGCCGCTGGGTTGCCCGAAGCTTCGATATAGACATCGCAGCCATAGCCGTTTGTCATCGCTTTCACCTGCGCGACCACATCTTCCTCAAGCGGGTTGAACACTTCATCCGCGCCGAGCTGTTTCGCCAGCGACAGGCGATAGGGCATGGTGTCGATAACGATCAGTTTTTTCGGGGTTTTGAGTTTAATGGCCTGCACCATGCCCAGCCCCAGGGTCCCGGCACCAGCCAGCACAACAACATCGTTAAACTGGATATCGCCACGATTAACCGCATGCACCGAGCAGGAAAAAGGCTCAATCAATGCGCACTCTTCCGGCGACAGCGTTGGGGGGATTTTGTGTACCCGGCTGGTGGGTTTAAAAAGCATATAATCCGCCATGCCGCCATCAGCATCCTGTGCCTGGAAACCATAAATATCATGTTTCTCGCACATCCAGTATTTCCCGTTGCGGCAGTAATAACACTTCTCACATGGCACGATCTGCTCGGCGATAACGCGATCGCCTGTCGCCACGCCAAAGTGTTCAAGCGCGCCGGGACCAGCCGCCACTACTTCGCCAAAGAATTCATGGCCGGAAACAACCGGCGTTTTCACATAGCGGGGAAAAGTTTCATTCCCCCAGAACATCGGCGCACCGTGATAACAGTGCACGTCTGACGCACAAATACCGCAGGCACCGATCTTCACCAGCAGTTCCTTTTCTCCTGGCTGCGGCTGTGCGGCTTCTTCAAGGCGATAATCTTCTGGCCCGTGATTAACCAGACGTTTAATTTTTAGCGGCAGGTTTGCCATGACGCGATCTCCGTTCATCAATAGGTTTACAAACACTAAAATGTTTTCGTGAACATTACTAATGACCTCAGATGAATATGTGATCTGCCTAACAATCCTGATGTTTAGGGTAATTCATAGCCAGAAACTTAAAAAAATCATTACTTATCTTATCGTATGCATACGCGACGCTCGGCAAAAACCGCTTTTCTATGTTTACGTAAACATTAACCGGTGGCTCGTGCAAACGAACTTTTAAGCTCCCTCCAATTTCAGGAAAACACGATGAGATGAGCTGGTTTGGCTGCGTGGGTTGTGGCGTTGGCTGTCTGCTGTTTTATTATCTGCCAGTACTTTTCGGTGCGCACTTCGACATCGCAGTAACCTGCTCTCTCGTGCCGGGTTTGTTTATATCTTTATTCGCGTCAGTAACCGCGCTGCTTCCCGCACAGGCATCCGCTCATAAAGGCGTATCGAATTCGATTTATAACCTGGCGGCGGGCATGAGCAATTTCGTTGCGCGGGCCATCGCGACGTGGGTATTACAGGGCTTTGGTGTGAAAGGTATTGTAATTATCTGGCGCGCTCTATTTTTCGCCGCGCTCGTCATCTTTATTATTGGCGGCAAAGAAACGGAACCGCTGAGCGAACAAATTAATAGTGGTTTTTCAGAAAGCCGTTAATTTCTGTGCGCTGCTGCCACGGACGATTTTCAATAGCAGAAATCAGGTTCTCCGCTACTATGGTCGCCCATTGCTTGTAATCGTGCACCACGCAGGGATAAAACAGGCCGTAATCTTCCGCATTGGGAATATCATCAATCGACAAAAAATTGACCTGCTGCAGCGACCAGCGTGTTGCGATATTTCTGGCAGCAAGTGAAATCGCGCCGTTAATACCGACAATGGCATCATAGTTAATTGAACCGGCAGAAAAATGGTTGGCGATGATCTCTTTGGCGCGTTCATAGCGGTAATCAGCATATAAAATAGTTACCTGTATCTCAGGAGGGAGTTTATCGCAGATGCTGCCGATCCGATCGCGGGTAATGCGGGAATTTTCGCTGCCGCCTACGATCAGAATATTACGGTAATGCTTTTTGCAGATCACCGAAGCAATCAGCTCTCCAGCGCGTTGATCGTTGACGTAAACGGCGGGCAGGCTAGTATCATACTGCCGGTCAAGCTGAATCAGTTTGGTGGCGGAATTTTCCAGAATCTTCAAATGGCTGCTGTCATATTCTTCCGAATCATCGATCACAGATAGCACCACGCCCGCAGCTTTATACCCCACCAGGGTATTAATCGACTTAGCTTCGGAATGACGATCGCCATTGGTGGTAAAAATCATCACCGCATAGCCTTTTGCCTCAGCGTGTTTGCATAATTCCTGAATTACCCAGGCATAGCTCTGGTTAAAGGTATCGTCGGTGACGATGCCAATAATTTGACTTTGGGTATTTTTAATATTTTGCGCAAAGGCGTTCGGCACATATTCCAGTTGGTTGACGATGCGCAGAATTTTTTCGCGAGTTTGCGGCTTAACCTTTTCAGGATCGGTAAAGGTGCGGGAAACGGTAATACTGCTGACGCCCGCAAGTCGTGCGATATCGGTTATCGTTGGGGCTTTCGATGAAGTCTGTTTCATACGTCTGTATTGTCTGCCAGCAAAGAGAAAGGTCATGATTATATCATTTTATTTGTCGGCTGCCGTGACGGAACATGATACAGCGTGAAGGTATCGGGCGCGGTTGCAGCTGGTGTCTGGCAAAAATAGTCCCGATAAGAGTAAAGGTTTTGGCAGGCAGAGGATATGCCGATCAAATCCCGCCAGGTACCCCTCGGGGCGCTAATTCACATTCACAGGGATACAACTTATCTGCTTACTCCTTTCCACTAAACGCAAAAGGTCCCGTCTCTCCGGCATAAGCGGATGCTAACCTCACTCCTGCATTATAAATAAATATCTTATTGATTTATAAATAAAAAAACAGGTTCATTTTACTTATGTTCACGCCTGCCCTGCTCCAGAAATAGATCAATCGTTTACATCCATGTTGTTATGTTATAACGTTACATAAAGTAAATATTTATGTGGAATTATTGTCATGTACGACGTCTCTGCGCTGTTTACAAATCTGACGCTGGGTTATGAGGGCGCTCCTGCGATACAAAATATTAACGGGACAGTACAGAGAGGTTCTCTTACTGCGCTGATTGGCCCAAACGGTTCGGGTAAGTCCACGTTGCTGAAGGGCATAGCGGGAATTTTACGTCCCATGAGCGGCTCATGCTCCGTAGCGCCTGAAGCGCGCCTGGCTTACCTGCCACAGATATCAGAGCTGGATCGCACTTTCCCCGCCAGCGTTAAAGATTTAGTCGCGCTTGGTTTGTGGCCGCAACGAGGGTTGCTTCAGCGCCATCGGGCAGAAGATCGTAAACGTCTCGCTGACGCGCTGGACGCTGTAGGGATATCGGGGTTTGAAAACAGGTCGCTCAGCGCATTATCGGGTGGACAACTGCAGCGCGCCCTCTTCGCCCGGGTTATCCTCCAGGACGCAGATATCATTCTTCTTGATGAGCCATTTAATGCCGTTGACGGAACCACCATTCATGTTTTGCTGGATCTGATTAAAAGCTGGCATGCTCAAAATCGTACTGTCTTAGTGGCGATCCATGATATCAGCCTGGTGCGTGACTATTTTCCGGACACCATTTTTATTAATGGTGAGCTGGTGGCGTGGGGAAAAACGCAGGCTGTCTTAAACCATAATGCACTTATGCTAAATCGGGCTATGGATACAGCGGCTGTTCTGTCGATGCAAAAAGGGACAGAACAATGATGAGCTGGTTTCATGAATGGTTTCTGGATCCTTTTATCGGGTTCGGTTTTATGCGCCGGGCGCTTTATGGCTCAACGCTTCTTTGCTTAAGCGCCTGTCCGGTTGGCGTGTTTTTAACGTTGCGTCGCATGAGTCTGGTTGGCGACGCGATGTCGCATGCGATTTTACCGGGAGCGGCATTTGGTTTTCTTCTGTATGGGCTGGACATACTCCCCATGACTATTGGGGGCCTGATCGCAGGTCTGGTGGTAGCCGTTTTTGCCGGCGCGGTTTCCCGTTTAACGATACAAAAAGAAGATGCCTCAATGGCGGCTTTTTATCTGATATCACTGGCGCTCGGCGTACTTATTGTCTCGTTGCGAGGCTCAAGCATAGACCTGATGCATGTCCTTTTTGGTACGGTTCTCGCACTTAATCACGATGCGCTGACGTTGATTGCCTCTGTCGCCATGCTTACGCTGCTGACAATTTTACTCTTCTGGCGCGCCTTAATCGCCGAATGTCTTGACCCGTTATTTCTGCGTTCCGTTTCACGGCTGGGATCGCCGGTGCATTTTATTTTCTTATCGTTAACGGTCTTAAACCTTGTAGCAGGTTTTCAGGCGCTGGGAACACTATTGTCAGTAGGCGTAATGATATTGCCCGCGGTCACGTCCCGTTTCTGGACAAAAAGCGTCGCAGCCATGTGTATCCTTTCCATCTTATCAGGCATGCTTGCCTGTATAAGTGGTTTGTTATTCTCATTCCACTTTTCGCTTCCTTCAGGTCCCGCAATTATATTATCCGCCGGGATGTTTTACCTTGCCTCAGCGACAGCCGTTATGTTGAAGAATACCTATCTGAAAAAATTTATTTCACATTAATTTTATTCCGAAAAAGCTATGGAGAACGCGTCTAATGAAAAGAGAGGTTTTACAACGTTATGTATATTGATGGCTTCACTATTATCTCTGTTCGCCACCTGTCAGGTGAATGCCAAACTCAAGGTTATTAGCAGCTTTTCTATTATTGGCGATATCGCGAATAATATCGGCCAGGATCGCATTGAGCAGCGTATTATTGTCGGCCCCAACGGCGATGCTCACGTCTATGAGCCTTCCCCTGCTGATGCCATCGCCATGTCGAAAGCAGACGTCATCCTGGTGAACGGTTTGCAACTTGAGGGCTTCATCTCGAGGTTAATTGAGGCAAGTGAAACTACTGCGCCGGTTATTGAAACGACTAAGGGAGCGGATATTATTCGCGACCCGGCAGGAGGACATTATCATTTTTATGACGGTAAAGCCGTATTCCATGCTGCCCCCTTCGATCCGCATGCCTGGCAGTCAGTAGCCAACGCCAGAATTTATGTGAAAAATATTGCGGCGGCATTTTGCACGGCGGATAAGGACAGCTGTGAATTCTACCAGAATAACGCCCGCGCCTATAATGATGAACTCACCATGCTGGAAAAGAAACTCATTAGTACTGTTAACGGCATACCACAAGAAAAACGTACTGTTGTCGTCAGCCATAATGCATTCAGGTATTTTGAGAAAGCTTACGGTATTCATTTCCTTTCTCCTCAGGGCGTCTCCACAGAATCAGAAGCTTCAGCGGCGGACGTCGCCGGCATTCTGAAAGAAATAAAGCAAAGCAGAGCTTCCGCAGTATTTTCTGAAAATATTTCCAGTCCACGCCTGGTTGAGCAAATAGCCTCAGAAGCCGGGCTTCGCGTTGCCGGCGTACTTTATTCAGATGCTTTATCCGAGCCTGCAGGGCCCGCCTCCACCTATCTGAAGATGATGGAACATAACGTAAACACAATTGCTGCTGCGGCTGGCAACAGCAGTCAAATGCACCCTTAACATCTACCCATCGAAGGGTATAAATATGGAGATAACCATGAAGAAACTTTTATTGTCTGCTGCCATCCCGACGCTGCTTTTTGGTCTTGCCGGAACGTCCGCACATGCAGATGAAGACGTCACCGCATGGCGCTTATTCGTTGCCGATCATGATAAACCTGTCGTGAATGTTATTGATGCGCTGGATGGGGATAAAATTGCCACCTTTAATGTGAAAGGACCTGCAAATTTATATCGCAGCGAAAGCGGCGCCACCGTCTTTGCCATTCAGGGAAGTGCCGGCGTGGTATCTACGATAGCGTCCGGCATCGCTTTTCATGACCATGGCGATCATGCGGATATCGACGTTGAGGATCCAGGATTGTTGAAGCCTGAATTAACGGGCAAGAAACCCGGCCACTTTGTTGAACGCCAGGGAAAGATTGCCCAGTGGTTTGACGGTGAAGACAGCACGCAAATTTTGAGTGAAAGAGCCGTACTGGAAGGTAAAAAAGAGATTACCAGGGTCAATGTGATTGCGCCGCATCACGGTGTTGCGGTCCCTTATGACAACTATGTAGTCATATCCATACCTAACCCTGACGATGCCTCAAAACGTCCGACTGGCGCTCGCGTCGTGGACCTTGAAGGTAAAAAAGTTGGCGAAGATGCATTATGTCCTGGCCTGCATGGCTCCGCCGGTTCGGGAGATACCTTTGCGCTCTCCTGTGAGACCGGGCTGCTGCTCATTTCGCAAAAAGGTGATACGCCGGTAATCAGACATCTTCCGTACGCAAAATCCTTACCCGAGGGCAGCACCTCGACCCTGATTGGCGGTAAGGGAATGCAATATTTCATCGGTAATTACGGACCGGATCGCATTATCCTGGTCGATCCCACTGAGCCCGATAGCTTCCGCCTGATCCAGCTTCCTACCCGTCGCGTTCATTTTGCCGTTGACCCGGTTCGTTCTAAGTTCGCTTATGTGTTTACAGAAGACGGCAAGCTCAATCAAATCGATGTGCTAAAAGGAGAGATCACACGGTCTGTACGCGTGACCGAGCCTTATTCAATGGATGGTCACTGGAACGATCCGCGTCCTCGCATTGCAGTTGCTGACGATAAAATCTTTGTCACCGATCCGCTGAAAAGCAAAATTATTGTATTAGATGCGGTTTCTTTTAAAAAGACGAGCGACATTAGCGTTGAAGGGCAGCCCTTTAATATTGTCGCTGTAGGCGGCTCAGGAAAAGTGCACGGCGAACACCATGCTCATCACCATGATGAGAAAGCGCATTAATTAGCCTGGAAATTAAAAAACCCGCGCTGCAGCTCTGCTTATTACAGATCTGCAGCCCAAACTTTATTCATTGTTTTTCTTTAAATTATCCTTTGGGAAGATATAAATGGACATTAAGGTTGTTGCGCTTGTTCTGACTTCATTTTTAAGCTCGAATGCGCTGGCGTTTAGCATAGATTATCGTCATGAAATGCAGGACCGCGCTGAAAACAGTCATAAAGACAGACTATTAATTGCGCATCGTTTCAATAACGGTTTCGGCTTGTCTTCTGAGGTAAAATGGAAAACAGGCGACAGCGAGGCTAATACCGGTAAAATTTATCATGAAAATACCAGCGACGGATTTGAAGTCACGCCGAGTTATCTCTATGGTTTTAATAAAACATTCTCCCTGGAAGGTGGCCTTAATTTAGTCTCAGATAGCGGTTACACCAACTACCGTCCGTATATTAAAAGCATCATAAACCTTACAAATAACGTTAACTGGACATTACGCTACCGCCCTTTCCATAAACGTTACAGCTCAAATATTTACACAGAAAAAGAAACCACTGAGCATGGCGTAACTATTACATCGGTGCTGGGCTATCGTTTTCTGGAAAAGTGGGGACTTGACTATGAGCTGGAGTATCATAAAAGCAACTCTGCTTATTACCGCCCCGTCGCTGATAACAAGAGCTACCAGTGGTCACACGATCTGAAACTGGCCTATTCCGTTGATAAAAACTGGAAGCCTTATTTTGCAGTTGGTAACGTAGCAGGCAGCAAATACACCGACGAGCGTCAGACACGTTATCGCGTTGGTGTCACCTATAACTTTTAAGCACCGCAAGTAAGGAGCTGATACTGATGCGATTATTCTGAGCGATAAACGCATCAGTCTTTTCTGCCGGCCACATATCAATTTATAAGCATACGCTCAGACTTTTTGGCTGCGCAGCATTGAACAGAATGGACAATTACAGCCTGCTACCGGCACGGCAGCACATGTTCCCAGGGGGGTTAACCCGTGCTGGCTGTAAAAGCTGCTGATAAGGTCATCTTCCGCCGTTCTCAGCTGCTGATTAGCAACGCCGGAGCCAGCCGTATCTTTTGCCTGAAACGCCAGCGCTTGTGTCGAGGCCATGGTTAGAGACAGAACAATTATCTTGCTGATTTTCATATAAACCTCTTGTCAAATCATCTCGCAAAACGACAGGATGAGGAACAACGCCTGACGGGCAACCCCGCTTCGATGTATAAATCATACGCCTGAGAGTTATGAAATAACATAACACCATCACAGAGAAATGTTATCATTCTATAGTGATGTTCTTCTTCGGCAGGCGTTCTGGCTGACTGTAACCAATGCGTGCGCGGGCTGTAACGGTCAGATATAGCCTGACATCACATACCCGCCCCAATACTGTTACGCTCCAGCACGGATGCGATAAAAGCCCCCATAAGAAAACGATTCGCCTCTACGCGCTCAGCAAAAGGCTGCAAGCCTGGCGTTTCAGTACAGGCCGCGACCTCTGCTCCGGAAGAAAATAACCAGCACTCGAAAGATGAATCTAAATGGTTAAAAATGATCCCATTTTCACATTCACAACCATCAACACGTTCTGTCTCCATAACGGGGAAAAAACGCTCAATTTCATCACGCAATGCGGTACTGAAACGGCCCGGCCGGACTGTTCGTTCAAGAGTATAAAGATAGGCCTGATGGCGCAGAATATCTTCATGGCAACAGAGCACGCCATGGCTGCCTGCTTTTTTTAATAGCTGTCCATATTCAAGAAGCATGGCTCCCTCCACTGAAGGCGCCACTTCGGCCCCGGCGGTGTAACCACGATTGGGATTTTGCCCCAGTTTATTTAAACGGCATCCTGCAGTAAGGCCGCTCATATTAACAAGCGGAAGAAAGCTCACGGCTATATTATCAAATAACTCAGGGGAGCCCTGACGCAGAAAATCCAGCATCCCCCAGCAACCGGCGGTTTCTTCCCCGTGAAAGCCCGCAGCGATTAAAACGCGGGGCGCGCCGGACTCCTGATTGGCAGACTGATACAACGAGATATTGCCTTCGTCGACATGACCCAGCACAATTTCGTAAAGCCCCCACCGTCTGGACTGCTCTCTGAATGCTTTTTCAAAAAAAGCGATATCGTTGCTTTGTGTATTATCCGTGCTCACCGGCCAGGTATACGGAAAGTTGTCACGTTGGGACATGTTGCCTCTGCTTTTATCAGACAGTAAAAGATATGCGTCTTTCAGGTTTTAATGATAAGCGCGATGATAAAAAAGCCGCCTACGCCAGCCGTAATAATGCCCACGGGTAATTCCTGGGGGGCAAGAAGAGTGCGGCTCAGGATATCGCCACCACACAGTAAAACCGCGCCGACAATGGCACAAAGAGGCAATAACCGGGCATGCCTGACGCCCGCCAGGCGCCGGCATACATTAGGCACCATCAGTCCCACAAAGCCTATTACCCCGGTCAATGCTACAAGCAGCGAGGTAGCAAAGGCACAGCAGAAGAAGGTTTCTATTCGCAGCCGGTTTACGTGAATGCCAAGGGACAACGCGGTGCGATCTCCCGCCAGTAACCCATCAAGCGATCGCCAGCGCCAAATAATAAAAGCGGTTAACATCAAAAGACTAAGCAGCGCAAAAAGGAGATTATCCCAGCGGGCCAGACCAAGACCGCCCAATGTCCAGAATACGACTGAGCTTGCCGCGCGCCGATCGCCAGAAAAAATCAGATAGCTGGTAATCGCACCGAACAGAAATGAAATCGCCAGCCCACAAATAATCAACTCTTCAGCGCTGCGCCCTTTTTTAAACTGGAAAAGTAATATCACTGCAAGGGCGGAAATAATCCCGCCCGAAAAGGCAGCAACCGGCAAAGTCAATGTCCCCAGCAGATCCCCAAAGCGGGTGATCACCAGCACGGCACCGGCAGAGGCTCCGGATGACAAACCAAATAGAAAGGGGTCCGCGAGTTCATTGCGGGTCGTGGTTTGCAGCAACGCACCGACAATCGCCAGCCCTGCCCCTGTGAGAAGGGAGAGCAGCATTCTTGGCAATCTGATCTCTAAAATAATGGTTCTGGTCATATCTGAAACCCGGGCCGGGTTAGGCATCAGCGCATCCCAAATCTGCTGAACAGATAATGTAATTGCTCCTTTCGTCAGGCTTATAAATGAAAGCATAACGAGCACGATCACAAATATTCCTGTCGACCAGTAATACTTTACGGATACTGACATCACCGCTTCGCCTGCGGATATAAGGCATGGGCCAGTTTCTCGACGGCGGCAATATTTGCCGGCCCTGGCGTCAGTTCCGCATACTGTAGTTTAAGGTAACGTTGATGTTTAACGGCTGGCGTCATTTTCATCAACGGATGATTTTCCAGAAAATGACGCAGCGCGTCAGCGCCGCTGCCGGTCTGATAATCAAGCAGGATAATAAAATCAGGTTCAGTCGCCGCCACACTTTCCCAGGAAGTGGTTCCCCAACTGGTATCCAGCCCTTCCATCGTGTTTGTGCCACCGGCCGCTTCGATGATTGCCGTCGGCATGGCGTATTTACCGCTGGTAAAAGGTTTATCTTCCCCGGAATCATAAACAAAAACTTTCAGGGGCTTACCGTTAGCCGCAGGCGCAGGCAGCTTTTTCAGCCTCGCTTTCCAGGCATCAACCAGGTTTTGCGCTAAACTGGCTTTTCCAAAAATTTTTCCGAGGGTGAGCATATCGTTATAAAGCAGTTCCATTGTCGCTTTATTTTTTTGCGCTCCTGCAATCACGCAGCTTTCACTTAAAACAAACGTGTTTATCCCGTACTTGCTGAGAGTTTGCGGAGTAACATCGCCCCCGACACGCATACCGTAATTCCAGCCGGCGAAAAAGAAATCGGGTTTAACCGCAAGCAACGTTTCCAGTGCCGGATATTTAGGCGCAAGTTCAGGGATGGCACCCATCTGTTTTTTAAACTCAGGTGTCATTTTGTACCAGCCGCTGATGCCCGTCAGACCGACTATTCTGTCCTGTAAGTTTAGCGCAAAGGCCATCTCTGACATATTCAGATCGTTAATCACCGCTCGCGCTGGTGGCGCAGCGAACGTTACGGATTTCCCGCAACTTTTAATTGTAACGGGAAAATCAGCCGCGTAGCCCAGCGTTGAAAATAACAGCGCTATTATCCCTGTAAGGATTTTTTTCATAAGTCGATCCCGGTGATGATTAACATTAATGTGAGCTTTCAAAAATGCGCAAATTTTTTCCGCGCTTATGCGGATGTGCGACGGTAAAACTATTTAATCCAAATACAGGACGCAGAAACTCTGAGCCCAGCGCCTGCTCTGGCGTATCGAAAGTCATTTGTCGGCCAGCGGAAAGCATTAATACCCGATGGGCAAAATCCTCAATGGTATTGAGTTCGTGTAGCACGGCCACCACCATTATGCCTCGCCTTTTAATCAGCGATAGCAGCTCTTCTCGTGCGGGCAGATCGAGGTGATTAGTAGGTTCATCCAGTAATAACAAGCGCGGCGTTTGCGCCAGAGTACGTGCCAGCGACGCTCGCTGTTTTTCGCCTCCGGACAGAAAGGCCAATGATTTTCTGCGCAAAGACTGCAGCCCGGTATCCCTAAGCGCTCCGTTAATAATGTTGCGATGCGCCTGTTCTGTCATCTCCCTGGCAAAAGGGATACGCCCAAGCGCGACGTAATCTTCAATGGACAACCGTAAATCGGGCGCATCATGCTGTGCCATCACCGCGATCTGTTTCGCCCGCTGTTGCGCATTGAGTGTAAAAAGCGACCGGCCGTATAAGGTGATTTCACCTTCCGCCCGCAGCTCCAGGCTCAGCGCCCGCAGCAGCGAGGTTTTGCCGCTCCCGTTAGGTCCAATAACCCCCAGACATTCGCCATCCATAAGATCAAAATTAACAGAATCAAGCAGGGTTACTCTTCCGCAATAAGAAAGTGAGCGAATTCTGACCCTCAGTGCTGGCACCTTCAGTTCCGCGCTATTTTTCATTACCTAAAATTCATTCCGTAATAACTGGTATCCTTCAACCAATCCGACGTTAGTATTTGCCACCTCTTCAGAAAACTGCACGGAAGCAGGATCAACGCGGGAATATTTTCCGAGATCGGAATCGCTGCCCACTCGCTCCGTCGAAGGAATATAGGTATGTTCAGGCAGCATAACGCCATCAACAACTGCGTTATAGCGAATGACACAGCCCTTCTGAATATGGCAGTTGAAAAGCACGCTATTAAATCCGATAAATACGCGTTCATCGACCTGACATGGGCCATGTACAATTGCCCTGTGGGCAATTGACGTCCCGCTGCCAATTGTCACCGGCGCACCGCTTTTGGAATGAATAACCACGCCATCCTGAATATTGGAATGTGAATGGATAATAATAGGCTCCATATCCCCTTGCGCATTCAGCTCATCCGCACGGATAACGGCATAAGGACCCACATAGACATAATCATGAATAATAACGCGTCCGCAAATCACCGCGGTGGGATCGATATAAGCTTTGGTTGAAACCTGGGGAGAGTGGCCTGATGGATTTTTACGTAGCATTATTGTTTCCTTTCCATTTAATACGGGCGACAGCATTATGCGGATGAAGGCTTTCCTGATGCTCGACGCAAATATCAAAAGCCTCGCTGAACGGAGCATTAACGAGCGCCCCATTAAGTCGCCGCGCGGCATCTTCGCAGAACATTAAATTTTGCCCGTTGGCCAGCGCAAAAGCCTGTTCATCGCTACGTTTGACCACGGTCTGAACGGGCGTTCCTA
Organism: Dryocola sharpae; assembly: GCF_051307055.1. Taxonomy (GTDB): domain Bacteria; phylum Pseudomonadota; class Gammaproteobacteria; order Enterobacterales; family Enterobacteriaceae; genus Dryocola. The sequence continues at coordinate 1,742,874 of NZ_CP149994.1, read as the reverse complement.
AAGCGGCTTCACATCGATTAATCAAATCCTGAAAGGGTAATGAATCGACTTCAGGCAATAACCGGCTGCTTACCCAGGCCCAGCTGCGCTGACTGTGCGGCGTTGCCGGCATGCCGTTCTCACCCAGCCAGGTAATAACTTCTTCAGCAGGCAGGCGATCGATACGATTGCCGAAATCATTTCTGAACTTCATATGCGCGACATGGCGACTGAGCGCGGCCGATGCCGGACAGGTAGATGAATAAGGAATTCCAACCTTGATGGTGACAGAAAATTTTTGGTTTCGCTCAGCCCGCAGCGTAATGGGATAGGCTTTCCAGCCATAATGGTTCGAGGTCAGGGATTTCCGTGACAGCAGAAGCTCCCCCATAATCTCTATTCTGGCTTCATTACTGCGCCCCTGGTGGGAAGACAGGAAGGCGTCCAGTACACTGCGCAATACCGCCGGGGTAAGCTCCTCCTGCGTCAATGCATCAAGCAGCAGATAAAGGCGTGACATGTGGATCCCCTTTTCCGCCTCAGGGGAGCTGAGAAGATTAATGCCGGCATTAATCTTTGCCGTTACCGGCCTGCCTGCAATTTCCACCGGCAGGTCAATCTGTTCCATACCGACCCATGAAAGCTCTTCATTGTAATCATCCCCTCGTGTTGACTGTATATCAGGCAGCAATTTGGGGCATGTTGTTGCACTTATTATCATTTTAGAATCTGCCTGTTTAATATTGTTTCGCCATATTTTTAATGCACATATCTACTTTCATATAAAAACTGAGATTATTTTTTCCGGTACTGCATTTCGACTTTCTCTTCTTTGATTTTTGCTTCGATACTCAGTTCTGCGGTTGGTCTGAGCATGAGCCTTTGCAGGCCAATTGGCTCGCCAGTATCCTGACAAAAGCCATACTCGCCCTTTTCAATGCGCTGCAGTGCAGCTTCATATTTAGGGATCAAACGGCTTTCGCGATCGATCTGTCTGAAAAGCAGACGTAGCTGCTCTTCACGAATAGCGATATCGCCTTCGTCACCGCTCTCCTCGCCGATCTGGAGCTGTTGCTTCATCTCAGCGATATGATCGCGCAGTTCTTTCATATCGTGTCCCAGCAGCCTGCGGAAAAAGTCTTTTTGCTGCGCATTCATATAGTGTTCTGGCGGCATAGCCAGAATCGTTTCTTTTTCAGCCACGGTAGGTTTTGTCATCACATCCTGCTCCATACGCTATTGAAATGTTATAACATAACAATTAATGGTGATGCAAAAATTACTATCAGACAAGGCGAGCAGCCTTTGTGGGCCATGGATGTGGAAATTTCTGCATTTTGCCACCGTGTAATTTTCTCTTCAGGAAGAAATTTGGACAGCATTGTTCAGTGGTTTAAAAAAGCGAAGAGGGGTTACGACAAAGCTGATGCAGCATCTGGCGTTTCTATAAAGACGCCCGGCTTTTGCCGGGTGCCTTTCATTTAATCCTCAAACCAGCGCTCAATCGGATCAGGGTAAGCACGCCATTTTTCGGGCCCTTCAGCCATTTCCTCATCGGTTAACAGCGCGGAATCCAGCTTCGCACGCAGATCGGATTCATCCATATCCATGCCGATAAATACCAGCTCCTGCCGGGCATCGCCAATGCCGTCAATCCAGTTTGACATGATAAATTCCTGGGATTCATCATCCTCCGGCCAGCACTCTTTCGGCACGCTTGCCCACCACATGCCCCCCAGCCCCTGGCGCGCTACGCCGCCGGCCTGAGACCAGGAGCCTGCATATTCCGGACGGCTCGCCAGCCAGAAGTAGCCTTTTGATCTGACCACGCCAGCCATGTCGTTTTCCATCACCTGCCAGAAACGCGCCGGATGAAAGGGCCGACGGGCACGAAAAACAAAACTGGTGATCCCATATTCTTCGGTTTCCGGCGTATGCTCGCCACGCAGCTCTTTAAGCCAACCCGGAGCCTGAGCGGCATTATCGAAATCGAAAAGCCCGGTGTTCAGCACCTTATCCAGCGGAACCTGACCAAACTGTGAGACTACAATTTTTGCACGCGGATTAAGCGAGCGTAAAATAGCCATCAGCTTTTCTTTTTGCGCTTCGCTAATAAGGTCAACTTTATTGAGAATCAGCACGTCACAGAACTCAATCTGCTCAATTAACAGGTCAACAACGCTGCGCTCATCCTCTTCGCCCAGCGATTCCCCACGTGACTGGATACTATCCTCTGATCCATAATCTTGCAGAAAATTGAAGGCGTCCACGACGGTAACCATGGTATCAAGACGCGCTACCGCTGAAAGGCTTTGCCCGTCATCACCGGCAAAGGTAAAAGTTTCAGCGACGGGAAGAGGTTCAGAAATACCGGTAGACTCGATGACAAGTTGATCAAACCGCCCTTCTTTCGCCAGACGATTGACCTCCAGCAACAGATCTTCCCGCAGCGTGCAGCAGATACAGCCGTTACTCATCTCCACCAGCTTTTCATCAGTACGTGAAAGTTCCGCGCCGCCTTCCCTGACCAGGGCTGCGTCAATATTCACCTCCGACATATCATTGACGATAACCGCAACGCGTCTGCCTTCTCTGTTATTCAGGATATGGTTAAGCAGGGTCGTTTTTCCTGCGCCCAGAAATCCGGACAGAACCGTAACCGGAAGGCGTTTATCGCCCTGTAAATTCATACTGGCTTCAGACATTATTTTACATCTCCTCACATTCTTAGCTGCTACTGACCGGCTTATTCATGATCGTTAAGCACAACGATTTCATCGCCTTTACTGGCGTTATAAAAACAACTTCGCCGTCCCGTGTGGCAAGCCCCTCCATTTTGAACAACAAGGAGCAACCTGCCCTTGTTGGTGCCAGGGTAGTGACTGAATGACATCTGCGGGCAGGAATGTTGCGCCTGCATGAGCCCTCTCCAGATTCTGAAACATTGGCGCCCCGCTTAATTTATGATATGTTATAACATAACATTTAACATTGCCAGCGCTTATGCACCTGCTCAGCGCTGAAAAAAGGCCACCAGATTAGGCCTGTCTGAGGGGGAAGAAACAAAGATTGATAAATGTTTATAAGGGGCGGGAGTGTACGCGGCGTTTCGCGAATGCCGAGCCCCTCACATGCCAGCAGCCATTGACGGTCGCGATCAAGCAAGCTTATCAGTACCGCCGGCAGCTGGAAGATTCTCTTTGCCAGCCGGGATAAACGCTCGAAACGTTCATCATCCCTGGTATCCAGAAGGCCTGACAAATAAATCGATTTCAGTCTTGCTTCTTCATTGTCCGGGATGCCTGGAAAATGGCTGACTGGCACCATCATCAGTTAAAGATGGTCTCGTTATCTCGGTTCCGTTGTCCATCTATGCCTGTCTGATGAACAATTTTGAATGGTCCGGGCGTCTGGCAGAATTTTTGCCAGTCAAAATTGCGCTTGAGCAAGCGGCGGAACCATCTGAAATAATCTCCGATAATATTCAAACAGCACAGCCAGAGGCCGTGCTGTTTTGCGAGATTCAGATAACAAAAAGCCTGATATACAACCTCAGGCTTTTTTAAGATCTAATAGTACAACTCATGACAGATCGGGAGTGGTCTGTCTGTTGTTAAGTTTTATCAGGTAAGGCATAAGCCATTATGTAATCACCCGCGGGGGTTTCCATAAAGTGATGGCCGGTAGCAACAATCACCAGATATTCACGTCCATTGTATGTATAAACAATAGGGTTGGCCTGGCCACCTGCTGGAAGCGGTGTGCTCCAGACAGTCTTACCAGTGGTGATATCTATCGCGCGTATTAAATCATCCGTGGCCGCTGCGATAAATATAAGACCAGAAGATGTTACAACCGAGCCACCGTTGTTTGGCGTGCCTATATTAATCGGCAGGCCAGTTGGCAGCCCAAACGGACCGTTACGACGCGCTGTACCTAAAGGACGATCCCAAATGGTGCGGCCGTCGCGCATATCGATAGCCCGAATGCCACCGTATGGTGGTTCCTTACATAACATACCGGTAAATGGCAGGCGCCAGCCAGCATTTACGTCTACAGCGTAAGGTACACCAATCTGCGGATCGCCTGCGCCTTCCGCATGCCCTTCATCGTGCGGATGGGAGGTTATTTCATCGCGGGGTTTCCAGCCCAGAGCGTTAGCTTTAGCCCGGGGTACAAGGATATTCAGATTAGGCATGTCATTATAATTGGCGATAATAATGCCGCGTTGCGGATCGACCGCCACGCTTCCCCAGTCAGACCCTCCGTTATAGCCCGGATATTCAATGGTATGTCGGTCAGCTTCCGGCGGAGTGTACTGGCCTTTGTAACCAGCCTGCTGGAACTGAATACGACAGACCATCTGGTCGATAGGCGTCAGCCCCCACATATCCTGTGGCGTGAGATCCGGTTTGCTCAGGTGATGGAACAACGAATAAGGCTGGGTAGGCGCGCGCGCTTGCGGCTCAACGCCGCCGCCAGGAACAGGGCGCTCTTCGACACCAAATAATGATTCCCCGGTACGTCGATCCAGCACATAAATTTCACCCTGTTTGGTCGGTACAATAATTGCCGGGATTTTTTTACCGTCTTTTCCCGGATAATCAACCAGCGTTGGCTGAGAACCTTGATCGTAATCCCATACATCATGATGTGCGGTCTGGAAAGACCAGACCGGTAGACCGGTTTCAATGTTAAGCGCAGTCATTGAGACGGCATATTTATTTTCTGCCGCTGAACGAAGAGTGCTGAAATAATCGCCCGAAGCGTTTGCCACAGGCAAATAAACCAGCCCTAATGAGTCGTCACCGGTAAAGGATGTCCAGACGTCAGGTGAACCTCTTTTATAAGCATCAGGGCCACTTTTTGGCTTGCTGGTATCCGGGTTGGAGGCATCCCATGCCCACTTGAGCTTACCGGTACGCACATCGTAAGCTTTGATAACACCCGGAGGACCGAAGGCGCGCTGTCCGTCGATGGTCTGATGTCCCACTACCAACGTATCACGGATGACTACCGGTGCAGAGTTAATAGCCACGTACCCTTGATAAGTCTCACCCATATCTTCTGTAAGGTTAACCGTGCCATTATTTCCAAAGGATCGGCAAACTTCACCCGTCCCGGCATTGAGTTCAATAATACGTGCATCTAGCGTACCCAGAATAATACGCTGTTTGCAGTCACTGTCATTTTGTGAGTCCGGTAGCGAAACAGCCTGTCTGGCGGCACCGCTCTGTCCGGGCGTCACATGGCTGTTGGTCTGAGAATCATACCAGGTCAGGCCGCGGCAGGCTGCTGTATAAGGAATGGCTTTATCACTGACTTTGGGATCGAAATGCCACTTTTCTTTACCCGTGGCGGCATCCAGCGCAAAAACCTGATTGTGTGGCGTACAGGTATACAGGGTATCGCCAATTTTGATTGGCGTATTTTCTGCACCCCAGCGTGTTTTTGGCAGGTCACCGGTACGAAATTGCCATGCTAGTTTGAGGTCTTTAACATTTTCAGGTGTGATTTGATCTGCTTTGACAAAACGCTGCGAAGCCAGCGATCCGCCATAAGTATACCAGTCGCCAGCATCGGGATTTGACGCCTTTCCACTACCGGTATCCGTCATGAATAAACTGTTTCCCGCCGCTGGCACGTTGGTCGCAGCTGTTGTGTTCAACGGCGCGAAGGGCAGCGCCGCTGCCACAATGAAAGCCAGAATAAAGAGACTTGCCAGTGAAAGAGATAATTTGCGGCTGATGCCTGGCGAAAGCGAGGGAAGCTGGAAAGCGAAGACAATACCGAACAGAAGCATAAGGCCAAAGCGTGGAACCCAGCCCCAATAATCAAGCCCTGATTCGTATATCGTCCAGATTAGGGTGCCGATAAAGACCAGCGAGAACCAGTAAACCGCGCTGGTTCGTTTCATAAAAATGCATATGGCGGTTATCACACAACCGATACCCGCAAGCAGGTAATACCAGTTCCCACCCAATGCAACCAGCCAGCCGCCGCCGATAATCATTGCTATGCCGAACATTAGCAGGGCAACCGCTAATGAGATGTTCCAGCCCGAGAGGCCGGAAATTTTTTTTTGATTATTCAAAATATATTTCCTTAAGCCATAAAATATCAAGTGACCTGTTAAACATAGCAAACCAGCTCTGGCTATTGGCGCCGGCGTCCCCGTGAACCTGTGAGATTATGTTTCAGCTGAACGCCTGAAGATTTATAACGATGTGCTCAAGCTGATGCCGGATGAAGTACTGGCCAGCTATAACTGGAACATAAATTTGTGCAGCACTGTGCTTCCCCTGATGCACTGCCTGGAAGTCACGCTGCGCAATAGCATTGATTATACCTTTCGGTATAAACCGCCTCCGGATCAACCTTCAGGAGATGTATAAATGCCAGAATAGCCCCGGCAATAGCTGCTGATACGGCTATATCGATCCAGATGCCGTAAAGCGCGTACCCAGGAATCAACCCACCCAGCAGGGGGGTGAATATTTCCGTGATCGCATTCATGGCCTGCGCACTTCCCAACACGACGCCGTGTCGTTCCGGCGGAACGTGCTCAGGATGCCTCAACTCTTTTTCCAACCCCGCAGGGATGACCCGCTTACCGGACCATATGGTGACAGGGGGATTACAGGCACTCTATGGCAATGTTAATTATTCCCTGGATAACGATGCGGGTCTGCAGGGAATATCATCGGCTGGTTTCCGGGTACCAGCATGTTTTATACGCAAAAAATTAATGACTCCTTTACAGCAGGGATCGGATTATACGGGAATTATGGCCTGGGCCTGTATTGCTTCGCCAGCAATCCCGGCCAGCAGAAGAGATAAAGCTAAGCTAGCGATAATTTTTCTAAACCCAGTCGCTAATGAAATAAAATGGTGGAGCCATCAGTGCGTTATCCGGATATAAATTTCAACTGCTATAAAGAATTGCAGTTGAAAACTTATATTGAGAGAAAATTGGGCATTAGTTTTATTTTACTTATGGTACAGAGTCGTTGAAAAAAGTGCGGACTGACTCGACTCTAGTATCGTCCTTAAAGCTTAACTTTTTACAAAGCACCCCAATATAATTTTCATAGCCATTATCAGGAAAAATGCCCGCTTCTGGCTGCTATGTGTCAGGAGCGGACATTGCCCACCAAACAACATATGGATGATTTCACTAACATTACCCGTTAAATGATCAAATTGCAGTACACTCAAGACCAGAGCAACCCACTTATTCTGAAGAGATAGTGCATGTCTGCCATGGATTTATCAAAAATGGGCACCGCGAAAGTGGCGCTGAATATAAGTGACTGCGGTCATAGATTTATTGAGAAATGTCCTGTAGGAGAAGTAGAGTATAGATTTTATCAAGACGCTGCAACGGAGCTTAATCAGGCAGGAATTGCGACCCCAAATCTCTTTTCTGCTGACGCCTCCTTGCGTAAGTTAAAAATGGAATATATTCCTCACAAGGTTGAACAGAACGATGTCGCATCTGATGATGCCATTGGTATGTTGGGACGCCTGCATTGTTATCATGCGAATCCTGACTGGCGTTACCAGACTCACACATGGTCAGAACTGGCGCTCGAAAAAACCCTCATACTCCTGGCATTACCAGAAAAAGCTGCAGAGCAGTTACGGCTGTTTCAGAAATGTAGTGATGTTATGTTTGGGTACCAAAACCTGATTACTGGAGATAGCAATGCTGGCAATTGGGGAAGAAGAGAAAACGGTGATTTAGTTCTTTTCGACTGGGAAAGATTTGGAAAAGGTAGTCCCGCCATCGACTTGGCCCCTCTGATAAAAGGCTTGGGTACGAAGCAAACTTTTATTGATACTGCTGAGCGCTATTGTCAGTTATCTTTCCATCATGATTTTAATGCGTTAGCGAGAGAAATTGCCATTGCCAAAGCATGGATTGTCACTGAAGTAATTGTGCTACTCAATGAGCGGGAAAAGCCAGTATTTCCTTTATATCTCAACTGGTATAGGGAATCTCTTCCAGACTGGTTAGATGATGCAGTCAAAATGCTATGAATGAGCAATGACCGTTAAAGCATGTTGCCCGTTACAGACGAAGATGTCAGCTCCTCGCTCATAGCGGACCTAAAGCTTATTTCGCTTGTCCGCTTTGTGCCAACCGCAGCGATTTCGCCATAGTCGCCCATTACCGGAAGACCGGCCCCGGATGCACCGGCAGGACCGGTTGCCCGGAATAAGGTGACGATATGGAGTACCTCAGCAAAGACAGCGCGGAGCATCTGGAATTGATTTCCGGTAACTACACAGTGATCCGCACCGTCAGAGTAAACAAAGCAGGTACCCGATGCGGCTACATCGTTGAGGCACGCGGCCCGCACTCCATATCTTTGTCAGAAGAAATACTTAAAACGTACCCGCGCGCCGTAGCGGTCATCGGGATTGCCGGTTTTCGTCGCCGATGAATCCAGCCATGATGCGTAGGCCCCGAGATAAATATTGAAGTTCGGCATATCCATAATGTCCGGTAACTGCCATGAAGTATGAATGGTGTGGATATCATAGTTCCCTGGTGCCAGCACCGCACAGTCGTCGTCGCATTCTGCGCTGACGTCGGCCATATTAAACTGGTCGATGTTGTTATGGGCGTATATATAGCCGAGTTCTACACGGTGCCATAACGCGTTGATACCGGCGCTGAAGTCTTTTTCGTCCGTCGCATCCAGGTATGCTGTGCTCACATTCACCACCGCGCCATCCTGAGGATCGGTTTTGAGCGTATTCCAGCTTAGCGTCATGCCGTAGCCGGTACGGCTGGACTGATCGAGCCAACGGCCTTTTTGATTCTGATAGCCATAGGCGTTATTGACAAGGTTACTTTCCAGCGCCGTAGCGATGGACCATGCCCCGGACTGCCACGCTGCTACCGGGCGCACATAAACCACGTTTTTGCGATTATCCAGCGAATTGCCATGATAGTTCTGGTTAACAAACAGCGAGCTGCCGTCCTCTACCAGCGTGTTCACCTCGAAATACCAGTTGTCCAGGTTTTTACTGAGCAGGAAGTTGCCGCCGTCGCTGCTACGTCCGCGTCCCTCTTTCATCATGTAAATATAACCATAACCATCGCTGTAGAGATCGTTTGCCGTATTGCCCGAATATTCAATAAACGTATCCTGATTAAGCGGGAACATATCATAGGCTTCGAAACGGCCTATTTTAATTTTCCAGTTATCTTCCTGGCCAAAGAAAAATACTGCATCATCAATATTCATTTTTCCGGCCATATCGGCCAGCGGCTGTACGCTAAATCCGGAAAAATTGCCGTTAGCGCCTTTATGTAATCCATCAAAACCCAGAAGTATGCGTCCGTTAATATCCCAGCGTTCTTTATCACCCGGAGCCCAGTCTTTATGGGCGCTGGTTTTTACCGACGTAAGGCTGCCCGTACGGCTGGCACCATCCATATTGAACTCAACATCGCCGTAGAATTTTAGATCGGTATTACCCGTAAGTTGTAACTTGGGTGTAGCTGCTGTTGCATGAGTGGCGGCAGGCGTTACTGTCGGTGTTTTTAGTTCACGGATCTCCGCTTCGGCAGTTGCTGCACGCAGCTCCGTTGCTTTTAGCCGTTGTTCCATTTGTGCCAGACGTTCCTCAAGGGATAATGACGCTTGCGCATTAGATACAGGGATAAATAAAGACGTAAAAAAACAACTTACCCAGATTTTGTTCATCGGTAAACCTTGTATTTTTAATTAAATGAAATGCGTTATTTATTGTAAGCGACGGCACCAATGCCAATAATAACCCGCGCTATTGCTGCTGGCGGGTTATCATCGACTGTGAATGATAATTATTTGAACGAACAGATATTAAATTTAATACGTCAGAATTAAGTTATCGTCGCCGGTTGATTTAATTTTTCCTCAACATCGCTGGCAGGAAGATTCGCCTGTCGACGTTCGGCCAGCAGACGGCAAATCTCGGCGTGTTTATCCTCCGTAAAGGTAAAGCGCGACATCACCCCAAGGCGGATCAGCGAGCCGACGGCGGGCAGCAGGCAGATACCGAAAAACAGCCCCGACAGCACGCTGTCACTCTGGGTTTGCGCCTGCGGCACGTAGTGAATCAGAGTCAGAAACACCCCGATTAACCCCCCACCCACCGCCACCGACATCTTGCCGGTAAAGGTCTGCCCGGAGAAGGTAATGGCCGCACAGCGCCTGTTGGTGTGGTACTCGGCATACTCAATGGTGTCGGCAATCATTGACGAGGTCAGTAAATTGGACATCATCACAAACAGCGTGCTGAGACCGAGCAGGATAAACAGCAGCACCGTGTGGTGATAGCCCACAAACCACATCACCACGCGCACCGCGATATCCAGCCCGCACAGGATCATAAACAGTTTGCGCTTCTGCATTTTGCGCGTCAGCAGCGGGGCAATCAGGCACACCACCGCAGCTGCAATCCCCATAATGCCGATCCCCATCTGCAGGCTGGCGTCACCCATGTTATAGATAAAGAAGTAGATGTAGATCCCACCCGCGACGTTATGGAACACGCAGAAAAAGAACGAGAGCAGGATGACAAACAGCGGCTTGTTCTGGCGCAGGTTATGGAAGGTATCGCGCATCGTCACCTTTTCCGGGCTCGGCGGCACGCGCTCCTTAATTTGTATAAATCCGTTGAGCATCAGCGGTAGGCCGACCAGCATCATCACCAGGGCCGCCATAAAGTAGCCTTTATCGTTGCTGTGCTGGGCGAAGAAGGCCGCCAGCTTCGGGAAAAAGATACTGGCGCAGGCAATCCCGGCGTTCACCCCCAGCATCGCCGCCGTCACCGCGCGGGTACGCTGGCCGGAGTCGTTGGTCATCACCGACGACATCGACCAGAACGGAATATCCGAGATGGCATACAGCGTCCCCCACAGAATATACGTCACTCCGGCGTAAAGGATTCTGGTGGTCATGTCCGCTTCGATTTTATAGAACGACAGCAGGGTGACGCCGGTGATCAGCAGCGGGGCGATCAGTAAAAAGTGGCGAAACTTGCCGAAACGGCTGTTAATGGTATCCATAATACTGGCAAACAGCGGGTCATGAACCGCATCCCATGCCCGGGCAATCAGAAAGATGGTGCTTGCCGCCAGGGCGGAGATCCCCAGCACGTCGGTGTAAAAATAGTTAATAAACGAACCCACTAAACCAAAGCTAAAACACTGACCTAAACCATAGCCAAAATAAGACCACAACTCGCGAGACGGTATTTTCATTGTCATTGCCATAGTGCGTACCTGGTTGCCCGGCGGCGAACCGCCGGGTCGTTATTATTATGCCCGCGATTGCGGAGCGATATTGCGCAGCTTGCGTATCAGCGCGATTTCAGTGCGTGAGAACGGGATACCGTTCTCCTCGAACACATCGTGGAACCACAGGCGGCAGTAGTCGGCAGACTCTTTCATTACCACCGGCCACGGCAGCCAGGTCTGGGTTTTGCCGCGCACCAGTCCCCACTGATAGGGTGCGACTTTCGCCATATACATCAGCGGGAGCTGCTCTTCGATGGTGCCGCCCACGTGGCGCGCCAGCCATTCGGTACAGAAGATCGGGCGGCCCAGCTGCTGCAGCTGCTGGATAATCGCCGTCATGCGGGCAGTGTTGGTGTAGGCGTGGTAGCTCACCACGTCCGACAGCTCCAGCGCGGTCTGGTCCAGCGGATGCTGATAAAAGGTTTCGCCCTCCTCTTCGGCAGGCAGGCGCCACGCGCCGACCGTGAGCGGCTGAGAGGGATCCTCCTCACGTGCCCACTGGAATGCCAGTTTCATCAGATCGAGCGCATAGGTTTCGAGTTTTTCGTCGTACAGTACCTCTTCGGTACCGGTGGCAAAAATACCTCGATTGGCCGGCTCGTTGTAAAGATCCCACATCAGCACCCGCTTATCGTCGCGGAATTGGCGGATAACGTCGCGGATATAGCGCTCTATCTGCGGCCAGCAGTCAGGATCGCAGACCTTGTCGCGGCCCGGACTCGCCGCCGCCTGGCTGTTATGCTTGCCCGACACCGGCGCTTTTTGCGGCCCGAGGTAGGGCTCATCCCCGGAGAAGCCGCAGTCGTCCATCAGCGTCAGCATGGTGCTGAAGCCGTGGCCGGCGGCCAGCGTCAGGAAGCGTTCGATGCGCGCCATCAGGCCATCGCGATCGTGCTCCCAGACGATAAACGGCAGGTTAATGCGCAGGGTGTTATACCCCGCGTCCGCCGCCCATCCCAGCTCGCGGTCGATGGTGGTGGGATCGAAGGTCTCCTTCTGCCAGATATCGGTCCAGTTCACCGCCGTGGACGGCAGATAGTTAAACCCGCACAGCCAGCCCTGTTGCTGATACCACGCCTGCGCCTGCGGCTTGCTCCATTGCTCTTTCATCGATGTTTCTCCTGTTGATAATATTTAGCTAATAAATATTAGTCGAAGCGGGAATGCGCAAATCGTGATGTGCAGAAAAGCGACCGCACTCACAAAGTTCGTTGCTGCGTGAAAAAGAAACGTGATCGGCGGCGCTAAATCGGACAGTTAAGGTATGATGCGATGTCGCCAGAGGGAGAGAACGGATGAAGCGGAAAAACAAAGTGACGATGAACGATATTGCGCGCACGGCAGGGGTGTCGCAGGCGACGGTATCGCTGGTGCTTAACCAGTCCCGCAATATCAAACTTAGCGAGGACACCCGCCAGCGGGTGATTTCTGTCGCGACGGAACTCGGTTATGATCGTCTACCCGCGCTGCATACCCCGAATAATCAGGAAGAAATAGCGCTACTGATAAGCTCCCTGCAGAGCTACGATCCGTTTATCGATGCCATCAGCCAGGCGCGTGAAACAGCCTGTCGTAACGAATTACTGCTCACGGTTTATGACTATGGTGATGATGTGAAGCTGGCACTGAACTTTATTCGCCAGCTGGAAAAGCGCAACTGTATAGGGATTATTCTCGCGTCTCCTGTCACGACGCTGGTCGACATAAGCGATTTTCAGGACTGCAACCGCATTCCGCTGGTCCTGCTTAACCAGCGCGATCCCGGCCTGCCGTTGCTGCCATCATTCATACCCGATGACTATGCCAACGCCTTTCAGGTGACGAAGCACCTGATTGACCGCGGAGCCAGGCGTATTGCTCATATTGCCGGCGAAAGCTGGATGGAGGCCTCGCGCCAGCGGCTGGCAGGCTATCAGGCCGCGTTACAGCAGGCCGGACTCCCCTGTGACGACCGTCTGGTGCGCCAGACCAACTGGCAGTTTAACGAGTCTTTTACCGCCACCAGGGCGCTGCTGGAACTGGACGAACGCCCGGACGCCATCTTTTGTGCCAGCGACTGGCTCGCCATTGGCTGCTACCAGGCGCTGGCGATGCACGGCGTGCAGATTCCCCGGGACATGCTGGTAGCTGGCTATGATGACCAGAAGATTTCCGAACAAATGACACCTTCGCTAACCAGTATTGAACTTCCCTATGGCGAGCTGGGGCGGCTGGCGGTGGAGTACTTGTATAATCAGGAAGATGCCGCGACGCACGTTACTCTGGTGGGAAGAATGAAAGTGCGACAATCAAGCAGTAAAGACGAATAACCGACGGTGAAAAAGGCCCCATGCGGTTCAGTTTCTCTGCCTGTCAGTGTAGCCACGATACTCGCAATGTTGATGCCTGGCTTTACATGCAATCAGTCTGGTAAGGATGAATCTACTCTCCGCCTGTTTCGTGCCAACAGAAGCGGAAGCCGATGCTCTGGGCCAAGCCAGAAGGCGAACTAATTTCTTTTGCGATAAAAAAGAACATACGGCAGTTATGCCTGAAACCTGACAGAGCAGAAAATGGGAACGCAGAAGCGATGCATGGGGTATATGGCCGTGGTGGTCGATGACTACGGTCGCGCAATTGAGGATTACACGGACAAGCTGGGCTTTACCCTCGTTGAGGATACGCAGCTCTCAGATGGCATCGCTGGCGTAGGTTCCGCGAATCGCGTTTTTATCCACCTGAGCTAACTGAGTCTCAATCCATGCCGTGTTGAATTCCTGCTCATGCAAGACTGTGCTCATCGTGTGGCGGAAACCATGCCCTGTAACGCTTCCAGTACCTGAGTTGACAGGGGCGCAAGATGAGGACGTTTCATCTTCATGCGATCTGGCGGGATCTCCCAGACAGCTTTTCCTGGCTTCATCACGCAATACCCTCGCCAATGAGAGACACTGCCGGATAGACACCAAAAGCCAGCCGCTTTTTTTCTATGTAAGCGGTATTGCGTGCGCCAGTACCTGAAACCAGAGGCAACACCTTCTAGCTACAATCCAGACATCATCTGACAGCTTCCAGGCTTTCTCTTTGGACCTGGCGGTGTTTATTTATTGAGGCATCTCCCTGGACCGAACACAGAAAGCCCACAACATGCACTTGATTTAGATTGGGGCCAGTTGATAACCGGAGACAGGAAACGAGCTATAACGCGTAGTACAGGGGATTTGAATTGACTAAGGCAGATTTGGGAAGAGTTTGAAATGGTGCCGACTACCGGAATCGAACTGGTGACCTACTGATTACAAGTCAGTTGCTCTACCTACTGAGCTAAGTCGGCACTGGCGGGCATATTACACATCCCTCCTGCGCGATGCAATTCCCCCTGATACCGTTCGCTCAAAATTTCAACTTCCTGATATCCCTCATATCTTATTACGCGCCCGTTCATAAAACGCGTAGCGCTCAATGGCTGGCCCCTCTTCTTTAAAAAGCGCCCTGCGGTAACGCTGCAGCAGATGTATCTGATGACCTTAGCAATAGGCGATCCCGCCCCGGCGCTCGACGATGAAGTGATGGCCATCGTGCTGAAGAAGTTTAAAACCTATGGATTGCGGATTGAGGAATAATTAACATGATGATTTATATAGACATAAATTAGTACATACAGCAGCTATACTTCCTGTATTACTCAGGAGGTGACCATGTGCGGACGCTTTGCCCAGGCGCAAACTCGCGAAGAGTATCTGACTTACCTGGCTGATGAAGCTGACCGGGATATTCCCTACGACCCTGAACCGATTGGGCGTTACAACGTGGCGCCCGGCACCAAAGTTTTGCTGCTGAGCGAGCGGGACGACGCGTTGCATCTGGATCCGGTCTTCTGGGGATATGCGCCAGGATGGTGGGATAAACCGCCGTTAATAAATGCCCGTGTGGAAACCGCGGCCGCCAGCAGAATGTTTAAGCCGCTCTGGCAGCGTGGGCGCGCTATCGTGTTTGCTGACGGCTGGTATGAATGGAAGAAAGAAGGCGATAAGAAGCAGCCCTACTTTATTCATCGCTCAGATGGCCAGCCCATATTTATGGCGGCCATTGGCAGCACGCCGTTTGAGCGAGGGGACGACGCCGAGGGATTTCTGATTGTCACGGGGGCCGCAGATAAGGGGCTGATCGATATCCACGACAGGCGCCCGCTTGTTCTCACCGCGGAAGCGGCACGCGAATGGATGAGGCAGGATACAGGGGGAAAAGAGGCCGAGGAAGTTGCTGCTGATGGCGCTGTGGCGTCAGACAACTTTACCTGGCATCCGGTTACGCGCGCCGTGGGCAACGTTAAAAACCAGGGGCCAGAGTTGATCGAGCCGGTTACCTGAAGATAAGCAGGCCTGTACGCCAGAGCAGGCTGCTGGTTAGCCACAAAGCAGATGTCCTGCTAGCTTTAAGTGACTAACAGAAGGCTTCGGGAGGAATGTCGTATGATGACTGAGCAAACCAAAAATATTATCAAAGCCACGGTACCGGTGCTTGCGGAACACGGCAAAGAGATCGTCACCCGCTTTTACCAGAATATGCTGCAGGCCCACCCTGAACTTAAAAATGTTTTTAATATGGCCCACCAGCAGAAGGGGCAGCAGCAGGAAGCCCTGGCCCGTGCGGTCTACGCCTACGCCGCCAATATTGACGATCCTCTCAGCCTGAATGCGCTGCTGGAGAACATCGCCAACAAGCACACCAGCCTTGGCGTGCAGCCCGATCAGTATCCCATCGTCGGTGAGCATCTGCTTGGCGCCATCAAAGAAGTGCTTGGGGATGCCGCGACCGATGACATTCTGAATGCGTGGGGAGAAGCTTACGGACAGCTGGCTGGCGTGCTGATAGGTATGGAACATGAACTCTATCGGGTCAGCGCCGCCGCGCCCGGCGGCTGGAATGGCTGGCGCACCTTTATCGTGCGTGAAAAGAATCCCGAAAGCGATGTCATCACCTCGTTTGTGATGGAGCCAGAGGACGGGCTGCCGGTAGCCAGCTTCGAACCCGGGCAGTATACCAGCGTGGCGGTGCAGGTACCGGATTTGGGCGTCCAACAGATTCGACAGTACAGCCTTTCCGACGCGCCAAACGGGCGGACGTACCGGATCTCAGTGAAGCGTGAAGATGGTAACGATATCCAGCCGCCAGGGTACGTTTCCAACCTGCTGCATGATCATGTCAACGTCGGCGACAGCATCAAACTCGCCCCGCCTTACGGCAACTTCTATATCAACGTTAACGCTACTAATCCGGTCGTGCTGATCAGCGGCGGCGTGGGGCTGACGCCCATGATCAGTATGCTTAAGCGGGTGCTGCAGTCTCCTGAGCAGCGGCCTCTGGTCTTTATTCACGGCGCCCGCAACGGCAAGGTCCAGGCGATGAAGCACAAACTGCGTCAGACGGCGGCGGAACATGAAAACTTCAGGCTGGTGATGTTCTATAACGAGCCGCTTGAGAGCGATATTGAGGGCGAGGATTATGATTTCGCAGGCTTCGTAGAGCTTGGCCAGATAGCAGACCAGATCCTTTTACCTGACGCCGAATATTATATCTGCGGCCCGGTCCCGTTTATGCGTTTACAACACGATGCGTTGATGAACCTGGGCGTGCCGGAAACGCATATCCATTATGAAGTATTCGGCCCGGATTTGTTCGCTGAATAAACGGCGCTGTCGTTTTTATCGAAGTGAAGAAATTTGATAGCCTTAAAACGGGAGCCGGAAGGTCCCCGTTTTCACATAATCAGTAAAACTGCTTACGTGTTTCAGGCTTCGTCATTACAGGTACGATCTTTGGATCCGCCATGGATCATTAAAATATGCCCTTTCGTACCTGCGGTACTATCGGCACTTATGGTTTCACCATGAAAGTTGACATGAAAAAGCCGATGCGAAACCTCGTCAGGCATAATTACTTCCGGGTCATTTTTGTTACAGAGGTATTTTTTACTGTGAAATTGCAATCAATTCAACAGCAGAAAATACGTTCAGCTTAAAGCGGCAGTTTTTCATCACCTGAATTCAGACCGAAATATGCACGGGCGTATTTTTCAAGCGTTTTGCGTGGCAGGACAACCGTCGCACGTTCGCCGGGGATCTTCAGTTTATAGCCTCCTTGTATCGGCGCAGGAACAACCTGATACCACCTTCCCATATAAAATATCCAGTTCATAACTACCCTAAAGGCCTGACAAAGCGGCCAAGAGAATAGACTTAATTTAACTTAGGTAATCAGAGCAGGATCGCACTTTTGCTACGTGGATGCTGAACCTCTTTTGCTGCCAGCCGGGAGAATAAAAAAGCCGCCACCCGGGCAGCTTTATAAAAGGCCGGCAGCGAACCGCCAGCCAGATCGTCGCCGCATGCTATGCAGCCATATCGCCGCAAGCTTTTGCACAATTCATGCATGCCGCTGAGCAGTCCTGGCAGTGGTTGGCTTTATGCTTACCACACTCCTCGCCACACTTCCGGCATACCTCTGCACAGACTTTGCAAAGAGACGATGCGAACTCACTGTTCATCGTCATCAACTGCGCCGCCAGGCGACAGATGTTTGCGCACTGTATATCCAGCCGCACGCATTCACGCATCATATCGAGCTGCTCTTCTTTAAGGCACGAAGCAGCGCAAAAATCACAGGCGGCGGCGCACCTGTAACAGGCTTCAATACAATCAGCATACTGTTCTGACATACTTTTTCTCCTGTTGATTTTTATTACAGACGTTAAGCCTGGTGGTGAAAAAGCGTATATGCCAGAAGATGGGTAGCTAATTTCAAATGGATATATGAAAAGCGTTTTTAGCAGCCTTTGCTATGAGCAATATAAATTTTTTCAGCGCCCGGCAGCCTGGCGCCAGAAATGCAAAAACCCGCGGCTTTAACTGGCGGGCTTCTTTATCGTTACTGCTTAAGAGGCAAGGCTTAAAGAGCGATTTCTTTCGACGGAATGCTTTCGCACTCTTTAGCGTAAAGCTCTAAATCATGGATCAGACTGCGGGCCATTTCAGGCGTTAAGGCAAAGAACTGTGAATCAAAGGTTGAAGCGTTGGTGCCATAAGGAGAGGTGCTGTAACCGAACTTAATCACCAGTGAGGCGTTTTCCCTGGCGGGACCAATCTGCCAGTCGGTCACAGGAAAAGCAGGAAAGACCCGATCGCTGTTCATATAATTTCCCTTATATATTTAACGGATTAGAAAGCATTAACACTTGCGCCTGTCAGAAGCGCCTGGGCGTGAGATTTACTTAAATATAGGCAAAGAAATTTTATTCAGAGCGCAAAAAATTGCATTTTCACAGAGGTCAGGCCAGTCGCACTGGTTTACCGTAATAAAAAACGGGAGCACAGGGCTCCCGTTATCACACAATCAGCAGGGCCGATTACATGTGTTCGATCATCGCGTCGCCAGGCCCAGCCGGCAAAGTAACGCGAAAAAAAGCCACCTTGAGGTAGCCTGATTTAACGCTTTAAGTATTAGTTGTTTTCACAGCCTCTTTGGGACTTATCGATAATCTGCGTTCCTTCAACGCGATACCCAAAAGTACCAAACACAAATGCATGATTAAGCTGATAGATAACTACATCACTAAGGCCAACGGCACATTTATCTTTCTCAATAGCGCGATCCATAGCAGTTTTTACGCTCGGAATGCCAAGTGGAAAAATGACAATCGGCGCTTTATCTTCGCCAATTACGCGCTGGCCTTTCTCAAACCTGGCAGCGTTAAGATTGTAATTTTTAGTACTACCAACCGTCATGTCAGCGACGCGAACAGTACAACCAGACAACAGCAAAACCCCAAGCGCTAAAGCAACTACTTTCTTCATTTTATATTTCCATTGACTGCAATCGGAAATATCTTAACATCATCCATTCGATACACAATAACAAACCCTACGATTAGGTGCGCTGATGATTTACCAGAGATTGACTGAGAATAATCAGAAGCATGAACTGTACAAGCCTTACACGATTGTTAATTCAGAAGAGGTGTAAATATGAAAAAGATCGCCATTTTAGCGTTATTCGCTATCGCTTTTGCTTTTACCACTTCGGCAATAGCTTGCCCTAAAGGCCAGCATCCTCATGGCGGAACCGGATCGCATCATAAAGGTGGTTACTGTTCTTTTGATTAAGGAGCAGTTCTAATGGGCTTTCGTCTAAGAAAACGCATCCAGATCGCACTAGGTGTCAGCATTAACATCAGCAAAAGTGGAGTCAGCGCTTCTCCTGGTGGAAAAGGGGCAACGGTAAATATCGGGAAGAAAGGCATTCGCAGTACGGTTAGCACTCCTGGAGCAGGAATATCTCATACCAATCAGCTAGCTAAATTTCAACCAACGGCTCAGAGTGAAGATGCAGCAAAGCAAACCTGTGTGACCGGCGCGCCCTTTTCACAGCTCCTTAAACTGATGATGCTGATTACCTTCATTGCATGGCTATGTGGCGCTTTCAAGTAAAGACTCATAAGAGTGTGCCGATTCGGAAAGCAAAAACCCGCCGGGTGACGGGTTAATAGAGTCCTTCTGATGTGGTCCGCAATGAGCCTTGCTACCAGAACATCAAGCAACTTTAGGCTCAAACTTAGTCATGAATTTCTGCTTTACCTGAATATCGAAATCAGTGAATAGCGCGACGGGTTTTACCCCTCTACCCTGCTTTTCCAGTCTAACAAAGCCGCGTGAGCTAAGCGTTTTTAGCGTCACTGATAAGTTACTTTTTTTACGTCCGGACATACCAGCTAATTCAGTGATTGTTTCAGGTTTTTGCTTATCCATCAGTCTGAGCAAATCTATATTTTCATTGCTAAGAACCTGAGCTAACGCATTTACTGACGTGAACCAAACGCTGGGCTCTCCCGACTCAGGCTTATACTCACCCTTGACGATAGCTAGCATCCTGTGACGGATGTGCTCTTCAGGCATAACACCAATAAGAGCTTTCATAGACTCAACCTCTTTTTTCTCGTTGCTCAATGACTTCATCACATTTGTTAAAGAAATCTTCGATAAGCTGCGCTGCAGACAAAAACTCGTATGGGTAACCCTTGTCATAAGGAGTACGATGCAGATGGTCATACACCATTCTGCCGGCGTAACTTCCCTTTTTGGGCATCTTGATGCCGTGAGCATTATCCATCCCAAACACTCGAGTATTATGTTTGTCATGAAGCGTTAAGCTATAGCGTATGCCATGTGGAATGTAAGTTGATGGCTTAACTTCCCAGACCTCTACTTTCCACTAATAACCATCATCTCGATACACCGTCGATCCGTGTAGTGAAAGCAAATAGTCTAAACCGACGTCTCTTTCCATAAGGCTTTCCGCTATTGTTATGACCCAATCATAACTTTAATAACAATGAAGTCAAACTTTGACGAACGAATACAACTTCCCCACATGGTTCTTGCAGGATAAAACGGGTAGTAATGCGGTTATCCCACTATCCCTACGCTGCGATATATTGGCTGGATTTTAAAGGGCGGGCAATTACAGCGGCAAGGACTGGTTTACTATCGCTGTTTGACGTTTTCGGGATGGGGTTTTGATAACTTGTTTTGATAAAATTTTGATAACCGTTCCAAAGCGAATAATAAAAAACGGGAGCACAGAGCTCCCGTTATCACACAATCAGCAAAGCTGATTACATGTGTTCGATCATCGCGTCGCCAAACTCTGAACATTTCAGCAGCTTAGCGCCTTCCATCAGACGTTCAAAGTCATAGGTGACGGTTTTGGCGTTGATGGCGCCTTCCATACCTTTGACGATCAGGTCTGCGGCTTCGAACCATTCCATATGACGCAGCATCATTTCTGCGGACAGGATGATGGAGCCTGGGTTCACTTTATCCTGGCCTGCATATTTTGGCGCGGTGCCGTGGGTCGCTTCGAACAGCGCGCATTCGTCACCGATGTTAGCGCCAGGGGCGATACCGATACCGCCAACCTGCGCTGCCAGGGCGTCGGAGATGTAGTCGCCGTTCAGGTTCATACAGGCGATCACGTCGTATTCAGCAGGACGCAGCAGGATCTGCTGCAGGAACGCATCGGCGATCACGTCTTTCACCACGATCTCTTTGCCGGTATTTGGGTTTTTCAGCTTCACCCATGGGCCGCCGTCGATCAGCTCACCACCAAATTCTTCACGCGCCAGCTGGTAACCCCAGTCTTTAAAAGCGCCTTCGGTGAATTTCATGATGTTGCCTTTGTGCACCAGGGTTACGGAATCACGGTCGTTGGTGATGGCGTATTCGATGGCCGCGCGAACCAGGCGTTTGGTGCCCTCTTCGGAGCAAGGCTTGATGCCGATACCGCAATGTTCAGGGAAACGAATTTTCGTGACCTTCATTTCATCGCGCAGGAATTTAATCACTTTTTCAGCTTCGGCGCTGTCGGCTTTCCACTCGATGCCCGCATAGATATCTTCTGAGTTTTCACGGAAGATAACCATGTTGGTCAGCTCGGGGTGCTTAACCGGGCTAGGCGTGCCCTGGTAGTAACGCACCGGACGCAGACAAACGTACAGGTCAAGCTGCTGGCGCAGCGCAACGTTCAGAGAACGAATACCGCCGCCGACCGGGGTGGTCAGCGGGCCTTTGATGGCAACGCGGTAGTCACGAATCAGGTCCAGAGTCTCTTCTGGCAGCCAGACATCCTGGCCATACAGTTGGGTAGATTTTTCGCCGGTATAGATTTCCATCCAGGAAATTTTCCGCTCGCCGTTATAGGCTTTTTGCACGGCGGCATCCACCACTTTGATCATGGCAGGCGTCACATCCACACCGATACCATCACCTTCAATGAAAGGGATGATCGGGTTGTGAGGAACGTTCAGTTTGCCATCTTGCAGGGTGATCTTTGTACCTTCCGCCGGAACAACTACTTTGCTTTCCATTAACCTCTCCTTCGAGCGCTTCTGTTTGTTAATGATTTGTAATATGCGTGTCAATACTACTTGAATATCAGGCCCGCGCCAATCACCGATGATTTCCGTTATAATGCGTGAATACCCGTCGTCTGAAAACACTATGAATAAAACATCTTTTAGAAATCACCCAGTTAAACGATTCAGCACCAAAAGGCCAGCTAAAAAGCCGGGCGCTGACGGACCGAAGCGGCTGGTTATCTTCAATAAACCGTACGATGTCCTGCCGCAGTTTACGGACGAAGCGGGACGCGGCACGCTGAAAGATTACATCCCGTTACAAGGAATTTATGCCGCCGGACGTTTAGACCGGGACAGCGAAGGCCTGCTGGTGCTTACCAACGATGGCGCGCTGCAGGCGCAGCTTACTCAGCCAGGCAAACGAACCGGCAAGATTTACTATGTGCAGGTAGAAGGCGAGCCAAAGGAAGAAGCGCTGGCTGCGCTGCGCGAGGGCGTGACGCTTAACGACGGTCCTACCCTGCCCGCCGGCGTCGAACTGGTTAACGAGCCGGAATGGCTGTGGCCGCGCAATCCGCCCATTCGCGAACGCAAAGCGATTCCCACCAGCTGGCTTAAAATCACCTTGTATGAAGGCCGTAATCGCCAGGTCCGCCGCATGACGGCGCACGTAGGCTATCCTACGCTACGTCTGATTCGCTTTGCGCTGGGAGAGTACACGCTGAACGGCCTCGATAACGGTCAATGGCGGGAAATCCCGCAGGAGAAAAGCAAATGAAACGCCTCATTTTAGCTCTCGCGTTACTGAGTCCCCTCGCCGCCGGCGCGGCAAGCTTTGACTGCCAGAAAGCCAGAGCGGCGGATGAGAAAGCTATCTGCTCCCACCTTTCCCTGAACGATAAAGACGTGGAAATGAGCACTAAATATCAGTTCCTGAAGGGGCTGCTGGCGATGGGAGGCCGCGGCGCCATTCAGGATGCCCAGCAGAGCTGGCTGAAAACGCGCCGGCAGTGCGGCGGCAAGGTAATCTGCCTGACCAAAGCCTACGATCGACGCCTGCAACAGCTGGATGCGATGTACGACAACATTAACAAGCCGCTTTAAGGATCCCCATGTTTAAACCGCACGTGACCGTGGCCTGCGTAGTACAGGCGCAGGGAAAATTTCTGGTCGTGGAAGAGACGATTAACGGCAAAGCGCTGTGGAACCAGCCTGCCGGTCACCTGGAGGCCGATGAAACGCTTACGGAAGCCGCAAGCCGCGAGCTTTATGAAGAGACGGGCATTCGCGCCGCGCCGCAAAGCTTTATCCGTATGCATCAGTGGATAGCGCCGGATAAGACGCCTTTCCTGCGTTTTCTCTTCGCCATCGATCTGGACGAGGAGCTTGTGACCACGCCGCACGACAGCGATATCGACCGCTGCCTGTGGCTGGATGCGCAACAAATTATTAACGCGACGAATCTACGCTCGCCGCTGGTCGCCGAGAGTATCCGCTGCTATCAGCAGGCTGAACGTTATCCCCTCGCGATGCTCGGCGCATTTAACTGGCCGTTTACTTAAGGGTGCCAGGGGCGGGGATGCGTGGTAGAATACGCCGCCTTTAAGTTCAATGTCGTGAGTTACTCCATGTCTGAAAGCCCAAAAAAAGTGATCGTCGGGATGTCCGGCGGTGTCGATTCCTCCGTTTCTGCTTACCTGCTGCAACAGCAGGGTTACAGGGTAGAAGGCCTGTTCATGAAGAACTGGGAAGAGGATGACGGCGAGGAGTACTGCACCGCAGCCGCCGATTTAGCGGATGCGCAGGCCGTATGCGACAAGCTCGGCATTGAGCTGCACACCGTTAACTTTGCTGCCGAATACTGGGATAACGTCTTTGAACACTTCCTGGAAGAGTACAAAGCCGGGCGCACGCCGAACCCGGATATCCTGTGCAACAAAGAGATCAAATTTAAAGCCTTCCTCGAATTCGCCGCTGAAGATTTAGGCGCCGATTACATCGCCACCGGCCACTACGTTAAGCGCGCGGATGTGGACGGCAAAAGCCAGCTGCTGCGCGGGCTGGACGGCAATAAAGACCAGAGCTATTTCCTCTACACCCTCGGTCATGAGCAGATTGCCCAGAGCCTCTTCCCGGTCGGCGAATTAGAAAAACCAGAAGTGCGTCGCATCGCCGAAGAGCTGGATCTCATCACCGCGAAGAAAAAAGACTCCACCGGCATCTGCTTTATCGGCGAGCGCAAGTTCCGCGAATTCCTGGGCCGCTATCTGCCCGCTCAGCCGGGCAAAATTGTTACGGTTGACGGCGAAACCATTGGCGAGCATCAGGGCCTGATGTACCACACCCTCGGCCAGCGTAAGGGCCTTGGCATCGGCGGTACCAAAGAAGGTAGCGAAGATCCGTGGTATGTCGTTGATAAAGACGTTGAGAACAATATTCTGGTGGTTGCCCAGGGACACGATCATCCGCGCCTGATGTCCGTTGGCCTGATTGCCCAGCAGCTACACTGGGTTGACCGCGAAACGCTCAGCGAACCGCTGGCCTGCACGGTGAAAACGCGTTATCGCCAGACAGATATTCCCTGCACCATCACCCCAATCGACGCCGATCGCATTGAAGTGCGTTTCGAAGAGCCGGTTGCGGCAGTCACCCCAGGCCAGTCCGCGGTATTTTACAGCGGTGAAGTCTGCCTGGGCGGCGGTGTTATTGAGCAGCGTTTGCCGCTCGCCGACTAACTTGCGGACAAGGATGCACCTCTGTGGCTAAGAATTATTACGATATTACTCTCGCGCTGGCAGGCATCTGCCAGTCCGCCCGACTGGTGCAACAGCTTGCGCATCAGGGGCACTGTGATACCGACGCGCTGCATGTCGCGCTTAACAGCGTTATCGATCTTAACCCTGGCTCCACGCTCGGCGTCTTTGGCGGCAGCGAAGCCAACCTGAAGTTAGGCCTGGAAACGCTGCTCGGCGTGCTCAACGCCAGCAATCGTCAGGGTCTGAACGCGGAGCTGACGCGTTACACCTTAAGCCTGATGGTGCTGGAGCGTAAGCTGCACGCCAGCAAAGGCGCGATGGACACGCTCGGATCACGCATTGCCGGTCTGCAACGCCAGCTTGAGCATTTCGATCTGGAATCCGACACGCTGCTTAGCGCGATGGCCGGTATTTATGTCGACGTAATCAGCCCGCTTGGGCCACGCATTCAGGTCACCGGCTCCCCCGCCGTGCTGCAAAGCCCGCAGGTGCAGAGCAAAGTTCGCGCCTCGCTGCTGGCCGGTATTCGCGCCGCCGTGCTGTGGCACCAGGTTGGCGGCGGCCGCCTGCAGCTAATGTTTTCCCGTAATCGCCTGTGCACGCAGGCAAAACAAATTCTTGCTCATTGTTAACCTCTTTCGGAGTTGTGACCTATGGAATTATCCTCACTGACCGCCGTTTCCCCCGTAGATGGACGCTACGGCGATAAAGTCAGCGCGCTGCGCGCTATTTTCAGCGAGTTTGGTTTGCTGAAATTTCGCGTACAGGTAGAAGTGCGCTGGCTGCAAAAATTAGCCGCCCACGCAGCGATCAGGGAAGTTCCTGCTTTTGACGCCGACGCAAACGGTTACCTTGATAAAATCGTCGCGCAGTTCAGTGAAGAAGACGCCGCGCGCATCAAAACCATTGAGCGCACCACCAACCACGATGTGAAAGCCGTTGAGTATTTCCTGAAGGAAAAGGTTGCGTCTATCCCTGCCCTGCACGCGGTCTCCGAGTTCATTCACTTCGCCTGCACCTCCGAGGATATCAATAACCTTTCCCACGCGCTGATGCTGGAAACGGCCCGTCAGGAAGTGGTGCTGCCGTACTGGCGTAAAATCATCGATGCGGTGAAAGAGCTGTCGGTGCAGTATCGCGATATCCCTCTGCTTTCCCGCACCCACGGCCAGCCGGCAACGCCGTCCACCATGGGTAAAGAGATGGCGAACGTGGCCTACCGTATGGAGCGCCAGTTCCGTCAGCTTGAGAAAGTGGAGATCCTCGGCAAGATCAACGGCGCGGTAGGCAACTATAACGCCCACATCGCCGCTTATCCGGAAGTGGACTGGCATCAGTTCAGCGAGGAGTTCGTCACCTCGCTGGGCATCCAGTGGAACCCGTACACCACGCAGATTGAGCCGCACGACTATATCGCCGAGCTGTTTGACTGCGTGGCGCGCTTCAACACCATCCTGATTGATTTCGATCGCGACGTATGGGGCTACATCGCCCTGAACCACTTTAAGCAAAAAACCATTGCCGGTGAAATCGGCTCTTCCACCATGCCGCATAAAGTTAACCCAATCGACTTCGAAAACTCCGAAGGCAACCTGGGCCTCTCTAACGCCATGCTGCAACATCTGGCGAGCAAGCTGCCGGTTTCCCGCTGGCAGCGCGACCTGACCGACTCCACCGTGCTGCGTAACCTTGGCGTGGGCATCGGCTATGCGCTGATCGCGTACCAGTCCACCCTGAAGGGCGTGAGCAAGCTGGAAGTGAACCGCGACCGCCTGCTGGACGAGCTGGATCACAACTGGGAAGTGCTGGCGGAGCCGATTCAGACCGTGATGCGCCGCTACGGCATCGAGAAACCATACGAGAAGCTCAAAGAGCTGACCCGCGGCAAGCGCGTGGATGCCGAAGGCATGAAGCAGTTCATCGACAGTCTGGAACTGCCGGAAGACGAGAAAACCCGGCTGAAGCAAATGACGCCGGCTAACTATCTCGGCCGCGCCATCACTATGGTTGACGAACTGAAGTAATAAAAAGCCCTCTCCCGCTGCGGGAGAGGGCAGCGCTGTTTCCCCGTCTGACTATGCCGCCCTTCGCAGGGATTTACTGGTATACAATGGATATACCATCAATCAGGGGAAATAATGATGAAACGCTATCTCGACTGCAGCGCCTCCGACCTCGCCAGTATCACCAAAGCCGATTTGCTCCACTCTCTTCGCGCCAGCGAAGGCCGCGTGCTGGTCAGCGAAACCATCGCCATCACCCAGCCCTTGCTCAATAACATCACCAACGCCGAGCTGGCCGCCAGCCAGGGCGCCGATATCCTTCTGCTGAATATGTTTGATGCGGCCCGGCCCCGCGTTGAAGGTCTACCCGCCGGTATCGCCCCTGAAGAGACGCTGCGGGAGCTGCAGCGCCTGACCGGGCGCGTCATCGGCGCGAACCTTGAAGCCATCGATCCGGACTTTGCCTCCGATCACGATGAGTTCTGGCAGATGACCGCCGGGCGAGCCGCCACGCCGGAAAACGCGCGCAGGCTGTACGAGCTCGGCGCACGGCTCGTCGTTCTGACCGGCAATCCCAATAACGGCATCAGCAACCAGGCCATCGCCCGTTCGCTGAAGCAAATTCATGATGAAGTCGGTGACAGGCTAGTACTGGTCGCCGGAAAAATGCACGGCGCGGGCATCGTGCGCGAAAGCGGCAGCCAGCTGATAAGCGAGCAGGATATCGCCCTCTTTGTTGAGAACGGGGCCGATATTGTCCTGCTTCCGGCGCCGGGAACCATTCCGGGCATGACGCAGGAAAAGGTCGCCTCTTTGATTGCCTTTACCCAACGGCAGGGAGCGCTGGCGATGACCGCCATCGGCACCTCGCAGGAAGGCGCCGACGTGCAGACCATCCGGCAAATCGCGCTGATGAGCAAAATGGCGGGCGCCGACCTTCACCATATTGGCGATACCGGCTTTCTGGGCATCGCCCTGCCGGAGAATATTTTTGCCTACAGCGTGGCAATTCGCGGCGTACGTCATACCTATTCCCGCATCGCCCGCTCGGTTAACCGCTAAAACCCGGCATCGCATCGTTTACCCGGGGTTTATCCCCGGTAAAGGATAATTAGCGTTAAACTTGCGATAACATTTTTATACTGAGGAAATGCGATGCGCGTTCTGGTTGTGGAAGATAACGCCCTTTTACGTCACCACTTAACGGTGCAGCTGCGCGAAACCGGCCATCAGGTCGATGCCGCCGAAGATGCCAGAGAGGCGGATTACTTCTTAAATGAGCACACGCCGGATATTGCCATTGTCGATCTCGGCCTGCCCGATGAAGACGGCATGAGCCTGATCCGCCGCTGGCGCAGCCATGACGTCACCATTCCTGTTCTCGTCTTAACCGCCCGTGAAGGCTGGCAGGATAAAGTCGAGGTGCTCGGTGCCGGGGCCGACGACTATGTGACTAAACCCTTTCATCTTGAGGAGGTTATCGCGCGCATGCAGGCGTTAATGCGCCGCAACAGCGGGCTTGCCTCGCAGCTGATTTCCCTGCCGCCCTTCCAGGTGGACCTGTCCCGGCGGGAACTCTCCATTAACGACACGCTTATTAAGCTCACCGCGTTTGAGTACACGATTATGGAGACCCTGATCCGCAACGCCGGGAAGGTGGTCAGCAAGGATTCGCTGATGCTGCAGCTCTACCCCGACGCGGAGCTGCGCGAAAGCCACACCATTGACGTGCTGATGGGCCGTCTGCGGAAGAAAATCCAGGCGGAATACGCTCAGGAGGTGATTACCACCGTGCGGGGCCAGGGCTACCGTTTCGACCTGCGCTAGCGATGAGTTTCTTACGCCACTTCTTTCCGCTCTCGCTGCGGGTACGCTTTTTACTGGCTACCGCCGCCGTGGTGCTGGTGCTGTCGCTCGCCTACGGCCTGGTGGCGCTGGTGGGCTACAGCGTCAGCTTCGATAAAACCACCTTCCGTTTGCTGCGCGGCGAAAGCAACCTGTTCTACACCCTCGCCACCCGCGTGGACGGAAAGATCAAAGTTGAAATACCGGAACATCTGAACCTGCAAAGCCCGACAATGGCGCTGATCTATGACGATCGCGGCAGCCTGCTGTGGGCACAGCGGGATATGCCGCAGCTCAGGCAGCAGATTAAAAAAGAGTGGCTTGGCTCGAACGGTTTTCACGAGCTGGAAGCGAATTTCGCCACCAGCCGCACCCTGCTGGGCAATGACAACTCTCTGCAGGCAAAACTGAAGGTTATTCACGAGGATGATGAAGACAACGAGATGACGCACTCGGTGGCCGTGAATCAGTATCCTGCCACCGCCAGCATGCCGGCGTTAACCATCGTGGTGGTCGATACCATTCCCATCGAACTGAAGCGTTCCTATAAGGTGTGGAGCTGGTTTATTTACGTGCTGCTCGCCAATTTGCTGCTGGTCATCCCGCTGCTGTGGGTCGCCGCCTGGTGGAGCCTGCGCCCTATCGAAGCGCTGGCAAAAGAGGTGCGCGAGCTGGAAAAACACGACCGCGACAGCCTTAATCCGGAAACGGCCCGCGAGATGATGAGCCTGGTCCGCAACCTGAACCGCCTGCTGCGCACAGAACGCGATCGTTATGATAAATACCGCACCACGCTGACTGACTTAACCCATAGCCTGAAAACGCCGCTGGCGGTGCTGCAAACCACTCTGCGCTCCCTGCGCACGCACAAGCTGGGCGTTGAGGAGGCCGAGCCGGTAATGCTTGAGCAAATCAGCCGTATCTCGCAGCAAATCGGCTATTACCTGCATCGCGCCAGCATGCGCGGCAACAGCGCTTTGCTCAGTCGCGAACTGCATTCGGTTGCCCCTTTGCTGGATAATCTCTGCTCGGCGCTCAACAAGGTTTACCAGCATAAAGGGGTGAACATCACCCTTGATATCTCGCCGGAAATCACCTTTATCGGCGAGAAAAACGACTTTATGGAAGTCATGGGCAACGTGCTGGATAACGCCTGTAAATACTGCCTGGAATTTGTGGAGATTTCCGCCTCGCAGTCGGACGATACCTTGCATTTATTTGTCGAAGACGACGGCCCCGGCATTCCCGAAAGCAAAAGAGCGATTGTTTTTGACCGCGGACAGCGCGCCGATACGCTGCGGCCGGGCCAGGGCGTCGGCCTGTCGGTGGCTCGCGAAATCGTCGGCCAGTACGACGGTGAGATCCTGCCGGACAGCAGCCATCTGGGCGGCGTGCGCATGGAAGTGATTTTTGCGCGCCAGCGTCCCGTCAGCGAAGAAGATTGAAAATACTCCCGTAAACGGCCGCCCCATCCGTTATAATCCGGACAGGTTCCTCCACCTGCCGGATAACAAAAAATGGAATACACCCTGGATTTAAACTGGCCCGATTTTATCGAGCGCTACTGGCAAAAACGCCCGGTAGTGTTAAAACGCGGCTTTAAGAATTTTATCGACCCCATCTCCCCGGATGAACTGGCAGGCCTTGCCATGGAAAACGAGGTAGACAGCCGCCTGGTGAGCCATCAGGACGGCAAATGGCAGGTCAGCCACGGTCCATTCCAGAGCTACGATCATTTAAGTGAAAACAACTGGTCGCTGCTGGTGCAGGCGGTGAACCACTGGCACGAGCAGAGCGCCAGCCTGATGCGCCCGTTCCGCGCCCTGCCCGACTGGCGGACTGACGACCTGATGATCTCTTTCTCGGTGCCCGGTGGCGGCGTTGGTCCGCATCTGGATCAGTACGACGTGTTTATCATTCAGGGCGTTGGCCGCCGCCGCTGGCGCGTGGGCGAGAAAGTGCCGATGAAGCAGCACTGCCCGCATCCGGATCTGCTCCAGGTTGAGCCGTTCGAAGCCATCATTGATGAAGAGTTAGAGCCGGGCGATATTCTCTATATTCCGCCAGGCTTCCCGCACGAAGGCTATTCCCTGGAAAACTCGATGAACTACTCCGTCGGGTTCCGCGCGCCAAGCGGCCGGGAGCTGATCAGCGGTTTCGCCGATTATGTATTGCAGCGCGAGCTGGGCAGTCACCGCTATACCGATCCGGATGTGCCTTCCCGCCAGAACCCGGCGGATATTCTGCCGGCAGAGCTCGATAAGCTGCGCGGAATAATGCTGGAGCTGGTTAATCAGCCGGAGCATTTCGAAGCCTGGTTTGGCGAGTTTATTACCCAGTCGCGCCACGAGCTTGATGTGGCCCCGCCTGAGCCGCCTTACCAGCCGGATGAAATCTACGATGCGATAAAACAGGGCGACTCGCTGACGCGTCTTGGCGGCCTGCGCGTGCTGCGCATTGCCAATGAGGTGTATGTCAACGGCGAGAAGATCGACAGCCCGCACCGTCCGGCGGTTGAAGCGCTGGCAAGCCACATCACGGTAAATGCCGAAGTTTTAGGGGACGCGCTGGAAGACCCTTCATTCCTGGCGATGCTGGCCGCGCTGGTTAACAGCGGGTACTGGTACTTCGAAGATTAATGCCTCTCCCGCCTTCTCAGCAAAAGCCGCTTACCGGCTGAGATGGCGGGAAAACCATCTCTCTAATGCATGCCCGGTTAGCCGCGCTAACTCGATAAAAAGCGGCATTATGTCCATTGTTTTTCACTGAGTTCACCTGCCGCGCCCACTTTTACGAAATAAAAAAATAAATTAGCGCAATAACAATAGCAGAGACAGCGCATATTACGGCGCTACCGGAGAGATCTTTCAATGAATGCAGGTAACCTTCGTTATGCTCATTTAATTTCATAATGGCTTCACTTTCGTTTTCAGCTTCTACTTCGACGAAATGCTTTCTGAACCCTTTTTGCTTCATCTCCCGCACAAATGAAGGCGTAACTGAAGCTTTGGGGAACGCCTTTGAAATTAACTTAGCTTCATCATTCTTTATAAATACTATGTACTTCACTATCATCATCTCCGGAAAGGCACAGATTTTAGTAGCTGTGCCTTTTTTAATTAATGATTCTTGCCGCCGAGTTCTCTTCTTCCCGATGTCATACCAGCGCCGGTACCATTTCCTCCGTACCCATTGCCGGTTTTCATCGTATTCTCACCCCAGATACCATTTGCGGCAGAACCACTTCCATAGGGAGAGTTTTTTGACAGATAAGACTGCCCGCTACGGTTACCGCTGTTGCCGCCGCTATTCGCAGCACCTGAACCACCATTGCTTGACGAGCGCTTCCCGCTGCCGTCTCTGTCCTGCCACCCGCCTGATATCCTGTGATATTGACTGCTTAAAATTTCTTTCATTCGCGATCTCCTTGAATTTATTAAACCAGCATCATGCGGCTGGTTGTAATTTATACTATCCATATAATTGATTTAAACAATTGTATTTTTCAGATATTTGATATCGATCGAAAAAAACCGTTGTATTAAATGAAGGCATTAAATGAATCCGTTAAATAAATCACTAACAAAAATACAGCAAAAGATAAAAGCATTATATATTTTACCAGCTATGGGGATGTGCGAGTATTTCGCATCATTTCGTAAAGCGTAGTTAATCCTGGACTAACCATAATTTCAGCCCCTGACCACGAAATAAAGCGCCCAATGAAAGCCCCTATCGTTTGGTTTTAATGGCTACTGCTTAAGCGGCAGCACTAACCGGCACATCCTTATGGACTGATGTGCCATGCTGACTATGTTTTTATCGGCTACTGGAGCAGTGAGCAGACAGACTACGGAAGCTGCCATATCCATACTGCTTCTTTAAAACTGGCTTAACCGGAACGGAGAGGACGATTCAATGATCGCTTTATGCAAAGCCTGCGGCACATCCTATGAGATCGCCGATTCCCATCCAGAACGCTGTAAAATCTGCGAAGATGAGCGCCAGTACGTGCCCGTAACGGGGCAGGAATGGGTGACTCTGGAGGGCCTTTTTGCTTCACACTCAAATAAGTGGAAACAGCACGAGCCATACCTGCTCAGCATGCAGACCGTTCCTGCTTTTGCGATTAACCAGCGCGCTTTTATTCTGAGAACGCCGGAAGGCAATATTCTGTGGGACTGCATCGCCACTCTCGATGACGCCACGAAAACGCTAATTTCTTCCCTGGGCGGGCTCAGGGCTATCGCCATATCACATCCCCACTACTACACCACCATGCAGGAGTGGGCAGCCGAATTTGACGCCCCGATTTACCTTCATGCCAGCGATCGCCAGTGGATCATGCGCGACAGCCCGCGGATCGCCCTCTGGGAAGGCGACACCCTTAAGCTTGCCGCTGACGTCAGCGTAATACGTCTCGGTGGGCACTTTGCCGGCGGCAGCGTGCTTCACTGGGCGCAGGACGAAGGGGTGCTGCTGGCCGGAGATATCCTTCAGGTCACCCCGGGCGCGGATGCCGTATCCTTTATGTGGAGCTATCCCAATATGCTGCCGCTGTCGGCCGTGACGGTCAGCGATATTATGCGCCGCCTGAGTACCGTGAAATTTGCGAAACTCTACGGCGCGTTTGAAGGAAAGGATATTAAGCAAAACGCCGATGACATCGTGCGGCGTTCAGGTGAAAAGTATATAGCCTGCCTTAGTTAAGCGAATGTTTATGGGCGCCAGATAGCGTGCTCTCGCCATCTGCGTGCCCGGTTGTCGCCAGCCGCTCCGTCTGGCGAACGGCCAGATTCGTCAGCCGGCTGAAAATTCGTTATCATCCGCTCCCACTCTTTATCCGGGCAGCCTGATGTCTACGATTATCGATACCTTTATTGCCCCGCCGTGTCATGACAGGATAGAAATTCTTTATCAGGACAATCACCTGATGCTGATCAATAAACCCGCCGGGCTGCTTAGTCTTTCGGGGAAAAACCCGCAGAACCTGGATTCGGTGCACCACCGGCTGGTGCAGATATTTCCCGGCTGCACCCTGGTCCACCGCCTGGATTTCGGTACCTCCGGGCTGATGGTGATCGCCCGCAATAAGGCGATCAATGCCGCCCTCTGCCAACAGTTCAGCCAGCGCACGGTGACCAAAGTGTACAGCGCCCTGCTCTGCGGACATCTGGACGATGACGAAGGGGTGATAGAGGCGTCGATTGCCAGAGATCCGGCGCTGTTTCCTCTGATGTCGATTTGCTCAATCAACGGCAAACCTGCTCGTTCCCGCTATCGGGTCGTTGAGCGCTTTTATCAGGCACCGGAAGACGGGACGTTGCTGCCATTGACGCGGGTACAGCTCACCCCCGAGACCGGACGCACCCATCAACTCCGCATCCACTGTCAGCGGCTGGGCCATCCTGTTCTGGGCTGCGACCTGTATGGCGGCCGCCTGCTGCCAGGCTCAGAACGGGCGCCGCGGCTGATGCTGCACGCCAGCGAGCTGCATTTTGTTCATCCCATCAGCGAAGAGGTGATCAAAGCCCGTAATGCCAGCCCGTTCTGACAGCGAAAGCCTCTGTCA
This sequence comes from Dryocola sharpae, assembly GCF_051307055.1. GTDB lineage: Bacteria > Pseudomonadota > Gammaproteobacteria > Enterobacterales > Enterobacteriaceae > Dryocola. The sequence goes on along the minus strand of NZ_CP149994.1, from coordinate 1,708,529 downwards.
TTATTCGTCGCGCCAGCCCATTGCCGGAGCGACATGTTTCAGAATGGACTCGATAACATGCGCGTTGTAATCCACGCCCAGCTGATTCGGCACGGTCAGTAATAACGTATCCGCTTCGGCGATCGCTTCGTCCTGTTTCAGCTGTTCGATCAGCTTGTCAGGCTCTGCGGCATAGCTGCGGCCGAATATCGCGCGAGTTTTCTCATCAAGGAAACCGACTTTATCGCTGTCGTCACGGCCTGAACCAAAGTACATCCGGTCGCGATCGTCCATCAGGGCAAAAATGCTGCGGCTCACCGAGACTCGTGGCGAACGTGTATGCCCTGCATCCGCCCAGGCTTCCCGGTACGCCCGGATCTGCTTCGCCTGCTGAATATGGAAAGGCTCGCCTGTTTCATCGTCTTTCAACGTGGAGCTTTGCAGGTTCATTCCCAGTTTTGCGGCCCATGCCGCTGTCGCATTCGAACCGGCACCCCACCATATACGCTCGCGTAAACCTGCGGAATGAGGCTCAGGACGCAACAGGCCCGGCGGATTCGGGAACATCGGTTGTGGACTGGGTTCCGCAAAGCCTTCTCCACGCAGCACGTCCAGCAGCACCTCGGTGTGGCGGCGCGCCATATCAGACTCGTTTTCGCCTTCAAGAGGGACGTAGCCAAAATAGCGCCAGCCATCAATCACCTGCTCAGGGGAGCCGCGGCTGATGCCAAGCTGCAAACGTCCTGCGGAGATCAAATCCGCCGCGCCCGCATCCTCCGCCATATACATCGGGTTTTCATAGCGCATATCGATAACGCCAGTACCGATCTCAATCCTGCTGGTTTTTGCTGCTATCGCTGCCAGCAGCGGGAACGGTGAGCTGAGCTGGCGGGCAAAGTGATGCACCCTGAAATAAGCGCCATCCGCGCCCAGCTCTTCGGCGGCCACAGCCAGATCGATGGATTGCAGCAGCGCGTCAGCGGCCGAGCGGGTTCCGGACTGCGGCGAGGGCGTCCAGTGACCAAATGACAAAAATCCAATATTTTTCATAACGGCTTTATCCTGATTTCAGGGAAGGACAGGCAGGCTGGGACACTGTTCATCGTGAAGCAGGCCTGTTCCTGCTTTGAGTTATCCCTACTTTACGCATTATCAGATGAGAATAAATATCGTTTGTTTAACAGAATACATCAAATAAACTGACTGAAAGAGCGAGACGCGGAACGCCTGGTGCTACCGTAAACAAAACCTGGCGAGGAACAGAATCCGTTAATGCGGGGCTTAATAACTCTTTCGCCCGCCTTCTCAGCAAAAGTCCCTTACCGGCTGAGAAGGCGGGAAAATCAGAGATTAATGAATGCCCGGCACGGCCTCGCCGCCCAACATCGCAAGCCCGGCCGTGGTGCGAATAAAGCGCGGCGCTTTTAAATCCTCAGTGAACATCGCCAGCATTTCACTCAACAGTTCGGCGATATGCTCCTGCTGATCCGGCGAGACCTGCTGGTTGAGCAACACCATCGTTAATGCTGTGCAGTATTCACAGACTGTCTCTGAATCGGGTAAAAGCGGATTGTGGTATTCCCCGACATCGCTCTCTTTTACCGTTAATTGTTCAATAAGATGTTCCGGCAGCGGCGATTTTAAAACTACGTTCAGAACTTTCAGCCCTGCCAGCAACCGCCCGCACAGCGCTATATATTCAGCGTGATTATGGGTTTCGATTAATTCATCAGCATAAAGCTGGCAAATATCCAGCACCTGAAATAAATCATGCGTGGCGCCGAGCGGTATTTTTAGCAGGGCTGTGAGATCCCCTGCAATAACGGATCGAGCACCAGTGATTTCAGGGCGGGTAAATGTGTTATTATCGGCGTTAGCCATAGCTGTTACTCCTTGGAAGTTAACGGTTGTGGTTAGCCCTCGTCTGGTGTTCCACCACCTTTCGGGGGCGCTTCTTTTACGGCTTTTTTAGTTTTCGCCTCTACTCTCTTCTATTGGCGCTGTATAAGTCAACAGTACAACTGCGCTTAATTACTGGAAACTGAAAGTATTCGGCACATCTCACAATGTTCTGAATATATAGGTGTAATTGCAGGGGAATATTAACGTCTGCTTTGCATATTCTTTTTTTTGTTCGGGCGCATTTTTACAGGCTGAATAAATAAATCAGCGCAACGGCTATAAAGCAGATCGCGCAGATGACGACGTTGCCAAAAAGCTCTTTCAGGGAATGCAGATAACCTTCGTTATACTCAGTCAACTTTTTCATCGCCTCGCTTTTGTTTTCAGCCTCCACTTCGACGAAATGTTTTCTGAACCCTTTCTGCTTCATTTCCTGAACAAAGGCCTGCGTAACCGAACTGCTTTCACGACAGGCCTTGCATCCTTTGCTTGTTCATCAACAGAACTGCTCGTTCTTACGCTCCGGTTATGTAGTTTGCTGGCTACTCTATGCGCAGAATCGAGCGGGACACATCTGTATCATCCTGTGTAATTGATAGTTATCCTCATCGTAATCTGACAGAAGCCGTGGGGAGAATGACAAAAGCGGTGCCCGGATATTTGAACACCTCACCCGCCTCGCGGGGAGCGAGGAGCGGATGTTGCAACCATTCTCTTCATAACGTAAATAGTGGTGTATTAATCATCAAGACTTAAGTCACCAATATATGAGCTCGTATTTTATCTAATATAAAGGGGTAGACAGTTGGTCGTAACTATTGATGCTGTAAAAGTGCTCTCATTTCTGGAAAAAGTATCGAAACGAATGCATCATACTGTCGATCAAATTCTGTATCTTCATCAAGATAAGACATGAACCGAATAACGTTCTCAGCCTGTTTGTCTGTTGTTGGCGGTTGAAAACTTCTCCAGCCCAGCAGGAATAAACGCCTTAAAGGGTGTTTTCCATTTTTCCCTCTATTTAGGGCGGCAGCAAGGACATCATAAGCTGAAGGTAATTTGCTACCCACAGTACGAGCATGATTGAAAGACAACAAGACCGGAAGAACTCCCTTTATATTCCAGAAACTCCAGCCTAAACACGGAGCAAAAGTCTCATCCCAGTAGGGGTAACGAGTTAAGGAAAAAAAATTCGCAAATACAGTTTCATGCATATGCTCTGGAGAACCTTCATCATAATAGTTCAAGGCGACATCAAGAAAATTATCCAGAGCATCACCCCAACCAAACTCGTAATTAAAAGTTCTTATTCCAAGCTCTGCCTGCTTTATACGCTCCCATGCTCCATGAGCACGCAATTGTACTTCAACCAACCTCTGCTCTGTTTGAGTATAATAACCTCCTCTAACTTTACTGATACCGTGTTTAAGCATAAGTATAACAGTGGCTTCACTCTCTATTATTTCTGCTTCACGAGCGTTTTTCGTTCCTGTATCGATCGCATACATCAGTCGACGAGGAGTATTTATTCGGGTCCACTCTGCACCTTTGCCATTAAAGTGCTCAGCTAATCTTTTTTTTATATCTGCGGTCAATCCAACATAGTAACATCCATTCGACAACTCAAGGACATACAGGTAGATATCAACTGGAGTTTGGGCATTAAACCAATGCCCGATTTTATATTCATCACAAGCTTTAGTACTAACATTGCCACCACCTAACCTAATAAATTCTTCCGCTGCTTCATCAGGAATTACCTTACCAATTATTCGCTGCTTCCATCCGCGAGTGGGTGGCCATTCTTCACCCAGCAACTCAATCTGCCGCCGTTTATGTGAGCCTCTTTGAGTTGCCCCTGCCATTAATAATTCCATTGTGATAATCATCAGCATCCTCATGATGATGAATGTTTTAGCCAACTTAGATAATTGTTGTATGGCGGTCAACTATACCCACCACTATTTGACGAAGTTCGAGATATCTATAACGTCCGCTACTGGCACAGGGCTGCTGTTGCAGCCCTCACAAATTAAACTTCAATAGACTCAGATATCTCCAGGGCATCATCCACTTCAATACCGAGATAACGGACTGTACTTTCGAGTTTTTTGTGACCTAACAGTATCTGGATCACTCGAAGATTCTTCGTTTTTTTATAGATCAGATATGGCTTGGTTCTTCGCATAGAATGCGTACTGTACAGAGTCTCATCAAGACCCAACTTATCAATCCATCCATGAAAAATACGGTTATATTGCCTGGTTGAGATATGTCGTGAAGAACCGACGCGGGACTGGAACAGATAGTCGCTACTACGTAGATGAGCCATTTTGATCCACGCGGCCACAGCCTCTCTGGTTCCCTTAGTTAGTTCAAACTGAACGGGGCTTCCCGTTTTTTGCTGCAGCACTGTCGCTCTGCCCGAAACAGAGTGTCCATAGGCTACATCAGAAACTTTTAGCTTAACCAGATCACAGCCCCAAAGTTTACTGTCCAGAGCCATGTTAAACAGAGCTAAATCGCGTACTTTTCCTTCCAGCTCAAGTCTGATACGGATTCCCCAGATATGAGAGATCTGAAGAGGCCGTTTCTGGCCAATAATACGGCCCTTGTTCCAGGGGGATGTTGTCATGCTCAATCTCCTTTGGGTTAGGAGATGTGATTATGGTTGTCCCATATGAGCGAGAAGTGGAAGTTGGTACTTTTGCGCGCAAAACCGGTCTCGTCTGCAGGCAGAGGGTAGTTAATCCCGGTAGGCGTTTTCAATTTGTCTGGCCGAAAGATAATTAATACTATAATTTTTAAAAAGTTAAACTAAGTATGATGCATAAGACGTGAAGCTAAAGGACAGATATGACAGCATATTCAAACTCTGATGCAGCAAGGGATTTACGCTCGGCCTTAGACAAAGCACCCGCTGGCGCTGTGAACGGAGAATGGTTCTTTATCACCGAACAGGCTGGAGTCTCCTCACAAACCGGAGGCTACATGTATGCCGACGGGAGTCACGTTGCAGAGGGTAACCACTCCTTTCAGAAGGTCCGGGAGGTTGTCGAAAAACTCGAAGCATCACAGATACAGCCCTTTAATAAGGTTATCGTTCACTGGACAAGGTCTAAAATACCGTTAATACGGGGGCGCGTAACGGTTGACACACTATTCGATGAGACAATTGTGCCGCGTGGTCCACAGGACCCGATTTATGAGGCAGCTTCTGTAGCAAGGCGAGCCTTTTGGGAAAAGTATGGTAGCGTCTCAGATGGCTTTAAGGCTGAACAAGATGACGCGAACGTACACAACCAGACGGAATGGTTCGGGCCCCATCGTCGAGTACTCAATATTAAGAGCAACACCCAATTAACGCTGGCCACTGATGGCCTTTCGACGCCTTGGGCTGGCATTGCAGACCCAGAAAATGGCGTGGGATACGAACTTTTCATGGAATTAGATGCTTCGAGTATTACCAGCCACCAGATTGATGACTGGGCTCATCTCTTGATTAACCTGGGGGATCTCGTTGCCGATGGATATCAGGTTGCTGCCGATGTTGATAAATATGGTGCAATCCTGTTTTGCACTCTTACAGACGAATATAACCCAATGACTCGAATCATCCTCAGCCGTGATGGTCGTAAGATTGATAATTTGCCTTTCGGTTCCGTTCCGCTGATCCGTGTAACGCCGATAGCAGAGTCAGAGATTGAACACCTTGACCAATCTGATGAATGGGCATCAAGCGCAGCAAGACATGCTCTCACGGAACGGCAGATAGAAACATAGACAATTAGCGCGACGCTGTTCACGCCCCTTACGGGGCACGATCACCTTTCTTAAAGGAAGAACAGCATCAAATAATTGAACCTTGTTCCGCTGTGAGCGAAAAGCGGACGTTATTGATGTTTCCTGGTATTTTATTTGGCGTTGCCTAAATCGTGATCGCTCTCTGTACCTTTAAGCATAAGCGTCGTTTCTTCAATGCGCAGGAAGCGTCCTGACTCTTCTGTTTCCGCGAACATATACACTTCCATCACAACCTCTGTTCCGTCGCGCTTAGTGCATTGCACGCGATGTCGGGTAGCGTAGAGATTTCTATTGCGAAGTTCGTCAAGCACATCGATCCGCGCGAAAACACAGATTTCTCGAAGCTTACGTGCATGATGAGCGAACCCTTCACGATCTTCCCAGCAATCATTGGTACGCTGCCGATAGTTGGGGCTAAAATACCGATCAAGTACCTTTTCCAGTGGCAGTTCTTGCTGGTTGATTATTTCATCCAGAACAGTATCAATAGTAATGGTTTGCATGTGTGCTCCTCAGTGAATGTTGAGAGCATTTTACGATCGCATTGCTGGCGCCGGTACGGTATAAAAGACATTCAATACTCTTTAAGCGCCAAATATGATTGCCCCTCTGATTCCATTATCGCTGGCCTCCTCTGATGAAGAACCGGCTTTATTTGCCGTTATACGCCAGACAGGGGTGATACGGGAAACACCCCGTCATCACCATGCTCGTGGACAGTTACTTGGAGCCGAACATGGACTGCTAACAGTCGATGCCGGTGATTATCGCTGGGTGGTACCGGCAACGCATGCAGTCTGGATACCGCCAGCCATACCGCACGGTTTATATTCGCATGGCCCTTACTCAGGCTGGAATGTCTATGTCGGCGCCTCTGCTTGCAAAGAATTACCTGATAAACCCTGTATTCTTTCCATTACAGGCCTACTGCGCGAGGCCGTAACACGGGCGTCGGCCTGGAAAGAAAATGTTCTTACTGCATCGCAGGAACGGTTGGCTGGGGTCATCCTCGACGAGATCCAGTCGCTTCCCCTGGTGAACCTCGGTCTGCCAATGCCGCAGGATGCCCGGCTTCTCAGGATTGCGCGTGCGCTCTCAGAACGGCCAGACGATGACCGCAGGCTTGAGGCATGGGCAGCGTGGGCCGGTACATCGCCACGAACGGTCACGCGGCGATTCAGCGCTGAAACCGGCTTTAGCTTCACTGAATGGCGACAGCGCGTGCGGTTGCTCAGGGCACTCGAACTTCTGGCTGAGGGGCAGCCAGTGAAGACAATTGCGCTGGACCTGGGCTACGACAATGTGAGCACTTTTATCGCCTTATTTCGCCGTGTATTTGGCATGACGCCTGGACGGTATAAATTTTGAGCCAAGGTGATTGGTATGAACTCTGCAAGGCACTGACACTCACTGGCACAAAGCGGCTATCTGACAGAGTTGAAGGTCCGCTGAGAGCGAGGAGCGGAAGTTGCACGTGATCATCAATGGACATGGAGCGGAGTAACCAGCTGAAAGGATAACAACCAAAGCTGAGGTTACTAACAACATTCACCTCATGAGCCGGATATATATCGCCTTTCATATCTTCTGAGCATATTAGTATCAACTGTTTGCGAACCATGCCGATACTGACAGAATGACTATCATTTGATGATAATGAAAGAAGGATACTTGAATTGAACAGAATGACAGGAATTGCTGTTTTATGTCTTGCGCTGATGGGATGCAGTTCTATGCCCTCAGAAAACAGAACGCAGTACCTGAGAACGGAAATGCAATCACCAGTTTCAGGGCCAACCACAGTAACTGTAACCGCGGACAGCCTTCTGAAAAAAGACAATACTCGTAATTTGCTACTGTACGCACTCCGCCCGTTGCCTGGGAAAGTATTCACCTCTGATCTGGACAGAAAATTTGCAGCAGCGACGATCTATATCGATTTGTACGCAGATAAAGGAAACAGTACGGCCGAGATCAGTGGTGAGATAAATTACTATGATCACGAGCAATATGTGAATGCCCGCCTGGTAGGAGGCATTGTTAGGACAATACAACTTGCACCACAGGCCATCCCGCTGACACTCAATAAGCCTTTATCAATCAGTCTGCCACATGGGATCCACTATTCCGTCATGTTGACGGACAGCCAGCCTTGAACATAGCTCCGCTTAAAAAAGCGCATGAGGACGTAATGGCGAATATATGGCACAAAATTAAATCGGTTTTCATAGCAGAACCTGAAGATGCATACTGGGATCAAAGAGCGACCAACCTGGATTATCTGGTGAAGCGGCATAAGGGTGAAATTGTAGTTGATCCGACCACCGCTCACTTGTCTCTGGATGACCGGGCCAAAATGGCAGTCGATACGGTAGACTTCGAGACGATGCTTGCCGACCTGGAGATATCGACGGATTATCGTGCACTCAATTCCAATGATATTGTTGTGGCGGTCTGCATTGGGATCATGGGGGTTGGCGCTGCGCATATGACAAATCACTATGCCGATGCACTGGAAGAAAAGTTCGTAAAGCTGCATGAGTATTTTAAGCCTGAAGGTACTGGTGCCAGTCCCTTAGACTACCGGGCAGGTGCTAACCATCGATCTATCTTTGGGCACGACTTTAATCTCAATCAGAAACTGCCAGACGGTTATACGTATGGAGGGCAAGATGTCGGTGGGCAAACTGTATATTCGCTGGTGCTAAAATACCTCGAAAGTAACTTTCCCGGGAGCAGTGGACTCGGCCTGCATCTTAAAGCAATCCTGCATATTCTGACCCACTATCTTTCCGATTTACCCACAACGAAAGGGTTACCTTTACCCTTTTCTTCTTTTTTTACAGAATGGAAAGAGGACCCCACCAAATCATCAGGCTATGCGGCTTCTAACCCTTTGATGGAAGCTCTGGGAGATGAGTACGGAACTATAAACGCAGCTGATGCATCCAGCTACGCTGTTATGAAGTTGCTTTTACTCTCTTATGGCGCTTTTGCCCATAGGGGACTGGATACTCCGGAAGATGAAAAAGAGCTACATAAGACGCAACTTGCGGTGATCGCTTATGGCACTGCGCTTGTTATACAGATGCTTCTGCTGGTAACAGGAACTCTTGGACGAACCGGAAAGCTGAACTACCTTATTGCCGGTCCGTTCCTCTGGAACAGTACCCGCTCGGTATTGATAGTCCATAAACAGCATCGTCAGGTCATGACTCATTACGAGAAATCTATTGCCGTACTTAATGACAGCGAATCAAATTTTGACGATTGGGTAAAAACTGTATGCGTTTAGTAAACCATGCCACTAATACAAAAAACTTTTATCATTTTGAAGACTCCGATGATTGTTGCGAGCCTGCTGTAGTAAAAGCAGCAGCTGAGCGTTTGCGGCAAAGCAAAGATCTTAATGCTGCTGATGCCGCCCAACTCGAAACGATTGTCTCGCTTGAACTGCTGAGGTATGAGTACGCTTCTGGCGAAATGCCGGTGGATGATTTAAAGTCGCAGATACAAAAACTGCGTAATACTTTAATCGATGTCCATGGCCGGGAACCTTTCGATAACTGCAATATAGACAAAGGTTTCTACAGATTTCTGAACGAGGAATATGGTCATGTCACAAAGTAAAAACATCCTGGCCGCTGTTGGGTTATTAGTGACTGCTATTTCATCAGCTTTTGCAGGGAAAAAGGCTTCGGACCATCTTGAAAAACGTCGTAAAAAATCGCTTGAAAAGGAAGAGGGTGGGATTGATAAAAAACTGAAAAAGGACGGCAAATGATTATTTTATTTATTGTTATTGCATTAATTGCTTTTGTTATTATATTTGGCGCCAATGAAGTGCCCAGACGAAGAAGGCATCAGGCGATGCAGGAGGCAAAAAAGAAAAGGTTTCATGATAGTGACCAGAGATGAATGACGAAGCATTACGATCAAGCATATGTAGCATATTGATGACGTCCACTTCCCGTTATCTGATACGTGTTAGCTCTGACCTGATCTGACAGTTCCCGGTTATTTATACAGGTGTCTGTCAGATTACATCTGGCTTAAATTTTTATCAGTCCAGATGCGTTTTCCATCAAGTAATGTATCGATTGGCGTCCACCCACAGCACATTTTTCCCTGATGGGTTCGCTCATTATTATAGTGAGTTTGACCTGCTCCCCGTAGATTAGTACATCATGATGTTAGCCGTGTCCGCTTTTGGCACAAAACGGACTGTCATTGTCACGCATTTTGTCAGCGGTCAGTTAATCCAGTCTCCCGGCGTGAGGCCAGGCAACTGCTCAAACGCTCTAATGTTGTCGTTACCAGCACGATGCCGGCGCCAATGGTTTGCCCGGCGATCGCAGGGCCAATCGGCGTCCGGCGTCGGTATAACATATTTAACAAACTCGTGGTGATGTGGTTTGTCAGGTGCAGAATTGTAATGGGTACAGTTACAGGACAGTTAGATCGAAGCCACTGAATCACACAAACAGCCTTATAACAAGCTGCACGCCAAGCAAGGAATCCGAGCAACTCTATCACTGGCCGCTGGGTAGACGTCTAGCGATCACCCGAATCTTAGCGATATTGGGCTGTAAGGCATTCAGTAAGAGTGCCGGGTGGCGTTTTCACGGAATGCTACACCTCCAGTCCGGCGCGGAACTGGCCCCACTTCAGCACCGATTTCACCCCAATTGACAGGAACGGCTCCGGCGGGGTTCTGTTCGGGCCCGGCGAGGCCACGAGGAAATCGATCAGCTCGTTGCGCTCCCCGGCGATCATATCCGCCAGCAGTTTGCCGGTGGCGGTGCCGCGGGTGATCCCCAGACCGTTACAGCACAGCGCGCCATAGACGTTTGGTGCCAGCTGACCAAAGAAGCCTTCGTGATTATCCGACAGGCAGATGGCTCCGCTCCAGGAGTATTCGAAATCAACCTTGCTCAGCATCGGGAAGCGGCGCTCGAACGATTTGCGATGGGTCTCAATATTGTGCTTCAGTTGTTTTTCACGAGGGCGGCCGTCGGGATGGAAGCTAAAGCTGTTACGCATCAGAATGCGGTTATCAACCGTGCGACGCACTGTGCTGCCAAACGGATGCGCCGGGATAACGCCCCACACCGGCTTGCCGCCGAGCCGCGCCTGCTCTTCAGCGGTCAACGGACGGGTCAGGCTGCCATAAAGGAAGGTCGGCAGCAGGCGACCGCGCAGGAAGCCAAAGTGAGATGCAAAGGCGTTATTCGCCAGGATCAGCGTATCGGCGGTGATGCTGCCCTGATCATGCACTAGCGTCACTTTGTCGCCATAGTCGATAGCGGTAATGGGCGTGTTTTCATACAGGGTCACGTTAGACGGCAGGCTGTCCGCCAGCCCTTTCACCAGCGCCGAGGGCTGGAGCAGAATGGTGCCCGGAATATAAAGCGCCTGCTGGTAGTAAGAGGTGCCGATATGATCCGGCAGATCCTTCCCGGGGATCATCTCCGCGTGGCGGTCAATTTTCTCCAGCCCACTGCGGTAGGCCTCGAGAATGGCGATCCCTTTCTCCCCCACCGCAGCCTGATATTTACCGGACTCGGTCATCTGACATTCAATGCCGTGCTCCTTCACAATCTCACGCAGATAGTTCTGCCCGAGAGTATTGAGCTTGAGGATCAGATTGGCGGTGGTCACGTCGCCAATATAGTCCTTCGCCCCGATATCGTGCGGGACATCAATGGCGAAACCGGCGTTGCGCCCGGAGGAGCCGTAACCCACATCCTGCGCCTCAATCAGCACCACTTCATCATCCGGGAAGTTCAGCGCCAGCTGACGAGCCGCCGCCAGCCCGGTTAGTCCGGCCCCGACTATCGCCCAGCGGGCATGCTTTTGCCCGACGTGGGCAGGACGCGGGGTACGCGGTTGACTGGTGTGATACCAACCCGGCAGGGCGTCGTCAGCAGGCAGAGAAGTGATCTTTTGCACGTTGGTTACTCCGGTAAGCTCTGATTATGTTCTCGTCACGTCACCGCAGGATCCGGCAACTGAGTGAGATCAATGTTAGCCATCCTGATTAAATGAATATGTGATGTATATCTCATGTATACATGAAGTATAAAAATAGTTACGTAGATGATAAAAAAGGCGTGCAAAAGCCGGCGCAGCGGGGCGTCAGAAGATATAAAAGAACGGGAGAAGAGGGCCTGTCAGCGGGCGCTGGCAGGCCTTAGATTGAGGCGATCAGGGGTTATCGCCTTCCGGCAATGGCGCGAAATTATCGGCCTTCAGCCCCTGCGGCGCGATGAAGATTTCCATGTTTTCCCGCGACAGCTCCCAGTGCTCAAAGACCAGATCCACCACCGCCTGTTCGTCACGCGCCTCAATGGCAACGATAAAGGCGTCGTGATGATCCGCGGCCAGCTGTAAACGGCGCTCCATATCCTCGTTTTGCGGGCGGAAGAAGGTATGCCCGATACGACAGTGGTCGATCAGCAAACGTCCCAGGCTCGGCTGCAGATAGGGGTTGGCCGCCATCTCGCCCATGATCTCGTGAAAACGGTTGTTCTCCAGCGCCAGCGCCTCGGCATCGCGGGTTTGCACCGCCTTGCGAAAACGCTTTTGAGTCTCTTTCAGCGCCTTGAGCTGCGCCGGTTTGTAGTGCTGCACAGCAAGGCGTCCGGTGGCGGCATAGATCATCGGTGCCACCAGGAAGAAATTGCGCAGCGTCGAGTGGCTCATCGGGATCACCCGCACGCCGCGTTTTTCCACAATTTCGAGATAACCTTCCCCCGCCAGGCGCTGGAACACTTCGCGTACCGGCGTGCGGGAGAGGCCGTACTGCGCGGTCAGCGCGGCTTCATCCAGCAGCTCGTCCGGATCCAGCTCCATGGTCAGAATATGGCGCTTGAGATCCTCATACAGCGCTACCTTTCCCGTTCTCATTGACGCCTCCTGAAAGTCGACCTGTGATGCTTAACTATGATGTTGCTTAACCTACAGATAAAGATGTGCAACAGCAAAATTATCAGCCATGCCAGTCATGCTCTGCGCATTTCCCTGGCAGTTTGATAGATCAGCCTCAGGAGGGGCTCCGGATCCCGGTCCGGCGGGTGACGCAGGATCTCCCCACGTAGCCAGGCAATTTCACTGCCGGCAACCTGGCGAAATGACCGCAGCTGCCCGGCATTTTTTAGCCACTTCATAATAAAGGCATTTTTCTGCCGGTTTGAGCCAATGCGTCCCTGCTTTCTCGACAGGCCAACCGCCACCAGAAGACAGAAATAGAAATGAATTCTCTCTTCCAGACCGTTAAAAACGGTTTCAGGCGTCGTCTTCAGAGAGGTCAATCCAGATCGTCTTCAGTTCGGTGTACTGGTCGAGGGCGAAGACAGATTTATCGCGCCCGCCAAAGCCCGACTGCTTATAGCCGCCAAACGGCGTGGTGGCGTCGCCTTCGCCAAAGCAGTTTACCGTCACCGTGCCCGCACGAATGGCGCGCGACACGCGGATCGCCCGATTCAGCCTGCCGGTATAGACCGACGCGGCCAGACCGTACTGCGTATCGTTCGCCAGGGCAATGGCTTCGGCTTCGGTTTTGAAGGTGGTGACGCACAGCACCGGGCCGAAGATCTCCTCCTGGAACAACGCGCTTTCTGGCGTGACGCCGTCGATAATCGTTGGCTGGACATACATCCCCTGCTCAGTGTCGCCGCCCTGCACAATCCGCAGCCCTTCCTGACGGGCGGTATCGAGATAGCCGCTGACCTTGCTAAAGTGCGCCGGCGAGACCATCGCCCCGAGACGGTTGTTCGGATCGAGCGGGTTGCCCATGCGCCAGTCGCCGATCTGCGCAGCCATCTCTTTCAGCAGCGCCTCTTTAACGCTCTCCTGTACCAGCAGGCGCGAGGTGGCGGAACAGTTCTCGCCCATATTCCAGAATGCGCCGTTCAGCACGTGGCCAGCCACGGTCGCCAGATCCCCCGCATCTTCAAAGACGACAGCCGGGTTTTTACCGCCGCACTCCAGCACCACCTTCTTGAGGTTGGACTCTGCCGCATAGTGCAGGAAGCGCCGTCCGGTAGCGGTGGAGCCGGTAAAGCTCACCATGTCGATATCCGGGTGCAGACCAATCGGCTCTCCGACGGCTTTGCCAGTGCCGGTGACGATATTCAGTACCCCCGCCGGTACGCCCGCCTCAAACGCCAGCTCTGCGACCCGCAGCGCGGTGAGCGAGGTCTGCTCTGCTGGTTTCACTATCACCGAGCAGCCAGCCGCCAGCGCCGGGCCAATTTTCCAGGCCAGCATCAGCAGCGGGAAGTTCCACGGCAGGACGCAACCCACTACGCCAATCGGCTCGCGCACCACCAGCGCCATCGCGCCGTTACCGACCGGGGCGGTGTGGTCATAGAGTTTGTCGATGGCTTCCGCGTGCCACTTCAGCACGTGGATGGTTTCCGGCACGTCTACCGCCAGACATTCGCTCACCGGTTTGCCGCTATCGAGGCTCTCCAGCACCGCCAGCTGGTCGATCTCCTGCTCCATCAGTGCCGCCAGTTTCAGCAGCACCGCTTTGCGTTCGCCAGGTGCCCGCTTGCTCCAGCTTCCGGCCTCGAACGTGCTGCGCGCCCCCGCCACCGCCGCGTTGACGTCAGTAACGTCGCAGGCGGCGATGTGGCCGATAGTCTCCCCGGTGGCCGGATTGGTAGTAGGCAGCGTCTTGCCGGATTGCGCGGCGACGAAGCGTCCATTGATAAAAGCCTTACTCGCCAGAGAGAGCTCCCGGGCGATGGCCGTTACGTCGTGCAGCGTTTGCAGCTGATTCATATCACCTCCTTACAGCGCCGCAGCGACGTTGCGTTTCACATCGGCAATCACCGCTTTCAGCTGCGCTTTCTCTTCTTCATTCAGATCCTGCAGCGGCGCGCGCACCTTGCCGGAGGTCAGGCCGTTCAGCTCGCAGCCGTAACGAATGGACTGCACAAACTTGCCGCCGTCGAGAAAGTTCATCAGCGGCATCATCGCGGCCATGATCTTGCGGCCTTTGGCAAAGTCTTTCTCCACCACGCAGGCTTCATACAGCGCCACGTGCTCACGCGGGATAAAGTTGGAACCGGCGCAGACCCAGCTTTGCGCGCCCCAGGCGAAGAACTCGAGAGCCTGATCGTCCCAGCCGCAGGAGAGCGCAATGTCCGGGAACTTGCAGGCCAGCAGGTGCAGATTGTTGAAATCGCCGGAGCTCTCTTTGATGGCGACCACGTTCGACGAGCGGCTCACTTCGCGGAAGTAGGTCTCGCCCATGGTGATGCCCATGCGGCCCGGGTAGTTGTAGAGCATGATCGGCAGCTGGGCGGCTTTATCCACGGTCAGCGCGTGATGGGCGTTTTCCTGCTCGGTCGGCAGGGCGTATGGCGGCGAGGTTACCAGGATGGCATCGGCTTTATGCTCACGTGCATGTTTGGCGTAGTCCACCGCATCTTCGGTGCGCGTCGCGCCGGTGCCGACAATCAGCGGCAGGCGGGTGCCAATCACCTGGCGGGCCTGTTCTACCAGCGCTTTACGCTCTTCCGGACTCTGGGCGTAGTATTCGCCGGTAGAGCCACCGATGATGATGCCGTGAACGCGGGCCTCGATCAGCGACTCCAGCACCTCTGAAAAGCGCGGAAAATCAATGCTGCCATCGGCTGCGTAAGGGGTAATTGCCGGGGTGTAGATACCTTCAAATGTCAACACGATAACCTCCAGGGGAATTCACGACCATCACAGTCTGCTACGCAAGCCTGATGCACTGCGTTTGTTAAAAATTTGCACAGGGGGAGGTAAAAGGTCAATGAGTGAATATTTTTTGTATACAAGAAAAATACAACGTAAATACGTATTAACAGAATATTTTGACAAACTTGAAAAAATTAAACCTTAAAAATCAATAAAATAAATGCATTATTTTATCGTAGTAATTTTCTATATGATTTCCGATAACGATCACATTCCCGAATTATCACCCGCTGATACGTATTTACAGTGCCTTTCCGGCGGCATAGTTTTAATGCTGCAGTTAACCAGAATTTAACAAAGCGGCACGCCGGAAGCCCGGATTGTGACCAGAATGTAAACAGAGGTACAGGGTATGCCCCATAAGAAAGCGACACTCATCGGCCTGATCGCCATCCTGCTCTGGAGCGCGATTGTCGGCCTGATCAAAAGCGTGAGCGAAGGCTTTGGCCCGGTGGGCGGGGCGGCGTTGATCTATTCCTGTAGCGCGGTGCTGCTGCTGTTTACCATCGGCTTTCCGAAGATCCAAAAGTTCCCGCTGAGCTATCTCATCATCGGCAGCGTGCTGTTCGTTTGCTATGAGCTGTGCCTGTCGCTGTCGCTGGGCTTTACCCATACCGGGCGTCAGGCGATTGAAGTGGGGATGGTGAATTATCTCTGGCCGAGCATGACCATTTTACTGGCGGTGATCGTTAACCGGCAGAAAACCAGTCCGTTAATTATTCCCGGGGTGATTTTAGCCATCGTCGGAATAGGCCGGGTATTAGGCGGCGACGGTGGATTTTCGCTGACGGAGATGATGAATAACGTTATGGATAATCCGTTAAGTTACGGGCTGGCATTCAGCGGGGCGGTGATCTGGGCTATTTATTGCGTGGTTACCCAACGTATCGCTCAGGGAAATAACGGTATCACCTTGTTCTTTATCTTAACGGCGCTGACGCTGTGGGTGAAATATCTCACCTCGCCCCAGCCGGAATTTACTCTGTCGTGGCACGCATGGATCAGCCTGATGCTGGCGGCAATGGCGATGGGCTTTGGCTATGCCGCCTGGAACGTCGGGATCCTGCACGGCAACGTTACGGTGCTGGCGGCGGCGTCGTACTTTATTCCGATCATCTCAGCGGTGCTGGCTGCCTTTATGCTGGATTCGCACCTGACCCTGGCCTTCTGGCAGGGCACGGCGATGGTCAGCCTCGGATCGCTGATCTGCTGGTGGTCGACGCGCACGGTTGCCGTAAAACGATTATCTGACGAAGCGTCTTAAAAATAACAGATACAGTAGCAACATAATAAATATAACTGACATCTTATCCGACCATCCTGCAGCGGAGGAGTATTTGCCATGAATTACGCGAAATAACGCACGCTCTTATTTAACGCTTGAACCTTCTTAGACCTATATTTATTCCGTAATCGTAATTAACGGGCATGGCTTCGCTCGGCCTGAATAAACATTCATCGCTAATACTGTTTATTCCTGCTGTCACCCATTAATTCAACGATATCGGGGAAAGACAGGAGTTACCATGTCAAATACCGTTTCTGTTGAAGATGTACCACTCAACCGCTTTCATCGCCTGCTGACCGTGCGCTCCGGCGGCGGCTCCTTCGTGGATGGCTATGTGCTGAGCATTATCGGCATAGCCATGATGAAGGTCTCCCCGGCTCTGGGACTGACCGCCTTCTGGGAAGGGCTGATTGCCGCCTCGGCGCTGATCGGCATCTTCTTTGGCGGCTTTATCGGCGGCGCCCTTACTGACCGCCTGGGCAGAAAGATGCTCTATTTCGTCGGCCCGACGCTATTTGTGGCCTGCTCCGTGGCGCAATACTGGGTGCAGAGCGGCGAGATGCTGTTTGCCCTGCGCTTTTTAAATGGCGTGGCGGTAGGCATTGAATACCCGGTGGCGACCGCCTTCCTGGTGGAGTTTCTGCCGAAGAAAAACCGCGGGCCGTGCCTGGCGACCCTCACCATCCTGTGGTTTGCCGGTGCCGCTGCGGCCTATATGATCGGCGAAGCGCTGCTACACTTTGGCGGCCCGGATGCGTGGCGTCTGACCCTGGCGAGCACCGCGGTAATTGGTGCGCTGCTGTTCCTGGTGCGTCTTGGCACCCCGGAATCCCCGCGCTGGCTGATCAGCAAAGGCCGTCATGCCGAAGCCGAAGCGATTATTCGCAAGGTGTATGGCCCTGACTTTGGCCTGGACAACCTGCCGGAGCAGGCGGAAAGCAAAAACCTCTCCTTCTTCAACCTGCTGCACTCGGGCTACGGCAAACGCATGGCGTTTGTGACCATCTTCTGGACCTGCTCGGTGATCCCGGTGTTCGCGGTCTATGCCTTTGCGCCAAAAGTGCTGGATGCGCTGCACCTGAGCGGCAAGTGGGCCTCCTACGGTTCGGTGGCTATTACTCTGCTGTTCGTGGTCGGCTGCATTATCGCCACCCGGCTGGTGAATACTCTGGGGCGTCGCAAGCTGCTGCTGCAGAGCTTCCTCTGGTCGGGGCTGGCACTGCTGCTGCTGGGCCTGCTGCGTGACGGTCCGTCGATGGTCATTCTGCTGATGTTTGGTGCCTACGCGCTGTTTATCGGCGGGGCTCAGGTGTTGCAGCTGGTCTATCCGAACGAGATCTTCCCGACGGAGATCCGTGCCGGTGCGGTGGGCGTGGGGACCTCGCTGTCGCGCATTGGTGCGGCGGTCGGTACCTGGCTGGTGCCCGCCTCGCTGCAGAGCCTGGGGATCGGCACCACCATGTACATCGCCGCGGCGATCACCTTTGTGGGCTTAGCCGTCTCCTGGTGGCTGGCACCGGAAACCAACGCCCGCAGCCTTGCCGATGCGGCCTCGCTAGATGAGAGCCCGTCACATAAAGCGAATATGCCGATGGCGAAGCGTCATATGCTGTAACAGCCGCCGGGTGGCGCTGCGCTTACCCGGCCTACAAGACCTGTAGGCCCGTGCAAGCGAAGCGCCGCCGGGCAATAGTCCTTCACTCTTTCACCAGTTTCTCCACTTCCCTGCGCCGCTTGCGGAACGAGCTTGGCGTTTCACCGTACTGTTTGCGGAACCAGGCGATCAGGTGCGAGGCATCGGCGAAGCCGGTGGCGGTGGCGATGGCGTTAATGCTGTTGCTGGAGTCGGCCATCAGCTTGCGCGCCTGCTCAAGGCGCATCCGCCGCCAGTACACCGCCGCAGAGTGGCCGGTACACTGGGTAAAGATCAGGTTGAGCTGGCGGAAGGTCACCCCGGCAAACTCCGCCACCTCCGCCAGTGGCACCGGCGAGTCGAGGTGATGCTTCATAAACTCAATCACCTTCGTCACCAGCGGATTCTCGTAGACGTCAGGTTCGCCAAGCGGCACTTTGTGCTTCGCTTTCGGCGTGGGCACCTCATCCACCAGTAGGTATTTCAGCACCTTCTGAGAGCGCACCAGCCCGCAGTGCTGGCGGATCAGATCCGCCGCCAGGTCAATCGCCGTCCCGCCCGGGCAGGAGATAATCCCGCCGTCTTTGATGTAGGTTTTATCGATCACCGGGATGGCTTTCGGGAAGCGCAGCCGGAACTCGTCCCGGGTGGTGAAGTGGATCGCACAGTGGCGACCGTCCAGCAGCCCGGCGTTACCGGCGACAAAGGCCCCGCTGCACAGGGTAATGATCGGGATATTGCGGGCATGCAGGTCCCGCAGGGCCTGCAACAGCCACTCCGGCGACTGCCGGGTCTCTTCCAGCAGCCCGCCCGCGACCACGAAGTAATCCCACTCTTTTGAGAAATCGAGCTTTGCAGTAGGCGACACCGGCAGGCCGCAGCTGGCGGTAATCGGCTGGTCATCACAGGTCATCCACTCCCAACGGCAGAAGATCTGTCGGCTGGAGAAGGACTCGTCCGCCGCAAAGCGCAGGGACTCCACCAGCCCCGCCACCGAGGCCAGCGTAAAGTGCTTCATCAGCAGAAAGCCGATCGTCAGATCGGGCTTCGGCTCACTGTGGCTGTCAGGCAATTTCGTTGGAGGCATAGTCATCAGGCTCCTGCAATCCCCCCAGCTTGCTCAGCAGACGCTTCAGGTCGGCGATATCCTGGGTATTCAGACCGGCGGTAATCATCTTTTCGGCGCTTTTGGCCTGCTCAATCATGCGGGCCAGCATCGCCTCGCCCTCTGCCGTCATGGAGACCAGCTTACGGCGGCGGTTGGCGGGATCGGTCTCTACCTTCAGTAATCCGCTTTTGGTCATGCGAGCAATTACATAGGTGCCGGTGGCTTTATCAAACCCGGCCCGGCTGCCCAGCGTTTGCTGGTCGCAGGTGGTTTCTTCTGCCAGCACTACCAGTATGGCGTATTGCACGGCAGATAACCCGGTATCGACGCACTGGGACCAGCAGGTAGTCGAGTGCTGTCCTGCGCGGCGCATGAGGTGCATTAGTGAACAATCGCCGTGCGGCCACAGGGGCGCGGCAAGGATTAAGTCGCGATTTTCTGCCATCGGGTCTCTTGACTCCTGAAAACGACAAACATATAGTTCGAGCACAAACAGTTTGAGCTTAAACTATAACTGAAAGTATGACTACAGAGAACCCGCATGAAGCTTGTTGTAGGCATGACTGGCGCTACTGGCGCTGCAATTGGCGTTCGCTTACTGGCCGCGCTGAAAAATTTGGATGTCGAAACGCATCTGATCATCTCTAAATGGGCGCGCGCCACTATTCAACTGGAAACGCCCTACAGTGTACAGGACGTTATCGCTCTCGCCTCGAAGACTTACAGCGAGCACGATCAGGCGGCGGCCATCTCCAGCGGTTCCTTTCGCGTCGATGGCATGATCGTGGTGCCGTGCAGTATGAAAACGCTCGCCGCCATCCGCTGCGGCTACGGCGATGGCCTGATTGCCCGCGCCGCCGACGTTACGCTGAAAGAGCAGCGCAAGCTGGTGCTGGTGCCGCGGGAATCACCGCTCAACGCCATCCACCTGGAGAACATGCTCGCCCTGACCCGTGCCGGGGCCACGATGCTGCCCCCGATGCCCGCTTTCTATAACAACCCCGCCAGCATTGACGACATCATCAACCATTTTGTGTCGCGCATTCTGGATCAGTTTGGCTTGGATAACGCTTTAACCCAACGCTGGGGTGAACCTCACTCCGCCCCCACGGCTTAAGGAGAGCCTGATGAACTATTACGGTGATTTACGCGGTTTTATCGATGCCCTCGATGCCATGGGCGACATCATGCACGTGACCCGGGAAGTGGACGGTGATTTTGAGCCGAGCGCCATCACCCGCCGCAGCTACGAGATCCAGTCCCCTGCCCCGCTGTTCCACAATGTGGCAGGCGTGGCACCCGGTTTCCGCCTGTTTGGTGCCCCGGCCAGTCTCTCTTCCCGCCCGGAAATGCCTTACGCCCGGGTGGCGATGTCGCTCGGTCTGGCACCGGCGTCCACCGGACCGCAAATCGTCGAAGCGCTGTCGGCGGCACGTCACAAACCGGGTATTCCGCCGGTGCGTGTGGCCTCTGCTGACGCGCTGTGCCATCAGAATATCCTGCGCGGTGAAGAAGCTAACCTCGATCGCTTCCCTATCCCCTTTGCCCATGACAAGGACGGCGGTCGCTACGCCAATACCTGGGGCACGCTGATCGTAAAAACACCGGACGGCAAATGGGTGAACTGGTCCATCGCCCGTGTGATGAAGGTGGACGGCAAACGGATGGTGGGGCTGATTGTGCCGAGCCAGCATATCGGCCAGATCTGGACTGAGTGGGTGAAGCTCGGCCAGCCGATGCCTTACGCGCTGGTGCAGGGTCCGGCTCCGGCCATCTCCTGCGTTTCCGGCATTCCGATCCCTGCCCACGCCGACGAGGCGGATTACATCGGCACCTTGGCGGGCGAGCCGGTGCCGGTGGTGAAAGCGGTCAGTATCGATCTGGACGTGCCTGCCACGGCAGAGATCGTGATTGAGGGTCATGTCTCCATCACCCGCGATTGCCAGGAAGGTCCCTACGGCGAGTACGGTGGTTATCTTGGCGAGGGCTCGTCTGCCCAACCGACCTTCCACGTCGAGACCATTACCCACCGGGACGCTCCGATCTGGCCGATGTCGATCACCGGCCGCCCGACCGACGAGTCGCACACGCTCTGGGCGATGGGACTGGCCGCCGATGCCCTGACGTATCTGCGTGAAGCGGAACTGCCGATCGTCACGGCCTGGATCCCGGAAGATTCCACCGTCCACTGGCTGCTGGTGGTGGTGCCGCAGAACTGGCGCGAGCTACTGCCGGGCGTCACCAGCGAAGCCCTGGCCCAGCGCATCGGCGAGGTGCTGTTTAAGGCCGACGCGATGGTGTTTATTCCGAAGGTCTACGTGGTAGACGATGATTTTGATCCCACCAACCTGCGCGAAGTGGTGTGGGTGCTCTCAACCCGCGTTCACCCGGTTGGCCGCCGCGTGGTGTTCGACGATCAGCGCGTGATCCGCTTGCCGCAGTGTTATGAAGAAGAAGAGTATGTGGCAGGTAAGGGGGCAAAAGTGGTGTTTGATACGCTGCAGTCCACCCGCCATCTGCATGCCTCGTTCGAGCAGGGGTATCCGGAAGAGGTACGCCAGCGCGTACTGGAGAACTGGCCGTCGGAGCTATAAGTCTCTTAAGCCTGTCTGTTTAAACAACTGACAGGCATGTCCGGATTTCCCATCGCCCACTTATACGGCGATGAAAAACGACAAGGTCAAAGCCATTGTCGCCTTCGAGCCTGGCAGCAGCTCTGTATTCCCGGAAATATCTTGAGTATATTGCCAGTCGTACCTGCCTGTGGCGTTTATCTCAGTAATACCTGAATCAGCTGAAAGAAGATATACACGATCGCAGCCACTTGTCTAGTCCGGAACCCCCATCTGAGATAGCGCCATCCATGGCATTCTCTCGCATCAGCTGCTTCAATAGCGGGGTCAGAACATTTTCTTTTCCTAGCCCTCAATTCATCGATTACCCACAGGATGGGAATAAAGATGATGGTTTTCTGAAGGATGGGATTATCCACAAAGAGTGACTCCAGCCAGCCCGCGGATACAAGCAGAATAGATGAACCACCTACACGTAGCCACCACTAAATGTGGGGTAATATTCGTTTCCGTTCTGGTGGATTTTGCGGTGATTCTATCCATAGCCGTTTGCTCCCCTGCTGATGCATGATCTGTCGTGGGAAACATCTGACCGGCAGCGATGAGCGAGGAGCGGAAGTTGGTTTGCCGGAAGATCTCTAAAAGTGAATGGTCCGGTTAAGCGGGCTGTTTACAGCTGAGCTGTATAGAATTTTTTTCAATTCGCATTGATTTCGCTGAAAAAATTTGTATATTTCCCCTCACTACTTTTATCCAAGATAATGAGGTTCTCAATAGATCGCGTGATCGATGTATAGATAACCTCAGGAGTATCTTTGTCATCCATAATATAAAACACGGTTTTAGACTCCAGACCTTTAAAACTATGTATCGTGGATAGTTTGATCAATCCACTATTCGGATAAAAATGATTTTTCTTTGTCCTTCTTACCCGCTCAATATCAGATTTAATACCAGTATGTCGCTTAATAAAATCACGTAACTCCTCTTTTGTGAGCAATTTTAATCTATTGATATCGTAATGCTTCTTTCCTTCCGGTAGGAGTTCAATTAGTTCTTCATATGTTTCAAACATACAGGTGGTATTTTCAAATTCATTCAACCTTTCATTTAATCGACGAACAAGAAAAATATTAGACGACAGAATAACAATATCATTTGGATTGAAACTATAATTTTTGATGTAACTTTGAATTTTTTCAAAGCATTTGTTTTCCCAGTCGGATGGAAAGAAATGATATTTGATAATATCAAAATTCATTCCTGACTGGATGTTTTGTTGTTCAAATAAGTCTATGTCTGCATGTTTTTCGACCAGATACTTCAATTGATAATCTTTAAAAATTCGATTCAAAGGCGAGTCACTGCTTGTACGATAGGAACGACTTAATTTCTTCCATTCACCAAATCCCTGCGCGATGACGGCCGCTCTTTTGCTATCTCTTTCATAAATATTTTGTGATTCGTCACCAAACAGAATCATTTCACCCTCGTGATTGAGGAAGTTGTCACGAATAATTTTTACCCATTCATTTTCAAAGTCCTGAACTTCATCAATCAAAATTGTCCGATACTTACTAACAGAAAAACCGCTGAATAAATCACGGTTAAATAATTCATTAAATCCATATTTTTCAATTAATTCACTGATATCCTGTTCTGTCTCAATCAATTGAGACATGAAAAACTGATGATAATTTGTCACTGCGAAATGTTGATCGTCTCGATAACCAAGAACATCGCTGATTCGGTCTTTAATGAGGTTTTTTAGTGTTATATTGAAAGTCAGAATCAATACAATATCATCATGCCGATGAAAGGCATTTACCGCTCGATTTGCAATGATAGTAGTTTTGCCACAGCCTGCTACACCCTTAATCTTTTCTTTTCCAGACACGCTTATTGCCAACTTACTCTGACGCTTATCTAAGAAGATTTTTTTTGCCTGCTTTAAAGTATGGTCGCTTGGCATCAAGCGTCTTTTAAAATCGTCATACACACGATCGTCGAACAGGACATGTGGCTTAAAGCTTTTAATTTTATTAACGAGTTCTTTTATTCGATCAGCGCCGTAAGCCATGGACTTATCTCTAGTTGACTTTCTTTTTAGCCGCGAGATTTTGTCTGCCTGTTGATTGTATTGCTCTACAGAAATTTCTTTATTCCTGTATTGTGCATCAATATACCTAGATCGCGCCATCAATTCACTCTGGGCGTGGGAATATAACGAATCTATATTGGCTTTATTACCTTTGTGTAAGTAAACAAACGGCTGGACAATGTTAAAAAAATTGCGATTTTTTAGATAAGACAGACCTAATACTGGTAAATGTAGATTATATAAATTTGACTTGTACCTGAAAGCTTGTGATTGAGGTGATGAAATCTTCGATACCCCTTTTTCAGAACTAACTTGCCATTTATTAAAAGCATCCACACTATAATTAACTAGGTTATAGTCCTTCACTTCAATAATAAAAATTGCCGTGTGTTTTTTAAGAATGATAAAATCAGGGCGATCCCCATCAATAAATGGATTAAAGAAAATTTCGTAGCTATCATCCAAGTTCTCCGTAAGATGATTTAACAAGTGAAGCTCACCGGGAGTGGGTGCAACCTTTAA
Organism: Dryocola sharpae; assembly: GCF_051307055.1. GTDB lineage: Bacteria > Pseudomonadota > Gammaproteobacteria > Enterobacterales > Enterobacteriaceae > Dryocola. Next base: position 1,683,881 of record NZ_CP149994.1, on the reverse strand, counting down.
ACGGAGTATGTTTTCCAAAGTTGGATGAAGGATAGACACGCTAACACTCTCTTTATAATGAATAACCATCTATAATTTACTACATGATCTAAAAGAAACAAGGATGACATAACAGATTGACCTATTCCCTTTAAATTTACACAGATAACAATGTTGGCTACTTCCGCTCCTGGCACAAAGCGGACAGCTAAGCGGGGCAAATTCCGCTATGAGCGAAAGCGGACTTACCGGCCCGGACCTTAAAGCGATTAACATACATCCGGCTTGTGCGAAGGCCTCGCGGGCAAGCTCGTCTATAATCTGTACTACAGATCGGGCAGGAGAAAAGCCTATGTTTGAGGGATTTACCCACGCAGAAATAACGCTTTCTGAAGCAGTGCTTAACGTACGTTATGGCGGTAATGGTCCTCCGGTCCTGCTGCTGCATGGTCATCCTCGTACTCATGCGACCTGGTCGAAGGTGGCTCCCGAGCTTGCTAAATCTTTTACTGTCGTCTGCCCTGACCTGCGTGGCTTCGGCCGCTCATCTAAACCTGCCGATCTGCCCGATCACGCGGGCTCTTCTAAAAGAGCTAAGGCAAAAGATTGCATTGAGTTAATGAGTCATCTTGGCTTTGACCGGTTTGCGCTTGTCGGACACGACAGAGGAAGTTACACGGCCTACAGGGCAGCCCTTGATTATCCGGACCGTATTACCCGCCTTGCCGTACTGGATTCTGTTCCCATACTTGAAGCGCTCAACAGATGTAATGAGAAGTTTGCCCGTCAGTGGTATCACTGGTTCTTTTTTGCCCAGCCTGAAAAGCCGGAGCGGGCAATTCTGGCTGACCCGGACAAATGGTATGGAGGCCAGCCGGAAACAATGGGAGACGAGGAGTATCAGGAGTTCAGGCGAGCCATACACGATCCGGCTACTGTACACGGGATGATTGAAGACTATCGCGCTGGTCTGGCGATAGATAAACAGCACGAGCTTGAGGATCGCCTGCTCGGACGAGTCATTGCGTGCCCCACTCTCTGCCTGTGGTCAAAATATGATGACCTGGAAGAGATATACGGCGACATACTGGCTATCTGGCAAAGCTGGGCGCCGGACGTTAGCGGCAAATCAATCAACAGCGGTCATCATATGGCTGAAGAAGCACCAGAAGAAGTTACAGCCGCACTGCGGCAATTTCTGCTACAGCGCAGTTAGCCTCGGGATATCAGCTACCGCCTGTTTAACAGCTAAGCTGGCATGCCCGGTACTGGCGTAAAACTGCCTACAGCAGCGACAGCGGGCACTTTGAGCGAAGCGGACGTTAACGCATCTCCTTATGGTTATGGAAATAATAAATTTTTATCCGCTTAAGCAATGATTATTATGGACATGTAACGACATGGCATTTATGCCAGAATGATTGAAATTAAGCTACGAGGGAAGACTGACAGAAAATGACTATGGTATTCATCCCGGCATTAGTTGTATTGCCTGAGTAAAAAAAGAAAGAAACTGGACATGAATTGACTCAGAATGAAGTTGAGTTAATAGGCGCTAATACTACCGTCATTTAGTTGCCAGAAGAGATTGCCGATGATATGGCCAGAGAGCGTGGTTACCCTGATATTGACCCTGAGGATATATGGAGCGAGTGGCTGGCATACAAAATGGTTCAAAGTCAGTAAAACGATGGGATTTCGTTGACTGACTTTCGTAGTTTACTGTATTTCATAATGGAGAAGAAATGTTTACCAAAATTGGCGTATTGAGTTTTTTGTTGCTTTTACCCTTGGCAGCGCAGGCAGAAAAAGGACAATTCGAACTCTCGGTTGGGGCACAAACACATATATTTTCGCCGTCATGCATTCAATCCCTTCATTATACTCAACAGGACGAGACACTTTCGGAGTACCTTTCTTTTCAATTAACCGACACCTGCGGTGAAAGGATGACGAAAATTACCCTTGAAAACATGGCAAAGCAAATGACGATTTCTTATCAGGGTAACGTGCTCTTCAGGTCGATGATAACGCAGCGACTAAAAAGTAATTTTCGCTTTACAACCGAAGAGACTTCCAGAGTGCTCCTTATGCAAGTAATCAAAGACTACAGCGCAGCAGTCGAATGATAAAAAATTAAGTGAATAAATGACAAAACGACAAATGATTCATTTTCTATTATTTTTGACGGGATTAACGCGCATAAATTCTGCAATAGCGACATCACCAATGCAGATTGTTGTGGTGTTCCAGCGTGATTATAAAGTCTGAAATGATCAATTGTTCATACCTGAAAAAGCCCCTGGGCTGTCATTCACCGGTACCGGTTCGAGTATCGATTAATGACGCCCGGCGGGGTTCATATCGCTCGTCCTCAGACGGGAATAATGCCAAGAACGATAGCTGCTAACAGAGCGCACACGCTCATGATCCAGATTTTCACTATGGAGTGACGAACATGCTCACCGACCTGAAGATTAAGCAGGCCTAACCCCAGGTGCGTGGCCGGTATGACCGGGCTTAACAGCAGGCCAATTTGTTCAGTGATCAGCATGGCGATAGTGACGTGCAGTGGCGAGACGCCAAAACTTTGTCCAAGCCCCACGGCGATAGGCAGAAGCGCAAAGTAAAATGCATCTGAACCAATCAGGATAACAATAGGTACGCTGAAGGCAGCCAGAATAATATAAAGATAAGGTCCTAAGCTGGCGGGAAGAAGCACCGCAAGCTCGCTCACCAGAACCTTAATAATGCCGGTGTTTTGTAATATGCCAACAAATACGCCGATGGTTAAGAAAATCACTATTACCGGGAAAATGGTCAGAGCGTACTCTTTGATTTTCTGCTGTGCTTTTTTCGCATCCGGATAATTAATCATTACCGCCAGCGAGAAAGAGATCATAAACAGGAAATTACCTGCGACTAATCCGGAAACCAGAATAACAATGGTGGAAATAACCAGGATAAAGTTGGCGCGTAACAGCCATGGATTATGATCGCCTTTGCTGGTCAGCATCTCCTGGCGCATCACCAGGAAGGTTTCTTTGTCGATCCCCGAGCCGCTTTTATTTTCAACTCTGGCCATATACCAGCAGAGAATAACGCCGAGAATAAACAGCACGACCTGCAGAGGAATGAGTTTGTAATAGACGTCCAGAATATCGAGATGCGTCACGGCAATGGCACGGTTAAGCGAACCGCCCCAGGGCGTGATGCCCGTTACGCCAACGCCTACGGTAACCAGCATCAGCAAGGTTTTACGGCTGATGTTCATCTTTTCGTAAAGCGGTAACAAGGCCGGAACGGTAACCAGCAGGGTTGCGTACGCGTTGCCGTCAAGGCTGCATACGGAAGCGATCGTCAGCGTAGCCAGCAGAACAGAGAACGTCGACTGCGTCACGAAGCGAAGAATAAAGCGCACAATGACGTCAAATACGCCCGCCTCTTTCATCAGGGTAAAGAACATGGCGCTGAAGGCGACCAGCGTGGCGGTTCCCACCACTGATTTCAGGCCTGATGCGACATATTCGCCCAGCTCTTTAAAGCCAAACCCACAGACCAGCGCGGCAATCGTCGGTAATATAATAAACAAAACACTGGGAGGAAACTTATTTTTCAGTAAGCACCATGTCAGAATAACAAACATGGTAATCCCGGTGATAAGCATTAAAGACATGGCTTAGCCTTTTTATTCGCAGAGTATCAGATATAAAAAACCGCTGTGCAGGAAAGCCTGCACAGCTTTATCATCAAGATATTTATTTCATATTGAATAGCGTATTTAGCTCATCAACATTTTCATCAGTTAATGTTTTGATGCCATAGGGTTTTAGGATGAAATAGAGTTTCGCTGTTTCCTCAAGCTCTTCGGCATTAAACACCGCTTCGCGGATGCTCTTACCCGAAATAATAGGGCCATGGTTGGCAAGGAGAATCGCGTTATGCTCCTTCGCCAGTTTTTCTACATGGACCGCAATATCAGGCGATCCCGGGCGAATATAAGGCACAACCGGAAGCTTGCCGACGCGCATCACATAATAAGGGGTGATGGCGGGCAGCGCATTCTCGTAGTTCAGGTCGGGCAGGCAGGATAAGGCCGTCAGCCATGGAGAATGCAGGTGCACGATGCCGCCACAGGCAGGGCGCTGACGGTACATCGCCAGATGCATCAGCACTTCTTTGGACGCCTTCTGGCCGGAAACCAGCTCGCCGGTCATTGTCACTTTACTGAGTTCATCGGCATCCAGATCGCCAAAGCTGGAATTCGTCGGCGTCGCGAGGATATGTCCATCAGGTAACTTAAGGCTGATATTACCAGCGCCGCCGCTGCTATAGCCGCGTTCAAACAGGGAGCGTGCGTAGCGCACTAAATCCTGACGATATTGCACTTCACTCATTTCACACTCTCCTGCGCCTTTAAGAAGAAATCACTGTTACCAAAATTACCTGACTTGAGGATCACCCACTTTTCTTCATCCAGAACCTGTGTCCAGGGAACGCCCGGCGCAACGGCATCGCCGATGACCATGCCTTTAATATTCAGCCCCTGTGATACCGCGCCGGAAGTTTCGCCGCCCGCCACGATAAATTTGTTGAAGCCTTGCTCACTTAAATTGTGAGCGAGCTTAGAGAAGAACCCTTCGATTTTTTCACTGACAAATTCTGCGCCGTAGTTCTTTTGAATAATCTCGATGATCTGAGGCGGCTGGGTGGCATAAACCATGGGCGCCAGCGAATCGCCGGCATGGGTGATGACCCAGTCGGTCACCGACTGCAGGTAAGCGGGTTCATGGAGGATTTTTTCCACATCCAGCGCCAGCGATGAGGCGCGCTGCTGATAGAAGTTAACCTGCTGGTTGGTCATTGAAGAGCAGCTGCCCGAAAGGACCACGCTCGCCCCCTCTTTGCTGATGGTGAGCGCATGCTTATCAGCCGTTTTATTCATGGTATCCAGCGCTGCAATCGCATAACCAATACCTGCTGCGCCGGTAACCAAAGCAAAATCCGCCGTCTCACGCGCCACGGTTAACAGATCGTTGTTATCAAGCACGTCACAGATAACATATTTAATCTTCTCCTTAGCCAGTCTGGCTAAGGCATCCGGGATCTCTTCCGCATGATTTTTAATGGTGTCCAGATCGATAATTCCGCAGCGGCCGGTGGATTGCGCCTCCATCAATTTTTTCAGTGAAGACTCTTTCATCGGCGTCACTGGATGGTGTTCCATTCCGCTTTGATTGAGCAACTGGCCTTTTACAAACAAATGCCCCTGCAGAATGGTGCGCCCGTTGTCCGGCACCGCCGGGCAAATCAGCGTCATCGATGCGCCAAGATTCTCCATCAGCGCATCAGTAACCGGGCCGATATTGCCTTCTTTAGTCGAATCAAAGGTTGAGCAGTATTTGAATAGCTGCCGCTTACAGCCCTGGGATTTTAACCAGTTGGATGCGGATAAAGACTGCTCCACCGCGCTCTTCGTCAGAATCGAACGGCTCTTTAACGCGATAACCACCGCATCAATGCCTTCCTGATTGAAAGCCTCAGCAGGAACGCCATTGAACAGCACCACTTTCCAGCCAGCATTCACTATAAAGCTGGCGATATCGGTGGCACCCGTAAAGTCATCCGCGATGACGCCCAACTTAATCATATGTGTTCCTCTAAAACGGTAACAAATTGAGCACATATTGCTTTTATGTAAATATAAGTGCAATTAGTTTTGGTAGTAATTTGTGCCTCAGATCACAAAAAAGAGCGTTTAATTTAACAAACGCCGATTCCTCAGCGTCCGACAGAATCTGCTCAAACGAGCGGCGATCCTGAGAGCCTACAGGGGGTATTCATAAACCACTGATTAAATAGCCGAATATGGTAATGTATTTTTTTTGTATCAGAAATGTGATCTTAATCACCTTGCCATCAGTGCATTTATTGGTATAAAAATGCAATCGAAAACTGACCAACCATCTGGAGTATTTATGCGTATTTTGGTTTTGCCTTGTGACGGTATCGGCCCTGAGATCACTTCTGCTGCGGTAACCGTGCTGGAGTCACTGGATAAAGCGTATGGCCTGCACTTTGAGTTCGACTACGAAGACGTAGGTTTTAAAAGCCTGGAGTTACACGGCACTACGCTGCGCCAGGAATCACTCGACCGTGCCAAAACGTATGACGGCATTATCCTGGGTACACAGTCCCACGCTGATTATCCGGCGCCTGAAAAAGGCGGTCGTAACGTATCTGCCGGCTTCCGTATCGGTCTGGACCTCTACGCTAACGTTCGTCCGGCGCGCACCCGTCCTTTCCTGACTTCCAACATGAAGGAAGGTAAATCGATGGATCTGGTGATCATGCGTGAAGCGACGGAAGGTTTCTATCCGGACCGCAACATGACCCGCGGCTGGGGCGAAGTGATGCCAAGCCCGGATATGGCGCTGTCGACCCGTAAAATCACCCGTCATTGTTCTGAACGTATCGCGCGTAAAGCCTTCGAGCTGGCGATGCAGCGTCGCAAAAAAGTGACCGCAATCCATAAAGCTAACAGCTTCCACATGACCGATGGCCTGTTCCTTGAAGCCGTGCGTCACGTCGCGAAAGAGTTTCCTGAAGTAGAGCTGGACGATCTGTTAGTTGACGCATCAACCGCGCACCTGGTGCGTAACCCGGAGCGTTTCGATGTGCTGGTCGCCACTAACTTCTACGGCGACATCATCAGCGACCTGGCCAGCGAACTGTCCGGCAGCCTCGGCCTTGCGGGTTCCATCATGGCGAGCGACACCCATTGCTGCGCCCAGGCCCAGCATGGTTCCGCGCCGGATATTCAGAATCAGGACAAGGCCAACCCTGTCTCGATGATCCTGTCCGTTGCGATGCTGCTGCAATGGTATGCCGAGAAACACAACCAGCCAAAATTCCTGAAAGCCGCTGAAGAGATCGGCCGTGCCGTGGATGAAGTGCTGGAAAATCCGGAAACCCGTACGCCGGATCTGGGCGGCAAGTGCGGCACCAAAGCCTTTGCTGAAAAAGTGGCTGCAGCCATTCGCGCCTGATTTAAACGTCATGAGGTTGTCGCGCTTGGGCGGCAACCTGCTTTCATGGAGCCGAAGATGAATCAACGTATCGTTTTAATCCACGCGACGCCGCTGGCGGTTGAGCCTGTAAACCAGGCTTTTGCTGACCAGTGGCCAGAGGCGCAGATCAGCAATTTGCTGGATGACGCGTTAAGCGTTGACCGTCGAAAAAGCGCCGGGCTTACCGACCGCCTGTATCAGCGGATCGATTCCCTGGTGGACTATGCCGCAAGCATAGATGCCGCTGCGGTTTTGTTTACCTGCTCAGCTTTTGGTGAAGCCATTGACGCCAGCGCCGCCAGGCATGCCATACCGGTGCTTAAGCCAAACGAAGCCATGTTTGAAGCGGCATTAGCACAGGGTAAAAATATTGTCATGCTGGCAACCTTTGCCCCCGCTGTGGCCGGGATGGAAGCTGAATTTAATGAACTTGCGCGCCAGGGCTCTCATGCGGCCACGCTGCGAAGCATCGTGGTGGAAGGAGCAAGAGAGGCGCTTGAGCAAGGTGATACAGAACGTCATAACCAGCTGATTGTTCAGGCTGCGCGTGAGCATGGCGACGCCGACGCCATTCTGCTTGCGCACTTCTCCATGTCCATTGCCTGGGAGCAGGTTCAGCGCGCGGTTTCTTGCCCGGTTCTGAGCAGTCCGCACGCGGCCGTTTCAAAGCTTAAGTTATTAATGACCCATTAATCCATTCGGTCGATTTCAATTTAAATAAGGCAACATCGTGGAAAGACGAGATATTTCGGCGGATGTGAAATATAGCCATATTTCCCATCCGCCTGAGATCGTATTGCCCGAAAATAGCTGCGACTGTCACCATCATATTTTTGACAGGCGTTATCCCTATGCAGCGGATGACACGCGGAATTTACCTGACGCGACCGTCAACGATTACAACCAGTTTAAAAAATGGTTGGGACATACACGTCATATTCTGGTGCAGCCCTCTTCCTATGGCACCGATAACCGTTGCCTGACGGATGCCCTGCGCGCTTTTGGCTCCAGCGCACGTGGCGAAGCGGTAGTGAACGAGAGCGTCAGCGATACGGAGCTTGATGCGCTGCAGCAGGCGGGCGTCACCGGCGTTCGTTTCAATCTCGGTGCAGGCAATGCGACCACGCCTGAGATGCTGTTACCCGTGGCGCACCGCGTTGCCGAACGTGGCTGGCATGTGCAGGTGCACGCCACTGCGGATCAGCTGTGGCAGCTACGCTCGGTGCTGCTTCAGGCGCCCGGCAATCTGGTTATCGATCACTACTTTCGTCTGCCGCAGCCTGATGCGATGGCGCACCCGTGCTGGAAGCTGGCGTGGAAGCTGATTGAAAAAGGCAGATGCTGGGTAAAACTCTCCGCGCTTTATCATCAGTCACAACGCGATGATGTTTCTGATATGGCTTCAATAATGCGTAGCTTTCTTTGCGGGGCTACCGAACGTGTTTTATGGGGAAGCGACTGGCCGCATCCCAATTTAATAAGTGCCAATAAAAGTATGCCAGATGACGCATTGATACTATCGAAAATCTACCACTGGGCGCATAACGATCAGGTTCGACACAAATTATTTGTGGAAAACCCGGCTGAACTTTACCGATTTAATTAATCGTACGCCAGACAAGGCCGAATATTATGATTACTCTGAACTCCACTGTTAAAAAGAACAAGCCGACGCATTATCGTTATATGATTTTGCTGATGGTATTCCTCAGTATTGCATTAAACCACGGCGACAGGGCGACCTTCTCTATTGCCGGAACGGACATGGTGAAGTCTGCCGGGCTGGATATTTTGGCGCTCGGCTATCTCATCTCCACCTTCACCTGGGCGTATGTCCTGGGACAGTATCCGGGCGGATGGTTGCTCGATCGTTACGGTTCCAAAAAGGTGCTGGTGGCAGGCGTTTTTACCTGGTCGCTGTTCGTTTTCCTGGTCGGCTTTAGCACCTCTTTTGACAATATCTGGGTTACGCGCGTGCTGATTTTCGGCTTCATCTTTATGATGGGGCTGATTGAAGCGCCGACGTTACCTGCCAACTCACGCTTCCTGGCCGCATGGTTCCCGGCAAAAGAGCGCGGAAAAGCCTCCGGTTTCACCACGGCGGCGCAATATTTCGCCCTCGTCGTCTTCTTACCGCTGATGGGCTGGTTCTCTTATTCGTTTGGCTGGGAATCGGTGTTCTGGTTTATGGGAGCCGTAGGTATTCTGGTCTCGCTGTTGATGTCGCGCGTGCTCACCGATACGCCAAAGGTTCACCCGCTGGTGAATGATGCTGAGCTTGAATATATCCAGTCCGGCGGCGGCCTGACGAACATGAAGATCAGCAAAAAAGGCGATAATGTCGGCAAAGGCTATACCCGTAAATTACTGACCAGCCGACTGGCGCTGGGCGTTTATATGGGCCAGTTCTTCTTTACCGTGCTTTCTTACTTCTTCCTGACATGGTTCCCGGTTTATCTGGTGCACGATCGCGGCATGACCATTCTCAAGGCAGGCTTTATTGCTTCGCTGCCTGCATTATGCGGATGTGCAGGTGCGCTGTTGGGAGGCGTGCTATCCGATTATATGCTGGCGCGCGGCTTCAGCCTGTCAGCGGCGCGTAAAACGCCGATCGTTATCGGCATGCTGCTTGCCGTGAGCATGGTGATCTGTAATTACGTCGACTCGGCGTGGGTTGTAGTCGCCATTATGTCGCTGGCCTTCTTCGGCAAAGGTTTTGGCGCGATGGGCTGGTGCGTGGTTTCTGATTTCTCGCCAAAAGAGGCGGTTGGCCTGAGCGGCGGCTTGTTTAATATGATCGGTAATATTTCCGGGATTTTCACGCCTATTATCATTGCCTACATTATTAAAGATACAGGTTCGTTTAATGGTGCTTTGATTTTTGTCGGCGTCTGCGCTTTCCTCAATCTGTGCTGTTATCTGTTTGTGGCCGGAAAAATTCAACGTCTGAATTTTGACACGCCAAATCAGGATCACGATGACGATTTCTCAGGAGAACCCCATGTCAGTCCCCGATAACGCAACCCCGTTACGCTTCGCCATTAATTTAGGTAACGCCGTATTGACCAAAACGCTGCCCGACGGGCAGCCTGGCGGCATTACCGTTGAGATCGCCCACAAAATTGCGGCTGAACAGGGTAAGGTGGCGCAATTTGTCACTTATCCCACGGCGGGGAAAGTGGTAAACGATGCGACCAACGACCGATGGGATATCGCCTTCTTAGCGATAGATCCGCAACGCGAAGCGGTGCTGCGATTCACTCAGCCCTATATCACCATCGAGAGTACCGTATTGGTCAGAGAGAGCAGCAGCTGGCAAAGCGTGGCCGAGATGGATAGACCGGACGTGGTGATCAATGTCGGTAAAGGAGCCGCCTACGATCTGTTCCTGACCCGGGAATTAAAGCATGCTTCGCTCAATCGACTGGCCTCGTCACAGGCGGCTATTGATGCGTTTCTCGATGGAGAAGGCGATATGGCCGCCGGCATCCGTCAGCCGCTGGAAAGCGCGGCCGGCAGGAATAGCGGTTTTCGCGTGCTGCCGGATAATTTTGCTCAGATTTTCCAGGCAATTTGTGTGCCGCGGGCCAGTGACAAGCTCTTTAATGAACTCACGCGCTACCTGAACCAGTGGCAGGAAGACGGAGCCATAAGCGAGATTATCAACCGAAATCTTACCGAGGCCTGAGCCCGCATCAGCGTTCTCCGCTGGAGAACGCTGCATTGGCTAATGTTCAATTTTCATTCATTTCGGAGCATGAGACGTTATCCGGTGACGAACATACATAGATTGCTGTGACAGAAGGTTTTTATGACATCGCCCTCAACGCCTGAACGCTCATCACTGGTCATTAACGACCGCCTGTATCATTTTATCGATCTCACCAACATCGTGCCGCTGGCCCAGCTGCAAACCCTGCCCTACAGCATACGCATTCTGCTGGAGAACGTAGCGCGATGCTCCCCCCATACGCTGCCGGCCTTTCTCAACTATCTGTCTGCGAAGTCTGCGCCAGGTGAAGTTGAGTTTTACCCTGACCGGCTCATGTTCCATGACACCACCTGCTTACCGGCGCTGGCTGATTTTGCCGCCATGCGTGACCTGACCGCCGAGTCAGGCGGCGATCCGCGCGCTATCAATCCACATATCCCCGCCGTGCTGACGATCGATCATTCGGTGATCGTTGAAAGCTATGCCAGCGCTGACGCCCTGGAAGATAACCTTAAATTTGATTTCCGCCGCAACGCCGAACGCTACCGCTTCATTCGCTGGGCAGAAAAAAGCCTGGATAACTTTCGCGTGATCCCGCCCGGCACCGGCATCATTCATCTGATGAACCTTGAGGCCATTGCGGAAGTGGTGGCGGTTGATGAACGTGAGCCAATACCGTTGCTGCACGCCGACTGCATGATCGCAACCGACAGCCATACGCCGATGATTAACGCCCTGGGCGTGCTGGGCTGGGGCGTGGGCGGGCTTGAAGGACAGGCGGCTCTGGTGGGCGAACCGGTAACGCTTCGCTTCCCCGAGGTGGTGGGCATCTCCGTGTCCGGCCAGCTGTCGCCGGATGTCAGCGACAGCGATCTGGCGTTGCACATTACGCGCCTGCTGCGTGAAAGCGGAGTGGTCGGCAAGTTTGTTGAATTCACCGGTCCCGCGCTGCACAGTATGCCGCTCGAGTCGCGCGCAACCATAGCCAATATGGCGCCGGAATACGGCGCTACCGTCGTGTTCTTTCCGTTTGACGAACGCAGCGCAGAGTACGTCAACATGACGGGCCGCAGCAAAGAGAAGCAGGACATTATCCACAGCTATATGCAACGTCAGCATCTGTGGCGTACCTCTGACGATCGGCAGCCGGACTTCACACGGCTCATTGAGCTGGATTTGGGCAGCATCGAACCCAGCGTGGCGGGGCCTTATAATCCTCATCAGCAGATCCCGCTTAGCGATTCGCCTGAGAGCTTTCTGGAAACGCTGCAGCCCGCAGAGCGCGGTTTACAATGGCATCATGATGATTACACGCAGCCCATCAAACAGGGTGCCGTTGCCATCGCGGCAATCACCAGCTGCACGACTACCGCCAATCCCCGGCTGGTGATTCAGGCGGCGTTGTTTGCACGCAATGCCGCAAAACGCGGATTGCAACCGAAGCCCTGGGTAAAAACCTCATTTTCACCCGGCTCCAGGGCGGTCACCGACTACCTTGGCGAATCCGGACTGCTCAGCGAGCTGGAGAAAGTGGGGTTTAACGTGGCGGGTTATGGATGTATGACCTGCATCGGCAGCTCGGGCGCGTTGCAGCCGGCGATGGAAACTCTGGTAAACGACGGCCTTCAGGCAGTATGCGTGCTTTCCGGTAACCGCAACTTTCCGCGCCGCGTCAATCCAGCTCTTGGACATGGCTATCTGACCTCGCCAGCACTGGTGATTGCCTGGGCCATCGCCGGAAATATGCAGCATGATATGCTGCGCGATCCCCTTGGTCACGATGAGGATAATCAGCCTGTATTTATGCGCGATTTGATGCCTGCTCGCGAAGAGGTTGAGCAGTGGGTTAAAACGGTGATGAAGCGTGAACACTACATCCGGCGGCGCGACGTCATCTGGCAGGGAACGCCGCACTGGCAGCAGATTGAAGCGCCGGGTAGCGTGCACTATCCGTGGGAGTCTACCTCAACCTATTTGCGCCGCCCTGGCTACCTGGAGCGCCTGCCCCGCGATCCTGCCGAACCGCTTTCGCTCAACAATGCCCGCCCTTTTCTCTGGTTTGGCGATGACGTCACTACCGATCATATTTCGCCGGCAGGTGCGATTTCTGCTGCAAGCCAGGCCGGTCAGTGGTTGCTGGAACATCATGAAGATCCGCAGGACCTGAACCTTTACTCCACCCGCCGCAGCAACCATGAAGTCATGGTGCGGGGTGCTTTCACCAATAAAGCGCTCTCCAATCGTTTGTTACCGGAAGATAAGCGCGGCGGCGGCGGTTTCGCCTGGGATGCGGCTCATCAACGCATTCTGCCGGCGTTTGAGGCCGCGCAAACCTGGCAAGCAGCTGGCCTGCCGCTGGTTGTGCTGGCCGGGGAACGTTACGGGGCGGGTTCGAGTCGCGACTGGGCAGCAAAAGCGCAGGCTTTAATGGGGGTTAAAGCGGTGATTGCCAACAGCTTCGAGCGTATTCATCGCACCAATCTGATTGGTATGGGAATTCTTCCGCTGCATTTCATCGCTGGCGAAGCGGATAAACTACCCGCGATGGATGGCACAGAGGTGCTTGATATTGCCGGCCTGGAAGCGATAGCGCCGGGAGCGACGCCGCTAATGCTCTACATCAGCCGTGACGGCAGACAGATTGCTGCCCTGCACCTTGAGGCGGTGATAGACTCCCGCCAGGAGCTTCGCTACTTGCGCTATGGCGGTATTTTGCCTTTCGTTATTCAGCAAACACTCACCACCGGTTAAGGGGTGCTTATGCGTTACGACCTGGTCTCACTCTCGCTGTTTGTGGCGGTGGCTGAGGAGCAGAATCTTACCCGGGCTGCGCGGCGCAAGCATCTGGCCGTCTCAGCCGTGAGCAAGCGCATTGCCGAGCTTGAACAGAAAATTGGCACGCCGTTGATGTTGCGCCTGCCGCGCGGCATCGAACTGACGCCGGCCGGTCACTCACTGCTGTTTCACGCGCGCCAGGTGTTCCGCAATCTCGATCAAATGGAAGAGGAGCTGAGTGATTATGTGGCCGGCGTGCGCGGCCACATCCGCATCTTCACTATCTCAGCGGCGTTAATGCATTATCTGCCGCGCGCCATCAGCCAGTTTCTGACGCACTATCCCCAGACTGATATCGATATTGAGGAGCACACCGGCACCGGCGTGGTACAGGGATTGCTGCAGGGCGATGCGGATGTCGGTTTCTTTTCCAACTGGACGCCCGCTTCCGGTATCGAAGTCTGGCCGTGGCAGCACGACCTGCTCTCGGTTCTGGTGTGGCAGGGACATCCGCTGGCGGAGCGCGCTGCTTTACAGCTGGCGGACTGTGTCGATGAGAAGATAATTGGGCCGCATCGCGACAGCGCAGTGAGCCATATTCTGGAGCGTGAAGCCAGAAAGCTTGGTAAAACGCTGAACACAGGCTTACGCGTAAGCAGCTTTATCTCAATGGCGGAGCTGGTTGCACAGCAGCTGGGGATTGCCATCCTGCCGGTCAATGAAATCGCCCAGGCGGCTAAACACGATACGGTGCGCTGTATTCCGCTCGTCGAGCCGTGGGCGAAACGCGAGCTGTATGTCGGCGTGAAGAGTTATGCCCTATCTTCACCTTCCGTTAAGGCGTTTATCGAAAACGTTACGCCATCGAAACGTGCGCCAGGATCGGAGGTTTGAGGTCAAACGCTGACCTCAAACGCCGGGCTAGCCGGCAAAAACGATGCAGGTCGGGCTGGCAGCGAAGATTTCTTTCCCCGTGTCCGTCAACATGCCTGTTTCGCCGTTAATGTCGAAAATGCGGATAGAGTCGGAGTCCTCGTTGGCGCTATAAAAACGCTTTCCATCGCGGGAGATCGTCGTAAAGCGCGGTGTTTTACCGCCACAATAGACCCAACCCGCAGATGTTAAGCGGCCATCATGAGGGTCGATGTGGAAGATCGCGATGCTGTTATGCCCGCGATTGGCGGCATATAAAAAACGTCCGGACGGGTGCACTTCAATTTCGCTGGCATCGTTACGCTCTGCAAATCCTTCAGGCAGGCTACTCAGCGTTTGCTTAAGCGCAATGTGGCCCGTCTCACGCTCAAAGTCGAAAACGGTAACGGTGTTACTCAGCTCGCTCAGGCCATAAAGCCACCTGCCCTGCGGATGGAAATCGACATGACGTGGCCAGCTTCCGCCAGGCAACAGCACTTCATCTTTAAGCAGCGACTGACCGTCACGCCATTGATAAATACACACTCTGTCAATGCCGTTCCCGGCCTGACGGCCCTGAACCGGCAGAGCAAAATAGTCGCTGCCGGGCGCAAAAATAATTTCATGCGGCCGTGACAGGCTCGCTGGCGCTTCAGCAGCAGCAACATGGCCTTCGACCCTCGCCAGATGGCCGGGAGGCAGCAGCATACCTTCATCAGTAAACGCCAGTGCAGCGACGTTCCCGCCTTCATGGTTAGCAATTAACAGGTGTCCCCTGTCAGGCGTAAGTGCGGCATGCACCGGATTGTTGCGCCGGAGCGGATCAAGGTCAGGGTGGAGATTTTGCGGGCCGGTAGTCTGTTCAGACAGGAATGTCAGCATGCCTGATATAGGATCGCGCGCAAAGATGGCCACCTGATTGCCGTCACCGTGCAGCACATAAAGCCGGTCTCTTTTTTCATCCAGCGTGATCCAGGAGGGATTCTCCTGAACGGATGCCACACGCTGGATATGGTGCCAGTTACCCGACTCATCAATGCGGTAGACTTCAATTCCTTTTCCACGTGCACCGCGCCATTCGGACGTCCGGCAGCCAACGTAGGCGAATTTATCCATTTACCCCTCCCCTTATGCTATATGCATTTATTTAATCACAAGTGCAAAAATCAACTTGTGATTAGAATCACGCTTTTATTTTTGCATTGCAAGAAATCTGGCTATACCGGCTACAAAGCGCCGATTTTGGCCGTTCCCTCTCATAAATCGATTGCATAGCTCATTCATTCGATTGCATTTGAAGATATTTAAATGCACAAAATTGACGATCGTGGTCACAATTTCGACGGATCGATATTGCTAAAAAGCGCCGCCGATAGCTTACTGTTAACAAATCGTGAAAACTGTTACATAAATGCATCTGGGAGAAGGGTTATGACCCAACGTATTGCGTATGTTACTTCCGGCATGGGAAGCCTCGGAACCGCTATCTGCCGCCGGCTGGCAAAAGACGGTTTTAAAGTTATCGCAGGATGCAGGCCGAATTCTCAACGTAAAACCATGTGGCTTGATGACAATAAAAAGCTGGGGTTTGATTTCATCGCATCTGAAGGCAACGTGGCCGACTGGGATTCAACGGTTAAAGCCTTTGCGAAAATTAAAGCAGAAATTGGTGAGATCGATGTGCTGATTAATAATGCGGGAACGGCGCGTAACGTTTTATTTCGTGACATGCAGCCGCCGGAATGGCAAACCGTTATTAACACCAATATGAATTCATTATTCAATGTCACTAAACAAGTTATTGACGGCATGATGTCCCGCGGCTGGGGACGTATTATCAATATCTCTTCGATTAATGCGCAAATTGGCCAAACCGGGCAGGTGAACTATTCGACGGCAAAATCTGCGGTACGCGGCTTTACCCGGGCGCTGGCGCGCGAGGTGTCAGCCCGGGGCGTGACTGTAAATACCGTATCTCCCGGTTATCTGGGCACATCAAAGCTAAAAACGGTGACACCGGTTCAGGTCATTGACAAAATTGTTCAGCAGATCCCGGTGCGCCGCCTGGGCTCGCCGCAGGAAATTGCGTCAATCTGCTCATGGCTGGCATCCGATGAATCAGGGTTCGCGACGGGGGCGGATTTCTCTGTTAATGGCGGTTTGCATATGGGCTGATTTATTCCTACCCCATTCTTAAAAACATCCTTAAATTAATTAACACGCATATTAGAAATAATATGCGTTGGAGATTCCTATGCTCTCGCTTCTGGGATATGGCATGATTGTGGTCTTTATGATCCTCATCATGACGAAAAAACTTTCTGCCTTAGTCGCACTGACCCTTATTCCGATAATATTTGCTCTGCTCGCCGGATTTGGCTCAGGGATGGGCGAAATGATGATCGAGGGGCTTAAAAAAGTCGCGCCTACTGCGATTATGGTTATTTTTGCCATTCTCTATTTCAGCACTATGTTTGATACCGGCTTATTCGATCCTATTATTCGTTTCTTTCTGCGGATCATTAATGGTGATCCGGTCAAAGCGGTTATGTGCAGCGCTGTTCTGGCAGCCATGGTCTCCCTGGACGGCGACGGATCGACGACTTATATGATCTGCGTCACCGCTATGCTTCCTCTGTTCAAACGCATCCGGCTTGATCCGCTTTCGTTGACGTGCGTGGTCTTTCTCTCTGGCAGCATTACCAACCTGCTACCCTGGGGAGGCCCGCTGGCCCGCGTTGCGGCATCGCTGAAGGTGGAGTCCAGCGAGCTTTTTGTTCCGCTGCTTCCAACAATGATTAGCGGTTTTGTCGGAGTGTTAGTGCTGTCCTGGTATATAGGTATTCGTGAACGTCGTCGTTTGGGTAGGCTAAGTATTAATACCAACGGCAACGGCGCGGTAACGGAAGATGATACTGAAAGCTATCTGCCAGCCATTAATGAAGTAAATGAAGAGTTACGCCGTCCTAAGCTGTTCTGGCTCAACGCTATTCTTACTCTGGTCCTTATGGCGTCACTGGTAATGGAGCTGCTGCCGTTGTCGGTGCTGTTTATGGTTGCGTTTGCGCTCGCGCTGCTGATTAACTATCCGCATCTTGACGCGCAACGCCAGCGTATTGCAGCGCACGCGCCTGCCGCCCTGAATCAGACGTCAATATTCCTTGCCGCGGGCATTTTCGCCGGCATTCTTTCAGGTACCGGTATGGTCACTGCGATGTCCACTTCTCTGCTGGATGTGCTGCCGAACTCCTGGGGTCCCTACCTGGCTCCGATTACGGCGCTGATTAGCCTGCCGGCCACTTTCTTTATGTCGAACGATGCTTTCTATTACGGCGTCTTACCCGTGCTGGCAGAAGCTGCGAAAGTATATGGCATCGATCCGATTGAAATTGGCCGGGCATCTTTAGTCGGGCAACCCGTTCACTTACTCAGCCCGCTGGTAGCCTCGACTTATCTGCTGGTTGGTCTGGCAGGCGTGGAATTCAGCGACCATCAGAAGTACACCTTTAAGTGGGCTTTCCTGCTGTGCATGATCTTCCTGGCATCAGGGCTTTTGTTAGGGCTGTATCCGCTTTATTCGTCTGCAGGATAAGGATTTTGCTGGTAAAAAATGGCCCATCCGGGCCATTTTTTATACGCTGATGCTACGCTGCTTTTTATTCTCAAGGGCCACAGCAAGATGCTGCTTCAGCATGTAGGACGCCTCAATGAGCTGCCCGGTTTCAATAAGCGATAACAAGCGCAGATGATCTTTAACTTCGGCGTAATAACGGCTGCGGTCGTCCATGATGCGATAGTCCATTAAACGACGCATGCGGTTAACGTTGCGCAGCGAGATCTCAAAAAAAGGATTATTCGAAAAGCCGATCACTGTCTCATGAAAACGGTAACCGGCCAGCTGAAGCTGGGTCGGAGACAGACGCTGAATGCCGCTTTCTAAAAGCATCTCCAGTTCGCTTTTAATATCATCAATTTTGTTCTGCGGCGCTTTGAACGTCGACTCAAGAATGGCCATCGGTTCGATAACCATACGAAAGCTGAAAATGTGCTCAAGCGCGGCTTTGGTCTTGGCAACCGGCAAAAAACGCCATCCATAACCCTGTTTCCGTTCTACCCACCCTTCGCTGATGCCCCGGGCAAGAATAGTCGTAAGCTGTGTTTTAGACAGGTTGTAACGCTTAAGCAGGTAAAGCTCATTTACTTCTGATTCGATTTTATCCTGCAGCCAGTCTTCCGCTAGCTGATAGTACTCGGGAAGATCGTTATCCACTTCGCTTTCATTTGAGCTCTGAAGCTGAGGAGCGTAATCCTGCTTAACGAAAAAACCGCGGTTATGCTGCTGTTGAAGAATACCTTTGTGTTCAAGGTAGACTAAAGCCTCACGCACCGGCGAACGTGAGACATCGAAGGAGTCTGCGAGCTTCGGGACGCTAAGATGCGCACCCGGCGTCAGAGCTCCGCCGTCGATCATGGTGATTATTTTCTGAGAAAGCCTTTCCGTAAGAGCGCTTATTTTCATGATGCAAGCCCTGAAGAGATTCCACGATAAATAATAAATCTGACAAAATTATTGCATTTTAATTATCTTAAGTGCAATTATAAAATGCAACTTTATAAGAGCGTAACGCTATGTTTTTAACTGCCTTAATGTTTTTATAATAAAAAAATCGCCGCTGCTCCGCCAACAGTTTTAGCTTCCGCGCCTGAAGCCGAACTGCTCTTTGTTGTTTACTTCTGCCCCGGTATTGTCGGCGCCCTCCTCTCGTAAAAGAAAAACGGCTTGCCGGTTAAGCTATCTCATGCTCAGCAACGTTAAAGAGTAAGATGCGTATTATGAGTGCGTTCAGGGAGCGAATCGTCGTCAAACTCAGCCACTGCGGAAGCAACCTTGCGCAGGCCCTGCTGAAGAGGAACCCATAAGCTCTTTCCTCTTCAGCCTGCGTATCGCTAAATCAGGTGCCTGCGCATCAGTTCAACCTTGAGCCAGGCGTAAAAGATGGGGGCGGCCACCACACCTGCAATACCAAACAGCGATTCGAAAATAAGCATGGCCAGCAGAAGTTCCCATACCGAAGATTGAATCTGCGAGCCAAAAATTCTGGCGTTAATGAAATATTCTGCTTTATGTATCAGGATCAGATAGAAGATGACGACGACCGCAGCCTGCAGGCTGACCGAAAGCGCCACCAGAGTAACCAGCGTATTGGATATCAGGTTACCGACGATCGGCAGCAGGCTGCACAGGAAAGTCACAAAGGTTAGCGTCTTGGCATAAGGCAGGTGATATCCCAGCAGAGGCATCACCAGGTACAGAAATACGCCTGTAGCCAGCGCATTAAACGCGGCCACTTTTACCTGTGCGGTAACGACCGCACTGAATACTTCCCTGAATGTTCGGATGCGCTGCAGAAGATGATATTTCAGGTACGGTGCTGGGCGTGTTTCACCTCCTGACGCAAGGGAAATAAGTATAGCCAGAAAAATACCCACAAAAGTGACCGCAAAAAAGTGCAGCGCTTTTTGCCCCGCATTTTGCAAAATATAAATATGCGTCTGGAGCCAGGTGAAGCCAGCCGTTTCAATATCCTGATAGGTTCTGGGCATATAATCACCAAGAACGGGATACAGTTTATCATGCGCCTCCCGGACAACATCGTTCAGCTTCCGGTAAAAATCGCCTTCGCTGGTGAAATCCAGCGTGAACACATTATAAACAAGCATGAAAATGCCGAAAACCGTGGCAATTAAAAGCAGACTGATGAACATGACGGCCAGCCAGCCGGAAACCTTCGAACGCAAATACCCCTGCGAGCGAACCCGGAAAGCGTCAATGATTTCAAAGGTAACCATTCCTGCCAGCAGGCAGGGCAACAGCCTTAACGGAAACACCAGTAGCGCGGCGGCGACAGCGATAAGATACGAAGCGAGTATGCAAACGGCTTCCTTCCTGAATTCAACGTTCATTATTTAATGAGCCTTTTAATCTACTTAACTGCAATTTATGCGTGGCTGCTCAGCAAGCCACCACAGACAGAACATGAAATCTGTATCCCTGTCAGATGATAGCCCTTCCTGAAGCTAAATATCACACCACAGTGTCATTTGCTGTCGTTATGGTAACGGGGTGCTATCCAGCCTCTTCAGCTCTTGCAGAACAGCGACGCCATCAATTCAGGGTATATCAATATCAGGGATACTCAGAGCCCGGAGAAATTGAGTATAAAACTCAAGTGCATGTGCGCCATTTTTTGACGGAAGCGCCAGGAAACCATCCCGCTGTAAATTTTCAGCAATAATATCTGTAATAACTTCATTATCCCCAGCAGCAAGGATTAAACTTTTCTCGCTCATGTCTAAGCCCTTATTCAGGCCGCCGTTGAACTTTTAACCTATTCATCATTTGGACGTTTTCCCGGTAAGCAGCAGGTGGGATACCATAATAACGGGTGAATGCACGAGTGAACGACTGCTGTGATTCATAACCATATTTCAGCGCGATATCCGTGATGGAGCAATTTCCCGACAGAATGTCAGCTCTGGCAGAGTCCATTTGTTTTTGCTTAATAAACAGGCCCAGCGATACGCCGGTATAATTTTTAAAAACTCTCTGCAGATAGCGCCGGGAAAACCCTGACTTATTGACAACCTCGTCCAGAGGTAGCCTTTGCGCAATGTTCTTTTCAATCCATGCAATGAGCGCATCGAAAAAATGTGGATTTACCATGAATGAACCTGCGAGTTAAACAGTAAAGCCATTTCTGTCTGGAGAAATATATTTCGTAATAACGCAGCCGGAGAATATCCCCGGCTGTTTAATCAAAACGTATAAGAGAACCCGCTCCAGAAAGTCACAAGTGAGTCTTCAGCAACCATAGGACTGTTTTTAACCTCGTCGGGCAGGAAGGTATATCGTGCCCCGCCGTACAGGTTCCAGTTATCACTCAGGCTGTAATTGATGCTGAGTTCGGCAAAAGGCGTCCAGCTGTCGCCTGGCGTGTATTTTTTGAAGCCGCTTCTTGCTGCTTCACCTGAACTGATGCCGTAATAGTAACGATTAAACTTGCCATCGTTCCAGTTTACGCCCAGCGCAGGCTCCAGGCTGAACGCGCCCAGCTGAACAGGGTAACTCCAGGTGCTGTTCCAGTGCAGACCGTTACTGGTACTCAGCGCATCAGTAGACAGCGCAGTTTCAAATGTCCCCAGACTGTCAGACAGGTGCGTATAGCTAAGCCCCGTCATGAAGGTGCTGCGTCGGTCTTTCAGCTGCCGCATTTGCCAGGAATGGCTGTCGCTGGCCTTCAAAGAAAGGGGCAGGTAATAACCCACCACCGCTAACCGATCGGAGGGCGTGTGTATGAAGTCATAACCCGTACTCAGGCCATGAAACCAGAAGCGGCCTGCCTCGTAGTCCAGGTTAGGGAATATCAGGTTGTTTTTATTTTCATTAACCTGCCGGTAGAGTTTTGATGACCAGCTTGCCGTTAACCCCAGCGAAAAGTCATCTGCCTGTGCTGCTTGCAGGAAAGATCCGGTCAGGAGTGCCGCAGCTATCCCTGACTTAATTACAATTGTCATACGTTACCTTGCCAAAAATACAGTATTTACTTTGTTCTTCTGAATTCCGTTTTATAACCAAAGAGTAAACGTAATGCTGATATTACCTTTCCGTTTACTCATATATGTCCAGCTGGCTTTTCAGAAATGTTTCTGTGTGCGTCAGATACTCGTTATCGCCGAAGCCCTCCATTCTGAGGTTGTAAATGCCGTCCAGGCCACATGAAAAAGCAATGCAGTCCCAGGCGACTGAAGCGACGGGCCGTTTAGCCTTAAATTCACCGTTCGCAGTGCCGGTTTCCAGAAGGTGGACCAAAGCGCTATGCCATTGGTTTATCCCGACGCGGAAAGCGTTACGCATGACGTCATCGTGATAGGAAATCACCTCCGCCTCTTTCCAGAGCTGGCTGAAATGACGCGCCTCCATAAGGTTTTCCGTAAAAAGACACCAGCCGAGCATTGCTAAACTTCCCGCCCCTTCCCGTCTGGCCGTATC
Organism: Dryocola sharpae; assembly: GCF_051307055.1. Classification (GTDB taxonomy): domain Bacteria; phylum Pseudomonadota; class Gammaproteobacteria; order Enterobacterales; family Enterobacteriaceae; genus Dryocola. The sequence goes on along the minus strand of NZ_CP149994.1, from coordinate 1,661,383 downwards.
GTTCAGCAGCGTCAGGGATTGCGTCACTGATAACAGAAAGGCCTCAGCTTTAAGTTCTGATGCTGAAGAGAAATGGCGATGAATCTGTCCGACTGCTATCTGAGCTTCCTGCGCAATTCTGCGAACCGTCATTGCCGTTAACCCTTCTGCAAACGCAATTTTTACCGCCGTCTCCAGAATCATCCGGCGTCTTTCATCATGACTGAGATAAGACATAAGCAATTTTTCCTCATTCTCACCAAAAGGTGGACATGCGTTCATCTTCACTATAAATTCAACCTGAACGCTTGTCCACCTTTTTGATTTTACATGGTGTAAACGATATGCATAGTAAGTGGATAATACTCATTATCATTATATTCATATACTTACCTGTATCTTTAGATGCAACCATTATGTACGTGGTCGCGCCAGTATTAAGTACTCAGCTTCATGCGACCCACAATGAGCTCCTGTGGATTATGGATATTTATCCCCTGGTTATGGCTGCTTTGCTAATACCGATGGGCGCACTGGGAGACCGCACAGGCTTTAAAAAACTGGCGGTATACGGGAGCGCACTTTTTGGACTGGCTTCATTGGCCGCCGCATTTGCGTGGACACCGGCGGCGCTGATCGCCGCCCGCGCACTGCTGGCAATAGGTGCTGCGATGATTGTGCCCGCGACGCTTGCCGCTGTCCGGAAAAATTTTACGGATGAAAAAGACCGCAATATAGCTCTGGGGATCTGGACCACCATTGGCACAGGCGGAGCCCTGGCTGGCCCTATCGTTGGCGGCGCGTTACTCAACAGCTTTTACTGGGGTTCGGTCTTTCTCATAAATATTCCAGTCGTTCTCTTTGTGCTCTTTTTACTGCACAGGGCAGTACCAGATGAGAAGGCCGGGGATCGTCAGCCCGTTAATTTTTCTCAGGCCCTTTTGCTGATGAGCGCGTTATTGATATTAATTTATGCTGGCAAGAGCCTGGTCCATCATGGAAATCCAGTCATTATGCCCATCTATCTTTTACTGGTGGGTATGGTGTTGCTTGGCGGTTTCATTACCGTACAGATGGTTTCTCGTTCCCCCCTGCTTGATACAGGGCTTATAACGCAACGTAACATCATCGCCGGAGTGATGCTGGCTCTGACCTCGATGATCACTCTGGTGGGGTTTGAACTTGTTATCTCTCAGGAACTGCAGTTCGTTCACCGCTTCACCCCTATGCAGACCGGGCTTTATGTAATGCCGCTGATGCTGGCAAGCTGCCTGGCCGGGCCGTTTGCTGGCTACATTATCAATCGCTTCGGTATAAAAAGCGTTGCTGTCACGGGTCTCGCCGCTTCCGCCCTGAGTCTGTATGCCTTATCAGGGGTCGATTTTGTTAATCAGCCCTGGAAAGCCTGGGCATGGATGATGCTTCTGGGAGCAGGCGATACCGTCGCGCTGATGGCTTCTTCATCAGCCATCATGACCGCAGCACCTGTCAATAAAGCCAGTACGGCGGGTTCGATAGAGGGTATGGCCTACGAGCTGGGAACGGGACTTGGTATTACCATTTTCGGTTCGGTGCTCGCTGGCGTGTATTCCTCCACTGTTCGCCTTCCTGACAATTTGTCGGCAGCGTTATCCGCTTCTGCGGGCGCTTCATTTAGCGAGGCGGTAGCAGTTTCTCATCATCTGGATGAACCAACCCGGGTGGCGCTTCTTGAAGCCGCCTCATCAGCTTTTATGCAATCACACTCCGTTACGCTGCAATCGGCTTCGTTAATTCTGACGATGTTGATGATCCTGACCTTTTTTATTTTTAAACAGGGTAACGCCGCTGGCCGTGCTTGATGGCTGATGGTTGCCCCGTATTTATCTGACCTTATTGGAAATTTGCAATGAATATCAGGAAACTGGCTATATATACGACGCTCTGTTTAGGGTTCATTACAGGCTGCGACTCATCTGAGCCGGCCGACAACGCTTCCGCGCCAGCGAAAACAAAAGTTGTCACGAAAACGCTTGGCGCTGAGGACATCTACTCCATTCGCGTCTTCCCGGCACGCGTATCGGCTGTAAAGACGGCACAGATTCGCCCGCAGGTCGGAGGAATTATCCAAAAGCGACTGTTCAGGCAGGGATCGGAAATACTTCAGGGGCAGCCGCTATTTCAGATCGATGCCGCGCCTTTTGAGGCAGATGTCGAGATGGCTGGCGCAGCGGTTGCAAAAGCAAAAGCTACCTATCAACAGATGAGTAAACGAGCGTACCGTTTCTCACAGCTGCAAAAGAATGCGGCTATCAGCCAGCAGGATCTCGATGATGCAAAAGCCAACAGCGCGCAGGCTGCAGCAGATCTTGCGGAAGCGATAGCGTCACTGAATCGTAAAAAACTGGATTTAAATTACGCAACGGTAAAAGCGCCTATAAGCGGACGAGTCGATCAGGAATTTGTTACGGAAGGTGCGCTGGTCAGTCCCGGTGATACGCAGGCTATGGCCGTCATTCAGCAACTCGATCGCGTTTATGTAGATGCCAGAGTGCCTACGCAGGAGCTGCGCTCAATTTATCCTGCCGTTGATAACGTACCGGGTAGCCAGCCTGGTTCCGAAGCGATGGCAGCTGTCCTTGATGATAACGACAAATCGTATGGCGTCCCTGCCCACCTGCTGTTCTCAGGTATCAGCGTCAACAATGAGACAGGTGACGTTGTCCTTCGGGCTGAAGCTGAAAATCCGCAACGGATTTTGCTGCCTGGCATGTTTGTAAAACTGCAAATCACTCGTCTCATCAAAAAAGATGGCCTGGCTGTCCCCGAACAGGCATTGAACAGGGTTAACGAGAAAACCAGCGTATGGATTGTTGACCAGGAAAATAAAGCGAAGCGCGTTGAGATCCAGACAGGAGAGCAGACTGAAAAGGGCGTGACGGTAACCGCTGGCCTGAAAGCCGGCGATAAGATCGTTATCGAAGGCCAGGACAAGCTTCAGGACGGCGCCGCAGTTTCTGCACTGCCAGCCGGTACACAAAGCTAGCTTCGTATTGACTCATTACCACGGGAATTTCTGATGTCTCAGTTCTTTATACGCAGACCTATTTTCGCATGGGTAATTGCGCTTTTTATTATTCTGTTGGGCGTGATAGCTATCCCGCAACTGCCGGTCGCCCAGTACCCATCCGTGGCACCCCCCAGCTTGTCCATCACCGTGACTTATCCCGGTGCCACGCCTCAGACCATGAATGAATCGGTCATTTCACTGATTGAACGTGAATTATCGGGCGTTGACGACCTGCTGTATTATGAATCCACCAGTGATACGTCTGGCGTTGCGACAATCACAGTTACGTTTAAGCCCGGGACTGATATCCGTCTCGCACAGGTGGATGTTCAGAATCAGATCAAAGTGGTGGAACCTCGCCTTCCACAGGCAGTACGTCAGAATGGATTAAGCGTTGAAGCCGCATCGTCGGGATTTCTGATGATGGTTGGACTGAATTCTCCCAACGGGAAATTCAGCGAAGCGGATTTGAGTGACTATTTTGCCCGGAAAATCACTGACGAGCTGCGCCGCATTGACGGCGTTGGAAAAATCCAGGCGTTTGGTTCCGAAAAAGCGATGCGTATATGGGTTGATCCGGCAAAACTCATCGCTTACAGGCTATCGGTCAGCGACATCAATACGGCAATTACGGAACAAAATGCTCAGGTTTCACCCGGTAAACTGGGCGATTCGCCTTCAACCGCAACTCAGTTAACTGCCTATCCTCTGGACGTGAATGGACAGCTTGGTACGCCGGAGGAATTCCGTAAGATTGTCCTCAGGGCGAACCCGGACGGCTCTCGCGTGACGCTGGGTGATGTGGCCAGGGTTGAGCTGGGACTACAGTCTTATGCGTTTGCCATCCGGGAGAACGGCCATGGCTCGACTGCCGCTGCCATTCAGCTATCCCCGGGCGCTAACGCGGTGCTGACCTCTGACGCGGTAAAAGCCCGCATGCAGGATCTGGCGAAATCTTTTCCTTCAGGGATGGAGTATTCCATACCTTTTGACACTTCGCCCTTCGTCAAAATTTCTATAGAGAAAGTGGTTCATACGTTTATCGAAGCGATGGTACTTGTCTTCCTGGTGATGTACCTCTTCCTGCAAAACGTTCGCTATACCTTTATACCCGCCATCGTTGCGCCGGTAGCATTGCTGGGAACCTTTACGGTGATGATGCTGGCGGGTTTTTCCATCAACGTCCTGACAATGTATGGCATGGTACTGGCCATTGGCATCATCGTTGATGATGCCATCGTGGTGGTTGAGAACGTAGAACGCCTGATGGCCGAGGAAGGATTATCTCCTAAAGAGGCGACGATTAAGGCCATGAAGGAAATTACCGGCGCAGTGGTCGGTATTACATTAGTGCTGACAGCCGTGTTTCTTCCTATGGGGCTGGCTTCGGGCTCGGTCGGGGTGATTTATCGTCAGTTTACGCTTTCGATGGCGGTCTCTATTCTGTTTTCAGCGTTTCTGGCTTTAACCCTGACGCCGGCGCTGTGCGCCACGCTCTTAAAACCCGTTACGGCTGATTCTCATAAAAAGAATCGTTTTTTTACCTGGTTTAATAGAACGTTCGATCGCCTGACCGGCCGTTATGAAAATGGTGTTACCCGCGTCATACGTAAATCCGGCAGAATGACGCTTATCTATCTGGCTTTGTGTGGCGTGCTCTATTTCGCATTTAAGTTTTTACCTTCTTCTTTCCTGCCTGAGGAAGATCAGGGGTATTTCATCACCTCTGTTCAGCTACCGGCTGATGCCACGCTTGAGCGTACGGAAGAGGTCGTAAAAAAATATGAGAAACTAGTTATGGATCGTCCAGGCGTAGAGCGTAACGTTTCGATCCTGGGCTTTAGTTTTTCCGGTTCAGGGACGAACTCCGCAATGGCCTTTACGACACTTAAGGACTGGGATCGGCGCAACGGAGCAACCGCTCAGAACGAAGTGACAAACGTGCAGAATGAAATGGGTGACATTCCGCAGGCGACCATTACCAGCCTGCTTCCTCCCGCCATTTCCGAGCTCAGCACATCTTCCGGCTTCACCCTTCGCCTGGAAGACCGGTCCGGCCACGGATATCCGGAACTGGTCAAGGCGCTAAATACGCTGCTGGAAAAAGCGGGACAGAGTGAAGCGTTATATGGCGTTTACATGGATGGACTTCCTGACGGTATGGGCATCAGCCTTAAAATAGACAGGCCTAAGGCTGAGGCGATGGGGGTATCGTTCAATGAAATCAATCAGACGCTGTCGGGCGCCCTCGGTTCCAGCTACGTTAATGACTTCCCCAATAACGGACGCATGCAACAGGTCATTGTGCAGGCAGAAGCCTCATCGCGCATGCAGCTACCAGAAATTCTGGCGCTGAATGTGCGTAATAAAAATGGCGGAATGGTACCGCTGTCTGAGTTTGTTCGCCCTGTATGGCAAGCGTCGCCGGTACAGATGGTTCGCTATCAGGGATATCCGGCATTCAGGATAACCGGCTGGCCAAACTGGGGCTATTCAAGCGGCGATGCTATGGCAGAAATGGAAAAAATCGCTGCTGATTTACCGGCAGGCTTTGCCATCGAATGGACCGGGCAGTCGCTTCAGGAACAACAGTCTGCTTCCGAAGCCCCGATGTTGATGCTGCTCTCGATGCTGGTGATTTTCCTCGTACTGGCTGCTCTCTATGAAAGCTGGTCGATACCGGTTTCAGTGATGCTCGTCGTCCCGCTGGGGCTTATCGGGGCGATGATCGCTGTCTACCTGAGGGGGATGCCGAATGACGCCTTCTTCAAGGTGGGGATGATTACCATCATCGGCCTGTCTGCTAAAAACGCCATCCTGATCGTTGAGTTTGCCCGCCAGCTGCAGCATGAGGGAGAGAGTCTTCTGAATGCCACGGTCAAGGCCGCGCGGATGCGTTTAAGGCCCATCATGATGACATCGCTGGCATTCACGCTGGGCGTCGTTCCGCTAATGCTCGCTTCGGGGGCAAGTGCCACGACTCAGCAGGCGATTGGTACCGGGGTGTTTGGCGGCATGGTAACCGGAACGTTACTCGCCATCTTTTTCGTTCCCGTATTCTTCGTTACGGTGTTAACACTGGTTGACAGGGTTAAAAAGAAAGCGCGCACCTGATCGGTAATTTGCAGGAGAGGATAACGCCTCTCCTGCAACAGGCTCCATATTAATATATGGATATGAGTGCAAGCATTTAATATGAAAATGGCCTTGAGAAGATTATTTGATAGTGCCATCAGATTTAAATAGCGAGGAGTGAGTCATCCAGCAAGTCAGAGATTAATGCGCGCGGAATATTTTTGAATTTTAATATAACAGGAGCGGTAAATGTTACTGGCGGGATACATTATTGCATCAAGCGGGTATGCAAACGCTCAGGGTCGCAGATGGCGAGCAGGCATTAGCGCTTATGGGCCTGAGGCTCGGTGCTGATGATTACGTCATTAAGCCGTTCAATCCTGGGAAGTTCCCTTTAAAAAAGGCTCCAGAGTGAAGATGGAACCCTTTTTACACCAGCTACCGGAGCGGTCAACCGATCCGTAAACGATCGGCATCAGGCCTCTTCTTTTAACCAGATGCTATAAGGCGCTGCCTCCTGCCTACTCAGCCCCGCTGCGCCGTCAGCTCAGCAATTTTTACAATCACCGCCACCGCTTTCTCCATTCCTTCCAGCGTCACAAACTCATGTTTGCCGTGGTAGTTATAGCCGCCGGTGAACAGGTTCGGGCAGGGTAAGCCTTTAAAGGAGAGCTGCGCGCCGTCGGTGCCGCCGCGGATGGGTTTCACGATCGGTTCAATGCCGCAGTCCAGCATGGCCTGGCGGGCCACATCCACGATACAGGGATGCTCCGCAACCTTCTCGCGCATGTTGTAGTAGCTGTCTTCAATGATAAGTTCGATATAGCAATCCGGATGCAGCCCTTTGCCAACCTTCTTCGCGATATCCATCATTTTGCGTTTGCGCGCTTCAAACTGCTCGCGGTCAAAATCGCGGATGATGTAGTGCATCTCCGCTTTGTCTACCGAGCCTTTAATGCCGTGCAGATGATAAAAGCCTTCGTAACCTTCGGTGCACTCCGGGCTTTCGTTAGCCGGGACTTCCGCATGAATGCGCGCGGCGAGTGAGAGGGCATTCACCATCACGCCTTTAGCCGTGCCCGGGTGGACGTTGTTGCCGACGATTTTGATGGTCACGGAGGCGGCGTTGAAGTTTTCGCATTCCAGCTCGCCCACGCCGCCGCCGTCTACCGTATAGGCCCAGCGGGCGTCAAAGGCTTCCACGTCAAAGTACTTCGCGCCCTTGCCCACCTCTTCATCCGGCGTGAAGGCCACGCGAATATCGCCGTGCGGGGTATTTTTTTCTTTCAGCACCGCCAGCGCGGTCATGATTTCCGCAACGCCTGCTTTATCATCGGCGCCTAAGAGGGTTTTGCCGTCGGTGGTGATAAGCGTCTGCCCCAGCAGCTGGTGCAGCACCGGGAACATCACCGGCGAAAGCACTTCGTCGCCGATACCGAGCGCAATATCCCCGCCGCGATAATTTTCAACAATCTGCGGATTAACATTTTTACCGGTAAAGTCCGGCGCGGTATCGACATGAGAGATAAAGCCGATGGGCGGTACAGGTTTATTGACGTTGGACGGTAGTGTCCCCATCAGCGTACCGTGCTCGCCCAGCGTGACGTTCACCAGGCCCAGCTCATCCATCTGCTCTTTGAGCAACGTTAAAAGCTTCCACTGTCCTTCGGTGCTCGGGACCTGTTTGACGCCGGGCTTAGACTGAGTCTCCACGCAGACGTACTGCAAAAAGCGCTCAAGTAATTTTTCCATCTGGCTACCCTCATTTTTTGTGACGCTATTATCAATAAGCCACTGGCGGTAAATATTGTTTCAGGTCACTTTTAGCCCGTTGCTGCTGAAAATAGTCCCGTTCAGCTAAACATAGTTGAAATACAGGCACATCAGCGCATCAACAATTGGCGATTTTTAGACTTTGCCGTAGAATGCCAGCCCTTACTGAATGTGCCGAACCTCAAGGTGGTTACTCACAAACCCCGCATCGATGAGTCATTTGATGCGTTATTTATGGGACAGCGTAAAAAATTGAATACACAGCCTCGTTCGCTCTCACCGCTGGTATGCCTTGCGGGAGTTGATAAGAGCTTTGATGGTAAAACCGTTATTTCTGACTTCTCGCTCACCATTAATCATGGTGAATTCCTGACGCTGCTCGGCCCTTCCGGCTGCGGCAAAACCACCGTTCTGCGCCTGATCGCCGGGCTGGAAAACGTCGATACGGGCACCATTTCGCTCGAAGACCAGGATATCACCCAGGTTCCGGCGGAGCATCGCCACGTCAACACCGTCTTCCAGAGCTATGCCCTGTTTCCTCATATGACCGTTTTTGAAAACGTCGCCTTTGGTCTGAGGATGCAAAAAACGCCTGCTGCGGAGATCGCCCCGCGCGTCACCGAAGCGCTAAAGACGGTCCAGCTCGAAGCCTTTGCCCAGCGCAAGCCTCATCAGCTTTCCGGCGGCCAGCAGCAGCGCGTTGCCATCGCCCGCGCCGTGGTGAATAAACCCCGCCTTCTGCTGCTCGACGAATCCCTCTCCGCGCTGGATTACAAGCTGCGCAAGCAGATGCAGAACGAACTGAAAGCGCTGCAGCGCAAGCTTGGCATCACCTTCGTATTCGTCACCCACGATCAGGAAGAAGCGCTGACCATGTCCGACCGCATCGTGGTGATGCGTGAAGGCCGCATCGAGCAGGACGGCACGCCGCGTGAAATCTACGAAGAGCCGAAGAACCTGTTCGTGGCAAGCTTTATTGGCGAGATCAATATCTTTGCCGCCACCGTTATCGAACGCATCGACGAGCAGCGCGTGCGGGCAAACGTAGAAGGCCGCGAATGCAATATTTTCGCTGAGCTGCCGGTGGTGGCCGGTCAAAAACTTAACGTCCTGCTGCGCCCGGAAGATCTGCGCGTCGAAGAGATTAACGACACAAGCGTCGTTGACGGCCTGATTGGCTACGTGCGCGAGCGCAACTACAAAGGGATGACGCTGGAATCGAGCGTTGAGCTGGAAAACGGCAAAATGGTGATGGTGAGCGAGTTCTTTAACGAGGACGATCCGGACTTCGATCACTCGCTCGATCAGAAAATGGCCGTCACCTGGGTTGAAAGCTGGGAGGTTGTACTGGCTGATGAAGAGCTCGCGTAAATTTCAGAATGTGGCGATCGCCACCGTTGTCGGCTGGCTGGTGCTGTTCGTTTTCCTGCCGAACCTGATGATTATCGGCACCAGTTTTTTAACGCGTGACGATGCGAATTTTGTCAGCATGGTCTTCACGCTGGATAACTACGCGCGTCTGGCCGATCCGCTCTACGCTCAGGTGCTGCTGCATTCGCTGAATATGGCGCTGATAGCCACGCTTGCCTGCCTGGCGCTGGGCTATCCGTTCGCCTGGTTTCTGGCACGCCTGCCGGAGCGCGTGCGTCCGCTGCTGCTGTTCCTGCTGATTGTGCCCTTCTGGACCAACTCGCTGATCCGCATCTACGGGCTGAAAATATTTCTCAGCACCAAAGGCTACCTCAACGCCTTTCTGCTGTGGCTGGGGGTTATCGACACGCCCGTGCGCATTATGTATACCGAAAGCGCGGTTATCCTCGGGCTGGTCTATATTCTGCTGCCGTTTATGGTGATGCCGCTCTATTCCAGCATCGAAAAACTCGACAAGCCGCTGCTGGAGGCGGCGCGCGATCTTGGAGCCAGCAAGCTGCAAACCTTCGTGCGCATTATTATTCCGCTGACCATGCCGGGGATTATTGCCGGCTGTTTGCTGGTGATGCTGCCGGCGATGGGCCTGTTTTACGTCTCCGATTTAATGGGCGGCGCGAAAAACCTGCTGATTGGCAACGTGATTAAGAGCCAGTTCCTGAACATTCGCGACTGGCCGTTTGGCGCAGCGACCAGCATCACCCTGACGCTGGTGATGGGCTTTATGCTGCTGATTTACTGGCGTGCGGCGCGCCTGCTCAACAAGAAGGTGGAATTAGAATGATCGGTCGTCCGTTTCGCGCTCTCTTTATGACCGCCATCTATGCGTATCTCTACATTCCGATAATCATTCTGATCGTCAACTCCTTTAACAGCTCGCGCTTCGGCATTAACTGGCAGGGGTTTACCGCTAAGTGGTACAGCCTGCTGATCAATAACGACAGCCTGCTGCAGGCGGCACAGCACTCGCTGACGATGGCCGTTTTTTCTGCCACCTTCGCCACGCTGATTGGCTCGCTGACGGCGGTGGCGCTCTATCGCTATCGTTTTCGCGGCAAACCCTTCGTCAGCGGCATGCTGTTTGTGGTGATGATGTCGCCGGATATCGTGATGGCGATTTCCCTGCTGGTGCTGTTTATGCTGCTGGGCGTTTCGCTCGGCTTCTGGTCGCTGCTGTTCTCGCATATCACCTTCTGCCTGCCGTTCGTGGTGGTAACCGTCTATTCGCGGCTGAAAGGCTTTGACGTGCGCATGCTGGAAGCGGCGAAAGATCTTGGCGCTGGCGAAATAACCATCCTGCGCAAAATTATTCTGCCGCTGGCGATGCCCGCCGTCGCGGCAGGCTGGCTGCTGAGCTTTACCCTGTCGATGGACGACGTGGTTGTCTCTTCGTTTGTAACAGGGCCGAGCTATGAAATTTTGCCGTTGAAGATCTATTCGATGGTGAAAGTCGGCGTGTCGCCCGAGGTGAACGCGCTGGCAACCATTCTGTTAGTTCTGTCGCTGGGCCTGGTTCTGGCCTCCCAGCTCATCCTTCGTGATAAAACTAAAATTCAGGGGACGTTTAAATGAAACAATGGTCACGCCACCTGCTTGCTGCGGGTGCACTGGCGCTGGGCGTCAGCGCCGCGCATGCCGACGACAGCAAGACGCTCTATTTCTATAACTGGACCGAATATGTACCGCCGGGCCTGCTGGAGCAGTTCACCAAAGAGACGGGCATTAAGGTTATCTATTCGACCTACGAGTCGAATGAAACCATGTATGCCAAGCTCAAAACTTACAAAGACGGCGCCTACGATTTAGTCGTGCCGTCCACCTACTTTGTGGCGAAGATGCGCAAGGAAGGCATGATCCAGAAGATCGACAAGAGCAAGCTGACCAACTTCAAAAATCTCGATCCCGAGATGCTGAACAAGCCGTTCGATCCGAATAACGACTACTCCATTCCGTACATCTGGGGCGCCACCGCCATCGGCGTCAACAGCGAGGCTATCGATCCGAAGACGGTGACAAGCTGGGCGGATCTGTGGAAACCGGAATATAAACAAAGCCTGCTGCTGACCGACGACGCGCGCGAAGTATTCCAGATCGCGCTGCGTAAGCTCGGCTATTCCGGTAACACTACCGATCCGAAGGAGATCGAAGCGGCCTATCACGAATTACAAAAGCTGATGCCAAACGTTGCGGCGTTCAACTCAGACAACCCGGCCAACCCCTATATGGAAGGTGAAGTGAATCTGGGAATGGTCTGGAACGGTTCCGCCTACGTGGCGCGCCAGGCCGGTACGCCGCTGGACATCGTCTGGCCGAAAGAAGGCGGCATTTTCTGGATGGATAATCTTTCTATCCCGGCGAATGCGAAAAACGTCGACGGCGCGCTGAAGCTGATCAACTTCCTGCTGCGTCCGGACGTGGCGAAACAGGTGGCGGAAACTATCGGCTACCCGACGCCGAACCTTGCAGCCCGCAAGCTGCTGCCGAAAGAGGTGGCGGATGATAAAACGCTGTACCCGGATGAAGCGGTGCTGAAAAACGGGGAGTGGCAGAACGACGTGGGCGAGGCCAGCGCTATTTACGAGTCTTACTATCAGAAGCTGAAGGCCGGCCGCTAAGCTCTTTACCCTCTCCCTGCAAGGGAGAGGGTTAGCAGGAGCGGAGATCCGGCCTCCGCTCTTTCACTGCCTCACTGCAACGCCGTTTCACACGCCAGCGCCAGAGTCAGCAATGAAGTTTCATCCCTCTCGCCCGACAAAATCTCCATGCCTACAGGAACTCCCTCGCTACTGACGCCGCATGGAAGCGTCAGGGCAGGCAGGCCGCTGATTGCGGCCAGCTCCGGGGCGCAGCCCGGGGGCATCTTTTCAAGCGTCTTCGGAAGCTGGCTTACCGTTGGATACAGCAAGCCCTGAATAGCATTCTGCACCATCGCATCGCTCAGGCTGCGGCGTAACCGACGGCGAAATCTGCGCCCCGCCAGCCACTCAGGATTTTTCAGGGTATTTACTTCCAGCAGCCGGGTAATAAACGGGGAAAATTCAGGCAGGAACTGCTCTGAAGCGAAAATAGCGGCCAGCCCGGCCGGGGTGTTGGCATACCCTTTTAACCAGGCGTCAAAGGCAACCCGGAACTCATAAACGCTCAGACAGGTAGTCTGCCGGACCGCCTCAAGCTCGGGCAACGTAACGGGGATGATGACGGCGCCGGCCCGCCGCAATCTTTCCAGCGCGGCCCGCCACACCTGCCCCTGTAGCTCGTCGTCCCCTTCCAGACCTGAAAGCACCCCAAGACGAATGCCTGACAGCGGCATTTGCTGTAAAGGCGCTGGCTTTTTCCCGTGGATAATAGCGTGCAGCAACGCGGCGTCCTGCACGGTATGCACCATCGGGCCTACGGTATCTTTACTCGGCGAAAGCGGGGCAATGCCTTCCAGCAGCTCCCGACGAAAGCTGGGTCTTAACCCTACCAGCCCGGTATAGCTGGAGGGAATACGAATGGAACCGCCGGTATCCGTTCCCAGCGCGCCATCCGCCATCCCGGCCGCCACCGCCGCCGCGCAGCCGCCGCTTGATCCGCCTGCCGTAATGTCAGGCCGCAGAGGATTAAGCACATCGCCGCCTAACGAACTGCGCGAGCGTACATCGAAGGCGAATTCGGACATGTTGGCCCGGGCAAGGATGATGGCGCCTGCGGCGCGCAGCCGTTGCACCACCAGCGAGTCCGCAGAGGCGCGCAGGGAAGCGAGAGCCCGGCAGCCAAGCGTTATCGGCAAGTCTGCGCAGGCGATATTATCTTTAATAATCACAGGAACGCCGTGCAGCGGCCCGAACGCTATGCCGCGCCTGCTTGCCCGGTGACAAAGTTCCGCCTGCGCCAGGGCGTCAGGATTCACTCCCAGAATCGCATTGAGCGTTTTGTTTTCTTCAACGATCCGCAGCCGGAAGGCAATGTCTTCACGGCAGTCGGGGGCAGGTTTGAGGCGCATGGCTTTCATTTGCTTTTCCGTAATGAATACGTATGCAAATAAGGTAGGCGCAAAGGCAGATGTTGTAAATATCTGAAGGGAAGATAAAGCGTGGCTGGCGCTGCGGTTATCTTTCCTACAGGAGTTTGTAGGGCGGATAAGCCTGCGCCATCCGCTTTATTTGCACAGCCCCTTCAACAGCCGCTCTACGTACTCCGGCACCACTTCGCTTGCCATCCCGTAATGCTTCTCTTCAAATTCGCTGCCGACCTGGCTTGGCTCAAGGTTCAGCTCCACGGTATGCGCGCCCTGTAGCTTAGCCTCGTGCACAAAGCCTGCCGCCGGGTAAACGTGGCCCGAGGTGCCGATGGCGATGAAGTAATCCGCCGTCGCCAGCGCCTGGTAGATATCATCCATGCCCAGCGGCATTTCGCCGAACCAGACGACGTGCGGACGCAGCGGCGCGGAAAGCTGGCAGCAGTGGCAGCGATCTTCACGCGTGATGTCGCCCGTCCACTCCAGCACCTGTCCGCTGCTGGCGCAGCGCACCTTCAGCAGCTCGCCGTGCATATGGATGATATTTTTATTGCCCGCGCGCTCGTGCAGGTTATCGATATTTTGCGTCACCAGCAGGAAATGGTCGCCCAGCTCCTCTTCGAGCCTCGCTAACGCCAGGTGAGCGGCGTTAGGCTCGATTTCAGCCTGCTGAAGCTGCCGGCGGCGGGCGTTATAAAACGCCTGCACCAGATCGGGATCGCGGGCGAATCCTTCCGGCGTGGCGACATCCTCCACGCGGTGCTCTTCCCACAGGCCATCCGTTGCGCGAAAGGTTCGGATCCCCGATTCAGCGGAGATCCCGGCGCCTGTCAGTACCACTACTCTTGGTTTTTCCATCGCTTCGGGTCCAGGTATATCTCTGAAAAAAACACGCTGGCGCAAACGCTGGCGCAGCAGACGTTTATTTTTGCGAAACCGGCTCAGCCGGTGTTGACGTCGCGATAGCATATTTTACTCCGTGAGATGGAGGAGCGCAGCACCGCGCATGCCTCCGGCATCGCCATGGCGCGCAGGTTCAATACGCGGCACTTTGGCGACCGGCAATAAATAGTCTGGCAAACGTGCCGGCAGCTGCTGATAAATCTCAGAAAAATTCGACAGCCCGCCGCCAATCACCACCAGATGCGCATCCACCGCGGTAAGCAGGCTGCCCAGACAGACGGCCAGCAGCTCAAGGAAGCGATCGACGTGCGCGACCGCTTTATCATCGCCGGCATAATAGCGGGTGACGATCTCTTTTGATTCGAGAGATTCAGAGTAGAAGTGTTGGTACAACCATGCAAATCCGCGCCCGGAAAGATAGTTTTCGATACAGCCGTGCTGGCCGCAGCCGCAGCGCGTGAGAGGAATATCGCGCCCCAGCACGTTAAGCGCGTCCACCGGCAGGCGAGTATGGCCGAACTCGCCGGTAATGTAGTTGCGCCCGGTGATGGATTTGCCGTTGACAATAATCCCGCCGCCCACGCCGGTACCGAGGATGAGCCCCATGACAACCGGGTAATGGCGGAATTCATCGTCCCAGGCTTCAGAGAGCGCAAAGCAGTTGGCATCGTTATCAAGCCGCACTTCGCGTTGCAGCAGCGCCGTGAGATCGGCTTTTAACGGCTTGCCGTTTGCTGCAGGCACGTTTGCGGCGTAAAGCGTGCCGTCATCTGTTACCGGCATGCCGGGGATGCCGATGCCCACGGAGCCCTTGATACCAAAACGGCTATCGGCCTCCTTCACCAGAGAGTCGATAGCCGCTAAAAACTTTTCGTAGCTGCCGTGCGGGGTGGGAACACGCGTTTCCCATTGCAGCCGACGTTCCCTGTCATAGACGCCAAGCGCCATTTTTGTGCCGCCAATGTCGAATCCGTAATACATTGCTGCTCCCCTTTATCCCGTCACTCTTCGCGCTGCAGGGTGCTGGCTGCGGCGCGAATTATTAGTTAAAAATTTATTGCATTATTGCCCGCTCAGTACGCGTGCCGGATCGATATTACTGGCGCGTCTTGCCGGATACCAGCTGGCGAGCAGGCTCAGCAGCAGCGCGGTAATCAGCACCCAGAAGACATCGAGCCAGTGCAGCTCCGACGGCAGAAAATCAATAAAGTAGATATCGCCTGACAAGAAGCGATGCCCGATCAGCTTTTGAATAGCGTTAATGATATTGGTCAGCTGCCAGGAGGCCAGCACGCCGACAATCACTCCGCTCACGCTGCCAAACAGGCCCGCCAGCAGCCCGTACCAGACAAAGATTGCACGAATCAGGCCGTCTTTGGCCCCGAGCGTACGCAGCACGGCAATATCGCTGCTCTTATCCTTCACGGCCATCACCAGCGTGGAAACGATGTTAAAACAGGCGACGCCGATAACCAGCACCATCGCCAGATACATGATGGCGCGGATCATCTGGATGTCGCGGTACATGTAGCCGTAGGTGCCGATCCAGCTCTTGATATACACATAAGAGTTGGTGACCTCGCCCGCGTCGCGCACCAGCTTGTTGGCGTTAAACACGTCGTTCACCTTGATGGCGATACCCGTGACACTGTCACCCATAGCCAGATAATCCTGGGCGTCATGCATCGGCACCATCGCAAAGCTATGATCGAGCTGGCCGCTAAGCGCTAAAATACCGATCACGTGCAGGCGAACGCGTTTCGGCTGCAGAAGCCGGGTGCCGCCGTCGTTGTTGGGGATCATGATGGAAATCCAGTCGCCCTGCTTCACCTTCAGCGCGTCCGCAACGCCTTTACCTATAATGATTTGCTGCTGGCCCGCTTTAAAATCCTGCCAGGCGTCGTTCTGCACATACTGCGGCAGCGCGCTCAGACGCGTTTCCTGGGCCGGATCGACCCCTTTGACCTGAATGGCGCGCAGGTTTGCTCCGTTTTCCACCAGGCCGGTAAAGTTGATGTACGGCGCGGCGGCGGCAATCCCTTTTACCTTCTCAACGCGCTGCAGCACGCCGTTCCAGTCATGAAACGGCTGATTAACGGGTTCGATTTCGCCGTGCGGCACAACCGCGAGGATACGGTTATTCAGTTCGCGTTCGAAGCCGTTCATCGCGCTCAGGCCGACGATTAACACCGCCACGCCTAAAGCGATACCGATCGTCGAGATAACGGAAATCAGCGAAACCATGCCGCTGCGGCGGCGCCCGCGGCTAAAACGCAGGCCGATTAAGAGTGAGAGCGGCGAGGCCATCAATCGGCCCCCATCAGGGTCATTTCGTGCGTCAGGCGGCCGTCACGCATTTCCAGCTGGCGCGACATACGCTTAGCCAGCTGCAGATCGTGCGTCACCACCAGGAAGGCGGTGCCCTGGCGGACGTTCAGCTCGCCGAGCAGTTCAAAGATGCTGTCCGCATTGCGGGCGTCCAGGTTGCCGGTTGGCTCATCCGCCAGCACCAGCCGCGGATTATTGACCAGCGCGCGGGCAATCGCCACGCGCTGACGCTCACCGCCGGAAAGCTCGGAAGGACGGTGATTGCTGCGGTGGGCAAGCCCCACGGCTTTAAGCATGTCCAGCGCGCGCTGTTTTGCTTCATCGGTATTCTTTTTGCCGATCAGCAGCGGCATGGCGACGTTTTCCATCGCCGTGAAATCCGGCAGCAAATGGTGGAACTGGTAGATAAAGCCCAGCTCGCGATTGCGCAGCTCCGCTTTAGCCGACGAAGAGAGCGAACTCATCGGCTGGCCGTTGAAAATCACATCGCCGGAGGTTGGGCTATCCAGACCGCCAAGCAGGTGCAGCAGGGTACTTTTGCCGGAGCCGGAGCTGCCGACAATCGCCATTAACTCACCCGCGTTGATGCTGAAGCTGACATCGTGCAGCACATCCGTTTGCACCTTGCCTTCCTGGTAGCGTTTGCACAGGTTGTCACACTGCAACAGGACAGAATTACTCATAACGTAAAGCCTCAGCGGGAAGAGTCGCGGCAGCGCGCCACGAAGGATAAAGCGTGGATAACAGGGCAACAGCCATGGCGACAATCGCAATCACAATGACCTGTACAGGTTCGATGGCGACGGGCAGCGTGGCGCCATCCAGCAGCGCGCCGATAACCGGCATCAAATTATTAAGCTGGCTTGCCAGAAGGGCGCCGAGCAGCGCGCCGAGCAGCGCGCCAATTACCCCGGCGCTGGCCCCCTGCACCATAAATACCGCCATTATCTGGCGGCGCGTCAGGCCCTGGGTCTGCAGAATGGCGACTTCGCCCTGCTTCTCCATCACCAGCAGGCCCAGCGAAGTAATAATGTTAAACGCGGCGACCGCGACAATCAGGCTTAACAGCAGGCCCATCATGTTTTTTTCCATACGCACGGCCTGGAACAGCTCGCCCTTGCGCTCGCGCCAGTCTTTCCATTCCGTGCCCTGCGGCAGCTTTTGTTGGCTCAGCTCGTCGACCTGCAGCGGCTCGGCAAGCCACAGCCGCCAGCCGGTAATATTGCCCAGCGGGTAGCGCATCAGGCGCGAAGCATCCTGCTGGTTGACCAGCATCTGGTAGCCATCCACTTCGCTGTTAGCCGCAAACGTACCGATAACGGTAAACAGGCGCTGGCTGGGCAGGCGCCCCATCGGCGTGAACTGGCTGGCGGACGGCACCATGATGCGAATGCTGTCGCCGCGCTTGATGCCAAGCTGGCCGGCAAGCTGCTCGCCAAGAATAACGTTGTATTTACCCGCCTGCAGATCGGTTTGTTTAACGTTCACCAGATAAGGCGACAGCGGATCTTTTTCTTCTGGCTGAACGCCGAGCATCACGCCAACGGCTACGCTGTGGGCGCTTTGCAGCACCACATCACCGGTAGTGACCGGCGCAATACGCGTAACGCCCTGCAGCTTAAGGCTGGCGGCGGGAAGTTTTTCAGGATTGATTGAGCCGGCGGTCGAGGTAACCATCGCCTGGGGCATCAGGCCGAGGATGTTGTTGGTGAGCTCGCGCTCGAAGCCGTTCATCACGGACAGCACCGTCACCAGCGCCATTACGCCAAGCGTAATCCCGATGGTGGACAGCCAGGAGACAAAGCGACCGAAGCGGTCCGATGCTCGCCCACGCATGTAGCGCAGGCCTATAAATAACGCGACAGGTTGATACATGAAGTCCGTCTTGTTGCAGTTAGCTTAAGCGAAGTTGGCGAGAAGTATAAACGAAGCGTGTCTGACGGGCATAACTAATTATAAAGTTACGATATATCCGAAATTATCGCCGCACGCGGCAGAAACAGATTAATCAAATTAAAAAGCCTCCGCCCCTTCTTCACCCTTTCAGGCCTCAGATTTCTTAATAAGGGACATTACCCCTGGCATGAAAAACAAACAACTCTGGATTAACCACATTAAAGGGCTGTGCATCTGCCTGGTGGTGATTTATCACTCGGTGATCACATTTTATCCGCACATCGCGGCATTGCCGCCGGGCCTGCCGGAATATGTCGCCAAAAGCTGGATATATCTGAATTTATATCTCGCCCCTTTCCGTATGCCGGTGTTCTTTTTCATCTCCGGCTATCTGATTCACCGTTATATCGAGCAGGTGAAATGGCAGGCGTGTATTGATAAGCGCATCTGGAATATTTTCTACGTGCTGGCGCTGTGGGGCGTTCTGCAGTGGCTGGGGATTACGCTTATCAATCAATGGGTCGCGCCCGATTTGGCGCGTAATCCGGCATCTAATGCGGCCTACTCTGCAACCTTTATGCAGTTTGTCACCAGCATGGCGAAAGCCAGTACCAGTCTGTGGTACCTCTACGCGCTGGTGGTCTACTTCCTGGTCTTTAAAATGCTGCGGGCGTTTAAGGTGCCGGTGCTGATAGCCCTCATCGGTATCAACGTGGTGGTGAGTTTTATGCCGCTGCCGTGGTGGGGAATGAACAGCGTGGTGCGCAACATGTGCTATTACGGCCTTGGGGCCTGGTTTGGCCCGCAGCTGCTGGCCTGGATGAAAGATTTTAGCTTCCGTCAGCATCCGCTGATTTGTGGCCTGACGGGTATCGGCTCGCTCGCGCTGTATCTGGTTAACGTGCCGGTGGTTATCTCCGTGGTCTCGATCTTCGTCATTATGAAGGTTTTTTATACGCTGGATAACTGGCGCGAAAGCCGCCCGGAGGCGTTTCTCAACGTGGTGGGTTCGAATACCATCGCTATCTATACCACGCACCGCATCGTCATTGAGGCGCTGAGCCTGCTGACGATAGCGCAGATTAACCAGGGCCGGCTCTCCGGCCAGGTCGTGCTGGCGATTTTGCTGGTTTACCCGTTCGCAAGCCTCGCTATCTGCACCCTGACAGGGCTGGGATTCAGAAAGCTGTCGGCCAGGTTATTTGGCGATATGTTCTTCTCGCCTCCGGCAAAACTGGAGCCTGCCGCCTCGTCCAGCTAGTTTATTGCGCATGACGTTTCGCCAGGCCGCTCGTCGGATCGCCTGGTGGGACAATTGATTGGGTTGCTTATGTAAAGCGATCGCGGATAATAATAACTAACTGAAGTTCATGGACCGATTTACAAGGTGCAACCTGAGAGATCCCGATTCCGCTATGCCTGAACATTATCGCTATTCCTTACCTGTTAAAGCCGACGATCAACGCCACCTCGGTGAGCTTACCGGCTCTGCCTGCGCAACAGAGGTGGCCGAGATTGTTGAACGTCACGGCGGCCCGGTGGTGTTGGTTGCGCCCGATATGCAAAATGCCCTGCGCCTGCACGATGAGATAAGCCAGTTCACCGAAAGTCTGGTGATGAATCTCGCCGACTGGGAAACGCTGCCGTACGACAGTTTCTCGCCGCATCAGGAAATTATCTCCTCGCGCCTGTCCACGCTTTATCAACTGCCGACCATGAAACGCGGCGTGCTGATTATGCCGGTCAATACCCTGATGCAGCGCGTATGCCCGCACAGCTACCTGCACGGCCACGCGCTGGTGATGAAAAAGGGCCAGCAGCTTTCACGCGATAATTTACGCAGCCAGCTTGAACAGGCCGGTTATCGCAGCGTGGATCAGGTGATGGAGCACGGTGAGTTTGCCACGCGTGGCGCGCTGCTCGATCTGTATCCAATGGGCAGCAGTCAGCCGTACCGTATTGACTTTTTTGATGATGAAATCGACAGCCTGCGCCTGTTTGACGTGGATACCCAGCGCACGCTCGAAGAGGTGGAAGCGATCAATTTACTGCCCGCGCATGAATTCCCGACGGATAAAGCGGCTATTGAGCTGTTCCGCAGCCAGTGGCGCGACAGGTTCGACGTAAAGCGCGAAGCAGAGCATATCTACCAGCAGGTGAGCAAAGGCACGCTGCCCGCCGGGATCGAATACTGGCAGCCGCTGTTTTTTAGCGAGCCGCTGCCGCCGCTGTTCAGCTACTTCCCGAAAAATACGCTGGTGGTGAATACCGGCGAGCTGGAAAGCAGCGCAGAGCGTTTCTGGCAGGACGCCACCGCGCGTTTTGAAAACCGGGGCGTGGACCCGATGCGCCCGCTCCTGCCGCCGGAAAGCCTGTGGCTACGCGTGGATGAGCTGTTCAGCGAGCTGAAAACCTGGCCGCGCATCCAGCTCAAAACCGAAAAACTTGCCGAGAAAGCCGCGAATACCAATCTGGGCTATCACGCCCTGCCCGATCTGGCGGTACAGGCCCAGAACAAAGCCCCGCTCGATAACTTACGCAAATTCCTCGAATCTTTCGAAGGCCCGGTCGTTTTCTCGGTCGAAAGCGAAGGTCGCCGCGAGGCGCTGGGCGAATTACTTTCGCGTATAAAAGTTGCGCCAAAGCGCATTTATCGCCTGGATGAGGCGGCAGATCGCGGCCGCTACCTGATGCTTGGCTCCAGCGAGCACGGCTTTATCGATACCTTGCGCAATCGCGCGCTGATTTGCGAAAGCGATCTGCTGGGGGAACGCGTCAGCCGCCGTCGTCAGGACAAGCGCCGCGCCATCAACCCGGATACGCTGATTCGTAACCTGGCGGAGCTGCATGCCGGGCAGCCGGTTGTGCACCTGGAACATGGCGTCGGACGTTACGCAGGCCTAACCACGCTGGAAGCGGGCGGCATCACCGCTGAATACCTGATGCTAACCTACGCCGGTGACGCAAAGCTCTATGTCCCCGTTTCGTCGCTGCATCTGATCAGCCGCTATGCGGGCGGCGCGGAAGAAAGCGCGCCGCTGCATAAGCTCGGCAGCGACGCCTGGTCCCGCGCGCGGCAAAAAGCGGCGGAAAAAGTGCGCGACGTTGCGGCTGAACTGCTGGATATCTATGCCCAGCGAGCCGCGAAAGAAGGCTTCGCCTTTAAGCACAATAAAGAACAGTACCAGCTCTTCTGCGACAGCTTCCCCTTTGAAACCACGCCGGATCAGGCCCAGGCGATTAACGCCGTGCTGAGCGATATGTGCCAGCCGCTGGCGATGGACAGGCTGGTGTGCGGCGACGTTGGCTTCGGCAAAACCGAGGTGGCGATGCGCGCCGCATTCCTGGCGGTGGAAAATAACAAGCAGGTTGCGGTGCTTGTCCCGACCACGCTGCTGGCCCAGCAGCACCTCGATAACTTCCAGGACCGTTTTGCCAACTGGCCCGTGCGCGTGGAGATGCTGTCGCGCTTCCGCAGCGCCAAAGAGCAAACGCAAATTCTCGAAGAGGCCCGGGAAGGCAAAATTGATATTCTCATCGGCACGCATAAGCTGCTGCAGAACGACGTGAAGATGAAGGATCTCGGCCTGCTGATCGTGGATGAAGAGCACCGCTTCGGGGTGCGTCATAAGGAACGCATTAAGGCGATGCGTGCGGACGTGGATATCCTGACGCTTACCGCAACGCCTATTCCACGCACGCTGAACATGGCGATGAGCGGTATGCGCGATCTGTCGATTATCGCCACGCCGCCGGCCCGCCGCCTGGCGGTTAAAACCTTTGTGCGCCAGTACGATGAGCTGGTGGTACGCGAAGCGATTCTGCGTGAGGTGCTGCGTGGCGGGCAGGTTTATTACCTTTACAACGACGTGGAAAATATCCAGAAAGCGGCGGAACGGCTGTCGGCTTTAGTGCCGGAAGCGCGCGTCGCCATCGGCCACGGCCAGATGCGCGAGCGCGAGCTGGAACGGGTGATGAACGATTTCCACCACCAGCGCTTCAACGTGCTGGTCTGCACCACCATTATCGAAACCGGTATCGATATCCCGACGGCGAACACCATTATTATCGAACGCGCGGACCACTTCGGGCTTGCCCAGCTGCACCAGCTGCGCGGCCGCGTCGGGCGTTCGCACCATCAGGCCTACGCCTGGCTGCTGACGCCGCATCCGAAGGCGATGACCACGGATGCGCAAAAACGTCTTGAGGCCATCGCTTCGCTGGAAGATCTGGGGGCTGGTTTTGCCTTAGCGACTCACGATCTGGAAATCCGCGGCGCGGGCGAGCTGCTGGGCGAAGGCCAGAGCGGCTCGATGGAAACCATCGGCTTCTCGCTGTATATGGAGATGCTGGAAAACGCCGTTGACGCGCTCAAAGAGGGCCGCGAGCCGTCGCTGGAAGATTTAACCAGCAGCCAGACGGAAGTGGAGCTGCGCATGCCCGCCCTGCTGCCGGAAGATTTTATTCCGGACGTCAACACGCGCCTGTCGTTCTATAAACGCATCGCCAGCGCCAAAACCGGACACGAGCTGGACGAGCTGAAAGTCGAGCTGATCGACCGCTACGGCCTGCTGCCGGATGCCGCCCGCAACCTGCTGGATATCGCCGCGCTGCGCCAGCAGGCCCGAGAGCTCGGCGTGCGTAAAATTGAAGGCAATGAAAAAGGCGGCGTGATTGAGTTTGCCGAGAAAAATCATGTCGATCCGGCGTGGCTGATTGGTCTGCTGCAGAAGCAGCCGCAGCACTATCGCCTTGACGGCCCGACAAGACTGAAATTTATGCAGGATCTTAGCGACCGTAAAACAAGGATGGACTGGGTGCGCAGCTTTATGGGCCAGCTTGCGGAGAATACCGCAGCCTAGTTTTCAGGCGGCGGGCGGCGCAAGCTTCCCGCCCACCCGCGGCCTTTTGTCTCGGCTCATTTCGGAACCTTTACACATTCTTTGCAATCAGCCAGGGTTTCCCGACGCTGTCTCCCCGCATAATTCCCAATTAACTCTTTAATAACATAGCCTTAATAAAAATGGGGTTTAGCGTTATGCGCGCTTTGCGGCTTTTTTCAATATCCACACGCTGGCTGGCATCGTTAATGCTTGTCACGGCGGCGCTGGCATCGCTCCCGGCGAACGCCAACTCTTATCCCCTCCCCGCTGCCGGCGGCCGGCTGACTGGTCAGAACCTTTTCCATACGGTGGCTAATGACGGAGGTTCCCTTGAGGCCATCGCCAAAAAGTACAACGTCGGCTTTTTAGCGCTGCTGCAGGCAAATCCGGGCGTTGATCCTTACGTACCGCGTGCCGGAAGCGTATTAACCATTCCACGCCAGATGTTATTGCCCGATGCGCCGCGTGAAGGTCTGGTTGTGAATCTCGCCGAACTGCGCGCCTACTATTACCCGGCGGGTAAAAACAGCGTTACGGTTTATCCTGTCGGTATTGGCCAGCTGGGCGGGGATACGATGACGCCAACGATGCAAACGACCGTCTCCGACAAGCGGGCAAACCCGACCTGGACACCGACTGCCAACATTCGCGCGCGCTACCTCGCTAACGGCATCAAGCTGCCCGCCGTGGTACCGGCAGGCCCGGATAACCCGATGGGCCATCATGCGATTCGCCTCGCGGCCTACGGCGGCGTTTATCTGCTGCACGGAACCAACGCTGATTTTGGTATCGGCATGCGCGTGAGCTCCGGCTGTATCCGCCTGCGCGATGACGATATCAAAGCGCTTTATAAAGCGCTGGTGCCGGGCACGCCGGTGCTCATTATCAATACGCCGATCAAAACGTCCGTTGAGCCGGATGGCCGACGCCTGGTGGAGGTGCATCAGCCGCTGTCGAAGTCGATTAATGACGATCCGAAAGTGCTGCCGATCCTGCTTAACGACCAGATGAAACGGTTCCAGGCCGCGCCGGAAACGGATGCGCAGATCATGGAGCGGGCAATGCAGCACCGCTCCGGTATGCCTGTCGAGGTAAACGCTCACACGACAGACGCAATCTGAGTGAATGCCTGCTGATAAAAAGCACCGTTCGGGCGTGTCGTCGGTGCTTTTTTATGGCCCCTCCTCGCCGTTTATCGCCCGCATTTTTTGACGACAAACGCCAAACACAAGTTTTCGCAGCCAGCGGTGAGCCGGATCGACCTCCGAGCGGGGATGCCACATTTGCGAAACGGTAATCGTCGGCGTTTTTACCGGCAGCTCAAATGACCGGAGCGTCGCCGGAGAGCCTGTTTTTTCGTCAACGGGCTGGTTGATAAGAAAGGAGGCGGGCAGCAGAGCCACCAGATCCGAGGCCTGGGCTACGGCAAGCGCAGCAGGGAAACTCGGCACCCGGGCGGCAATATTGCGCTGCAACCCCAGTTCAGCCAGCGCCTCGTCTACGGGGCCGAGCTTTTCCGCGCGGCGAGAGGCGACAACGTGTCCGTAAGAGGCATACAGTTTCGCCGTTATTTCAGCCGCCTGCTCGACAGGATGTCCTTTTCTGACCACGCCTAAAAACCGATCCCTGAACAGCGCCTGCAGGCGGATTTCCGGCCCCATATTTCCCAAAACGCCTATCTCAAGATCCACCAGGCCCTCACGCAAAGCGCCCGATGCTTTCTCCGGTTTTGGCACAAAATACAGGCGCACCAGCGGCGCTGCCTTAGCAGCCGCGGCGATCAGGGGTGCGCCGAGCGCCACGACAAAACCATCATTAGCGCGCAGAGTAAAAGTGCGTTCAAGGGTGGATAAATTCAGTTCTGACGACGGGGGACGCAGTACCGAACGCGCCTCAAACACGGCGTTTTGCGTCCGCTCTCGAATTTCTTCGGCGTAGGGCGTCAGCACCATATTACGCCCGGCCCGCACCAGCAGAGGATCGCCCGTAACGGCGCGCAGCCTGCTGAGCGTTCTGCTCATGGCCGAGGCGCTTAACCCCAGCCGACGCGCGGCCCCGGCCACGCTTTGCTGCGCAAGCAGCGCATTAAGCGCGATCAGCAAATTCAAATCGGGTTCGGTCATCGGTCCTGGCTCCCGCTATATATGGCGCCTGATGCACTTTATAAATGCAGATGCTGCGCCTTCCGCCTTATCTGTCGCATGAGTATATTCTCCGCACTGACTATATTCACTCACTGTAAGCCAACTTCTCCCGCCGGGAGCGATGGCTGAGGACATCCGTTATGGAATTATTCTCCAGCAAACCGGGCGATGACGGGCTTCCCGGCCGTGAACGGGGCTATGCCATGGCAGCCGTCATGACCGTTACCGCGATGGGCGTTTTCGACGGGTCCGTGGTTAATATCGCCCTGCCGCAGATTGCCCACTCGCTTAACGTTTCTCCTGCGGCCGCAATCTGGGTTTCAAACGGCTATCTTTTATCCGCGGCGATGACGCTTGCGATATTCGCCGCGCTCGCCGCCCGGCTGGGCTTTCGCACGCTTTTTGCGCTCGGGCTGGGCCTCTTTACGCTCTCCTCTGCGGGCTGCGCCCTCTCCTCTTCCCTTGAAACGTTGATCGGCATGCGCCTGTTGCAGGGGATCGGGGGAGCGGCGACGCTGAGCATCGCGCCAGCTATTCTGCGCACGGTTTTTCCCGGCCGCCTGCTGGGACGCGTGCTGGGTTTAAATGCTTTGCTGATTGCCACAAGCACCGCCGTGGCGCCGATTCTGGGCGGCACGATGCTGTCTGCTTTAAGCTGGCAATGGCTGTTTGCCATCAACATTCCCCTGGGCCTTATCGCCATGGCGCTCGCCCTGCGGACCATTCCCGGCAGGCCTGCCGCAGTGAATGCGTCCTTTGATTATGCGGGGGCCATCTTATCGGCCGTCATGCTGGGGGGATTAATTCTCGCCGCCAGCGCGTTTTCTCAGCCGGGCGGCCGGGAAACCGCATCTTCGACGCTGACAACAGCCCTTGCTTACGGGCTCACCGCGCTTATCGCCGGCGGGTTGTTTATCTGGCGCCAGCGTCGTGCCGCAAGCCCCCTTATGCCGCTGGAAATATTCCGCTCTGCAAGGTTTTCTCTGGCGGCGTTAACCTCGTTGGCCTCCTTTGTCAGCCAGGGAATGACCTTCGTGGCGCTGCCCTTCCTGTTCCAGAGCGTTTACGGGTACAGCGCCTTCGCCGCAGCGCTGCTGTTTCTGCCCTGGCCGGCGGGAATAGTGCTCGTCGCGCCGCACGCGGGCCGGCTGGCCGATCGCTATCCGCCGGCAATCATCTCAACCGTCGGGCTGTGCATCTTTGCCTGCGGGCTGGTTTTGCTGGCGCAGCTTCCTGAACACGCGCAGGAGTGGGATATCGGCGCGCGCAGCCTGCTGTGCGGCATTGGTTTTGGCTGTTTTCAGAGCCCGAACAATCGTGAAATGCTGGCAAACGTCGCCCGTGAGCACAGCGGATATGCATCAGGCGTGCTGGCGATAATGCGGACCTTCGGGCAGTGCCTGGGCACGGCTTTGGTGGGGGTGATTTTATCGGCGACGGCTCAATCCGCGCTGAAAAACGTGATGCAGGAGGATTTGGCGGTGCGAGTAAGCCTGTGGGCGGCTGCGGCCGCGACCCTGGTGGCTATAGCCTTCAGCGTAAGCCGCTGGCGAAACATATCGAAACAGCGCTGCAAACGATGCAGGTTCAATCGCTCTTAGCGCAGCCAGGCGATGGTGTCGGGCAGGTCTGACTGTCATAGCTGCCGTCTGTCTATCAAGCATTTTTAACGACCGCGTTTCGCCACAGTTCCGGTAACAACGCCAGCGCGTCGTCAATCAGTACCCGTTTATCGCAGCCGGGCTGCCAGATAGTCACCATCGTCTGACTAATTCCCTGGCTGCCCACCTCCGTGCGCAGCTTCGTCACGCTTTTCCACCGCGTCGCATTAATATGCGTAGGCAAAAATCCCCAGCCACACGCTTGCTCAAGCAGGCTACGCAGCATTTCCAGCTCGTTGGTAAAAACAGTATGCCCGGAAATTTGCAGGCGCCGCGCAACGGGTTCATCAGAAGCAGAGTGCATAACAATCTGCGGGACAAGAGAGAGTTCGAGCAGCGACAGCGGCTGCGTGGCGGCTGAAAAAAGCGCTGCAGAAGCGTAGAAATCCATATCTATCGCCCCTAAAGCACGCCACTCCATTTCATTCCCCAGGCTGCGGTTGCGCGCCTGACAGATGCCCAGATCCGCCTGCCCGCTCGCCAGCCTCTTTTCCGCTTCATCACGCGATGCGCTGACCAGGCTCAGACGTATGTTTCGCTTCACCATGACGCCAGTTAACGCCTGCAGAAAGGCTCTGGGGGTGAAAGGATCGTAGACGAGCGAAATTTCCCGCGTGGCGCTCTTTGGCATCTCTCTGGCAAACGCCTCAAAGGCTTTCACCTGACGCATCAGCAGATGGGCCTGACGCTGAAGCTGCTCGCCTTCCGGCGTCAGGCGTAAGGTACGGCCTTCACGCAGGAATAGCGCATAGCCCAGCCCGTTTTCGAGAAAATCGATCAGATCGCGCAGCGTCGTGCGATCCTTTCTCAGCTTTACCGCCGCTTTCGCCAGGCTCCCATACTCCACCACGGCGGTGAACGCTTCAAGCTGGGCAAAAGAATAAATCAACGTTGACACACCGCTCTCCACAGAATTTTGGGGGAAATTCCCCCATAACGCGTTTTTTATTATAGGCAGCGCTTATTTAAACTGCACCTGCTCCTAATCCATACGAGAAAAAATATGAAAACCAAAGCAGTTAACCGCAGCCTGCTGGCAGGCGTCATCCTTAGCCTTTGTAGCGGCCTGTTATCGCCCGTCGCGCAGGCAGCCTGTGCAGACACCGGGCTGAGCGCCTGCCCTGCTCCCTTTGATACACAACTCCCGGACACGCATAAGATGCTGACCTGGAGCCAGACCGACCGCGTTATCGGCTTTCGTAACGACTACCGTAACTATGCGGGCGATGTCTTCCACCACGGCAAGACCACGCCGCTGGCTGCCGCGAAGAAACCCCTGACTGACGCCAGCTATCAGGTCAATGGCAAGACGTATAATCTGCAGGATTACCTGAAGCGCCAGAACGTCAGCGGAATGCTGGTCCTGAAAGACGGCAAAATCGCCTGGAAATATCTGGCTGAAGGCAATACCGACTCCACCTTGTGGACATCGCGCTCGGTGGGGAAATCCGTGGTTTCAGCTCTGACAGGCGTGGCTATTAAAGAGGGTAAAATTCACTCGCTCGACGATCTTATTACGCGATACGAACCCGAACTGAAAGGCACCGCGTGGGATGGCGTAACCCTGAAGCAGCTGATTACACATACCTCCGGCGTTGCGTGGAATGAGGATTACGCTAACCCGAATTCGGACTTTGCGCAGCTCACCGAATGTGAAGCTAAGCCTGGCGCTTATGACTGCGTACGCAAGCTGGTTTCAGGTTTACACCGCCAGCATCCGGCCGGACAAAACTGGTCCTATTCCTCCGGCGGCGCATGGCTGCTGGGCGACGTGCTTGAACGCGCCACCGGCATGACGCTGGCAGCGTATCTGGAGAAAAGCATCTGGCAGCCGTACGGCATGGCGAGCGACGGCGTATGGCATGCCTACAGCAAAGGCCGGCACAATGTGGGCGCGCATGGTTTTAACGCCACGCTGGAAGACTGGGGACGCTTCGGTGAATTTATTCTCCACGATGGCGTGCTACCGAACGGCAAACAGATCCTGCCGGACGGCTGGGTTGCCCGGTCAGCAAGCTGGACTCAGGCGACAGGATCGACCTCTGCGGCGCATCCGAAGGGGATTTATGGCTATCAGTGGTGGAATAACGAAGTGCCGGCCAATGCGACAAACGTTGAGCCTGGCCCGAAAGGAGCCCTGAAAAACTCGCTCTGGGCGCTGGGGATCTATGGTCAGATGATTATGGTAAACCAGGCGGAAAATTTGGTGATCGTACAGTGGTCGACCTGGCCGCAGGCAGAGCCGTCATTTAGCGCACAGCCGCTGGAAGCCTCGCTGATGTACAGCGCGATCGCCAGGGCGCTGCGTTAACGCTGGCAGGCCCGGCGTTATTTTCACAGCTGAATGACTGAAAATCTTACGACCCTGCGGGGAGATATTTTAAAGGCCTTGTCTTTCGACAAGGCCTTTTTTATGGCATGGCACAGAAGGTTCAGGCGCGTTGAGGGTTACGCCCGTGCTGTTATTTGTAGATAACAGCGGTGCCGTGCAGGGTGTTCGGACCGGTTACGGAAGTGATGCGGAACGATTTAGCGCCCATGGCATCAGCTTTTGCCGCCAGCTGGTCTTCCAGCGAGCCCAGGTTAGTCCCGGCGTTTGCGCTGATGGTGCCGACTTTTTGTTGGTCAGCCGGCGTCGCCTGGACTTCGACAGCCGCAAGGCTTGCGAATGAGACGGAACTAAGCATTACGGCTGCGATAAGAGTTTTTACGTTTTTCATGATAGAGGCCTTCAGCAGGTGTTCAGATGCCGTTAACTTAATTAGTTAACGATCGATACATAAATCATAAAGGTGATCTGCATCACACGTCAATAATATTTTATAGCGATCGTTAATTAATTTAGAAAAGCATTATTTTTCATTAGCATATGAAAAAATTATTTTTCTACAGATGCTGCTGGCTACCGGGAGCGATAGTTTTTATAATGATCGCTCACTAAACAGACAAAGGTTAAACGGCAAACATGTCTACTGACGCAAACGCCATCAAAAAAAGCCGTGGCCGTCCAAAGGTGTTCGACAGGGAAGCAGCACTCGACAAGGCCATGACGC
Organism: Dryocola sharpae; assembly: GCF_051307055.1. GTDB lineage: Bacteria > Pseudomonadota > Gammaproteobacteria > Enterobacterales > Enterobacteriaceae > Dryocola. The sequence goes on along the minus strand of NZ_CP149994.1, from coordinate 1,631,211 downwards.
TGTTCTGGCAACACGGCTATGAGGCAACCTCTATGGCGCATCTGGTAGAGGCGACGGGCGCGAAAGCGCCAACGCTCTATGCAGAATTCACCAATAAAGAGGGTTTATTCCGCGCCGTGCTCGATCGTTATATCGCCCGCTTTGCAGAAAAAGATGAAGCATGCCTGTTCTGCGAAGATCGTACGCTTGAGCAGGCGCTGGAGAACTATCTTTTTACGGTGGCGAAGCGCTTTACCGACAAAGAGACCCCCTCGGGCTGCTTTTTCATCTGCACTTCATCGGTGCTGGCGGCCTCCTCTGACGATATCGCCGCCACTATCAAAGCTCGCCACGCCAGGCAGGAAGAGACGCTGGTGCGTTTCCTGACGCAAAGACAGCAGAAAGGTGAAATGCCTCCCGGCAGCGATGCCCGGGCGCTCGCCAGATACCTGTGCTGCATTATTCAGGGCATGTCGGTCAGTTCGCGTGAAAACGCCAGCTATGAAAATTTGCTGAGCATTGTGAAGACCACGCTCCGTCTGTGGCCTGAACTTAAGAAAGGTTAAGTTTTCGCAGGCGCTGGCCCGCATATTTACCGCTGCATACATATTGGGGCTCGATCCATCTTCAATACTGCTTTAAAAGACAGGTCACTCCTATTTGTATTATTTATCGCAGGGTACTCATATGTTGGTTGGATTAATTGGCACCGGCGCCGTGGTGGAAACCGCTTATCTTCCCGCGGTTTCCCGTTTTTCTTCTGCTGAAGTTCAGTGCTACGGCTTCGATCCCGATCCGGCTCGTCAGCCAGAAGGAATGACGCGCTGCGGATCGCTTGCCGCCTTGCTGGCGCTACCCTTAGATATCGTCTTTATCACTACCCCATCGCTACTTCATCTGCCCGTGCTTGAGGCGGTGCTGAAAAGCAAGGCCGCGCAAATCGTGGTGGAGAAACCCGTTGCCGCAACGCTCGAGCAATTAACGACTTTAGGTGCATGGCTGAACGATCCCGCTATCGCATCACGCGTTCTGGCGCTGGATCATTGGATGGTTCGCACCGACGCCGCGCGGTTTATAAACAGCATTGATGAAATCGAACGCATTGAAGGTTTTTTACTGGAGCCAAGCGGTTTTAACGAGGCAGGCGAGCCTGTGGCGCTGAATTTTGCGACGGGCGATGCGGATACCCGGCGGCTGCGCCATCCCGATGGCGTTATTGTCGACATTGGTACGCATGTGCTGGCGATGATGCGCGAAACCGTGCATCAGCTGGGCGGCAACGACAATTTAGCTATCGAACTGGTCCACGCCAGCGATCGCCTGGGAAATGCTATCCGGCCAGGTGACTTCACGACTGCGGAAGGCGACGCCGTGCTGCGCGGAACGATGAGCGATATTCCATTCACCCTCACTCTTAATAAATATGCTGGTCCCGCTGGCGGACAAAAAGGCATGAAAATCTATCTGCACGATGGCCGCATCGTAAACGTTGACCGTCGCGGCGCTGATGAGGTGGCGGAAATGCTCAATGCCAGCGGCAGCCGCCGGCTTAAAGTTTCCGGGCCGCTATATGACAGATGTTTAGGGGAAGTGGTTTTGGGGGCTCAGCGAATGTTTGTGAGCAGGCCAGAGGAGATCCCCGCCCTGACTCGCCGTCGCATAACAGAAGTTAAGGCCTTGCTGGAAATACAACAGAGGTTACGCGGGCAGCATTAAAAGCGCAGGCGGGTCGCTGACCCGCCGCACGTCGGATAATTAGATCTTATTGAGCACCAGCTGGCCGTTGCCGTCCAGCGGGATCTGCGTGCCGGGATCTTTATCCATACGGATTTTCCCTTGCTGATCGCCAATGCGGTAGGTCACATCGTAGCCAAGCATTTTTTCTGATTTGTCGTACACCGTTTTACAGCGCTGCTGCGTCGTGGTGTAGGTATCGCGATCCTGCATGGTGCCCTGCACCTGATTACCGGCGTAACCGCCGCCCAGCGCGCCAACTACGGTGGCAACGTCTTTACCGCGTCCGCCGCCGAACTGATGGCCGATGACGCCGCCTGCAACCGCACCAAGAGCCGAGCCCAGGATGCGGTTTTCATCCTGTACCGGAGCACGATGGGTTACGGCCACGTTGCGGCACTCTTTGCGCGGCGTTTTTACCGTTTCCTTGATTGGCGTCGCAGACACCACCTGGGCGTACTGAGGGCCGCGATCAAATACGTTCATACCTGCGACCGCAGCAACACCAAGTGCTGCGGCCACGCCAATACCTATACCCGCTAACATTGATTTATTCACAGGACACCCTCCTGACTGTGTAATTACCGGCAATTTTGCAACCAATTACGACCAGTGACAAATCAGACAACGGATGAAAAGTGCGGATTCAATCTTTAAATCAACAGGTTTAAGAGAACTCCTAAGCGTTTATAACGCATTGCCGAGGGTATCCAGAGCCACGAACCGGCGCAGGCTTTAAGGCACTCATACAAAATCGGCTGACAAGCGCTTCCAGGAGCCAGAGGTATGAAATAGACAAAATGATTGATGACTACGGATTTAGCCATTATCCAGTGAAAAATAAATATATCTCCCGGATAATAAGCATAAAAGCCATATGGGACCGGACGAGGCAGAATATAAGCGGGCACTGTTAATTATTAATAACTGGGCACAGGCGTCGAATATAAATTATTATCTTCCGTCATTCTGCAGGCCAAATATGAGCGTATTGGCTCTCTTGCGCAACGTAATAAATAAACATATTCGCAACAATTCCCCTTCTGAAATGCTACAATTTTCGGCGTGTAATCCTCATTTTTCCAGCATCACGCCGCAAAGGAGAGCGGGCTTGCCACCTCCCACAATCTGTGATACTTTTCAAACATTTAAATCACAATTCGAGATCTATTAAAAGACCTGATGGAGAGTAAATAAATATTTAATATTTACCCAAAGCTTTGCGTATAAAATTTTCAGCAAGACTAAAGGCGTCTGGTAAAATATTTATATTTATCCTTTGTAAATTATTAAAGTTATTTCCCTTCTAACCGTTTATAAATATTACAATGTAAATTGATTAGATGGGACAGCATGTTTAATTCTATTCGCACCAGACTTTTAGTCGCCACTATGTTAATTGTGGTCGGCGCTTTATCAGTAAATACCTTTATCAATTACTCTATTACCTATTCGGCTAACACCGCATCTATCAACAGCGCGCTCACTTCGCTGACGGCAAGCCATACCGCAGCGGTGAATCAGTGGATCGAAAACAAAGCCGCGCAGATTAACTCTCTCAAGCCGCACGTGACGGATGCCGATCCTGTTCCTCTGTTATTGCACACTTCCGCCTCCGGCAACTTTATAAACACCTATATTGGCTATGCGGATAAAAGGATGATTGCCTCCGACCAGGCCGGGATACCGGAAGGGTACGATCCAACGTCAAGATCGTGGTATATCCAGGCCTCACAGGTAAAAAAATTAATGATAACCAACCCCTACGTGGATGTTATTACGAACAAACTGGTTGTCACCGTAGCGGCACCGCGCATTGATAACGGGCAACTGCTGGGCGTCGTAGGAGGGGATGTCGATATTGCTGAGGTAATCGACAGCGTACGCGCAATCCGTCCGACGCCGGACAGTTTTGGCATGCTAATGGATGCTGATGGTACGATTATCGGCCACCCCGACGCAGCTTTGACGCTCAAACCAATTTCCGACATCGCGCCAGCGCTTGATCTTCCCAAATTACTGCAATCTAAATTGCCTGTTCTGGTTGATATTTCAGGGCGTCCGACTTTTATGATGGCGATGCCGCTGAAGGACACATCGTGGTTTATTGTCATCGCTATGGATAAAGCAGAAGCCACCGCCAACATACGCTCGTTGCTATGGACTTCACTCTTCTCGCTGTTTGTGCTGATGGCGCTTGCTGCCTCTATTGTTACGGTGATTACAAGACGCAGTATCGACCCATTGATTCGCGTGCGTGAAGCGATGAAAGACGCCATTGCACAGAAAAATCTGACCCATCGACTCGCCGTTAACGGTAAGGACGAGGTGGCACAGATTGCCAACGAGTTTAACCACTTTCTGGATAATCTCGCTGGGGTGATGAAATCGATTCGCAACAGCAGCGGATCGGTACATGCTGGATCGGCAGAAATTGCCGCCGGGAATCTCGATCTTTCCGCCCGCACGGAATCAGCGGCCGCAAGTGTGCAGCAAACCTCCGCGGCGCTTGAGCAGATTTCTTCCACCGTGGAGCTATTTGCCAGCTCATCACGCGAGGCGAACACATCGGTACTGTCAGCCGCTCAGGTTGCGCGACGCGGCGGAGAATCCATACACGAGGTGATTCAGACCATGAGCAATATCGAAGCGGCCTCTGAGAAAATATCTAATATTATCGGCGTGATCGACGGCATCGCATTTCAGACTAATATACTGGCGCTCAACGCCTCGGTGGAAGCCGCACGAGCGGGTGAACAGGGCAGAGGTTTTGCCGTCGTCGCAAACGAGGTGCGGAATCTGGCAGGCCGTAGCGCAGAGGCCGCTAAGGAGATCAGGCTGTTGATTAACACTACGGTGTCCAGCGTCTCGTCGGGTGCGAAACAGGTGCACCACACCGGCAAGGCGATAGAGGAAATCGTCAGCAGCGTCTCCTCGCTTACCTCCGTCATGTCGGAGATTAGCCAGGCGGCGGACGAACAAATGAAAGGCATCGCTGAGATAAACGCGGCGACTGCACAACTGGATACCATGGTGCAGCAGAACGCCGCGCTGGTAGAGGAATCAACCACTGCTTCAACGGCCCTTACCGAGCGGGCAAGTGAGCTTGCCGTTGCGGTAAACCAGTTCCGTCTTTAAGTGCTGGCAAAGTAATCTTTAACATCAGCGGATTTTGTCAGCGGAATAAACCCGGCCAGGGGCCGGGTTCTGGAGAGGTGAGTAAATCAGTGCAGCTTCAGGCGCGGTCGTATTACGCGGTTGATGCTGCCAACCAGCATCATCAGGCCGGTCTTGAAATAGCCGTGCAGCGCAACCTGGTGCATGCGGTACAAAGAGATATAGACAAAGCGAGCCATGCGCCCTTCTACCATCATTGAGCCGCGCATCAGGTTCCCCATCAGGCTGCCAACGGTGGAGAATCGCGACAGGGAGACCAGCGAGCCGTGATCCTTATAAACATAAGGCTTCAGCGGCTTGTCTTTCATCTGCGCAAGGATGTTGGTCAGCGCAAGCGAAGCCATCTGGTGCGCGGCCTGGGCGCGAGGAGGCACGAAGCCGCCTTCCGGGCGGGCGCAGGAGGCGCAGTCGCCAATCGCGTAAATATCCGGATCGCGAGTGGTTTGCAGGGTTGGCTCCGTTACCAGCTGATTGATACGGTTGGTTTCAAGCCCGCCGATATCCTTCATAAAGTCTGGCGCTTTGATGCCCGCGGCCCAGACCATCAGGTCTGCCGCAATATACTCGCCATCTTTGGTATTCAGACCGCCCGCATCAGCGGAGGTAACCATGGTCTGGGTTAACACCCGCACGCCGAGCTTGGTCAGTTCGTTATGCGCCGCAATGGAAATACGCGGCGGCAGCGCAGGCAGAATGCGCTCGCCCGCTTCCACCAGCGTGACGTTTAACGCTTCGTTGGTCAGCCCTTTGTAGCCATAGCTGTGCAGCTGTTTTACCGCGTTATGCAGCTCTGCGGACAGCTCAACGCCCGTTGCGCCGCCGCCAACGATGGCGATATTAACTTTTCCGCCAACGCCCATGTCTGAAGAATACTTCAGGAACAGATTCAGCATTTCAGAATGGAAACGACGCGCCTGATGCGGGTTGTCGAGGAAAATACAGTTTTCTTTCACGCCCGGCGTGTTGAAATCATTAGAGGTGCTGCCCAGCGCCATCACCAGGGTGTCGTACGGGATCTTACGTTCCGGCACCAGCAGCTCACCCTTCTCGTCACGCAGCGCTGCCAGCGTCAGAGTTTTGGCTTCACGGTTGATATCCATCACCGAGCCAAGCTGGAACTGGAAATGATGATTACGCGCATGCGCCAGGTAGCTTAGCGCGTCCACGCCTTCATCGAGGGAACCGGTTGCTACTTCGTGCAGCAGAGGTTTCCAGAGATGGCTGTGGTTGCGATCGACCAGCGTAATTTTAGCTTTCCTGCCGCGGCCCAGTTTTTTCCCTAACTGCGTAGCCAGCTCAAGTCCACCGGCACCACCGCCTACAACGACAATCTTTCTTAATGGCGTAGTCAAAGCGACCCCCTTAAAATATTAACCAATTGTTATCTAACGGTTATAAAAATAACTTTTAATTAACAACAGGTTGCACGAGCGACTACGTCGATATGACCAAAGAATAACATGAAGGGTGCATTGGTCATACCAAAATTGATATACATCAATTTTTAATGCCGGAAAGATAAACAAAACGGGCCAGCAAACGCTGACCCGTAAATTTTTAACCCGCTTACCGGAACGTTATCCCAGCGTTTTAAAAGCTTTCATACGCTGAAGATGCGGGGAGATATTTTTAAATTTGTGGGTCTGCTCATCGTCCCAGATGATTTCATAGTAATGATGCAGCGTCTGGGCCGAGCGTTGGCTGTTCAGCGCCTCATCGTTACGCGACAGGATAACCAGGCAGCGATCGCGGTTTTTCTCACGGAAATTCTGCACGCATTTGGTGGCGATATCCTCGTACTCCTCCGGGCGGTCGATTTTTCCTTCCATGTTCTCCTGCGGGAAGAGGTTTGGATTAAAGACGACCTGGCGGATATCACACAGAAAACCGATACGTTCAGCCCAGTAGCCGCCCAACCCCACGCCGCAAATCAGCGGACGTTCGTCATCGGTTAGCTGCAGCATTTTGTCCACCTCTTTGAGCAGGTGTTGCATGTCATGCTTCGGGTGCCGCGTGCTGTAGCTGATAAGCCGCACGTCCGGATCGATAAACTGAAGCTGCAGCACTTTTTCATGGTTACCGGGACTGTTGGAGTCAAAACCGTGTAAATAGATAATCATTGCATCCTCACCGCGAAAACAGGCCATCGGGCCTGAGGGTTAAAGACCCGCCTTGTGGGCCTGCCACCGTTCATGTAGCGCTTCAAGCTGCTGGTTAACCTGCTTCCAGCGCGCGGAAGCCATCAGTTCCTGACGGGTAAATGAACCTTTATGATACAAACCTGTAACACGGTCCGCATTGACCGGCGACAGGTTATCTAACACGCTCACGGCACCCTTACGATTATTGCAGACCAGGATCATATCGCAACCCGCATCCAGCGAGGCCTGGCCTCGTTCGGCGTAGCTGCCCATAATCGCCGCGCCTTCCATAGATAAATCGTCAGAGAAGATCACGCCTTCAAAACCCAGCTCACCGCGCAACACGGTTTTTAACCAGTGCGCGGAACCGCTCGCCGGACGAGGATCAACATCAGTGTAGATCACGTGTGCCGGCATGATGGCATCAAGTTTATTATCGGAAATAAGCATGCGGAAAATTTGCATATCATGCTGGCGAATAACGGCTTCTTCGCGAGGGTCACGCGGCGTTTCTTTATGGGAATCCGCTGTCACCGCACCGTGGCCGGGGAAATGTTTGCCGGTGCTTTTCATGCCTGCGGCATGCATGCCGTCGATAAAGCGTGTCGCTAACGCCTGCGCCTTGAGCGGATCTTCATGATATGAACGCTCGCCGATCGCCGCGCTGATATGGCCGATATCCAGCACCGGCGCAAAGCTGATGTCGATATCCATAGCGATCATTTCGCTGGCCATCAGCCAGCCTGCATCCTGCGCCAGCTCGCCGCCCTTCTCCAGGCCATGAATAGCCGCAAAAGATTGCGCGGCTGGAAGACGGGTAAATCCTTCACGGAAGCGTTGCACGCGTCCACCTTCCTGATCGACTGCGACCACGAGACGATGGCGCGATGCTGCACGAATCTGGCGAACCAGCTCGCGTAGCTGTTCGGGATCGTGATAGTTGCGGGTAAAGAGTATCAGCCCGCCCACCAGCGGGTGCTGCAGAATCTCACGCTCTTCGGCATCCAGCTCAAAGCCTGCCACATCCAACATTACCGGGCCCACATCTACCTCTCTTTATTGGTTCGTCGCCCGCAGCAGGCTCCAGGCCTCGTCTGCCAGCGTTAAAAATGTTCTGTCCTGCGTCTGCCGCCAGCGGCATTCATACCATGACGCCATCAGCATCATAACCCATGGCCGCCAGCGATGGACCTGACGCTGCAGCGTTTCAGGAGCGATATTGCTTAAATTTGCGTAAGCATGCAGCAGCTCGCCGCCATCGATATTATTCGCCGTAATGACCGCCGCCAGCTCCAGCGCGATGTCTCCATCGCCCGCATATTCCCAGTCGATAAGCCTGATTTCATTTTGCTGATGCACAAGGTTGCCGGCATGGACGTCCATATGCACAGGCGCGAGCCGCAGGGGCTTTGGTTCGCCCCGCCGCTTCATCTGCTTTAGCCAGCGCAGCCAGAGCGGGCTGCGTCGCGCCGGCGAGGCATGCTGCCAGTAATATTCAAGCAGGGGTAACAAACTGATGCGCCAGCCAAAGCGGCGCTGACGATGCAAATGATACAGCACCGGGCCGAGCCGGTCCGGCGACACAGGTTCTGATTTTACCTCGCCTGCTAGCCATTCAACGATGAGCCAGCCATCGGCCAGGCACACCGGCGCCGGACCGATACCTGCGGGCAGGCGCTTCAGGGCGCGATACTGGCGTTTTAACGAGACGCCGGGCATCGACGACGCCAGCTGATGCCGGGCGACATACTCCCGCTCGCCAGCTTTAAAACGCAGGCTGCCGCCGCTCAGCCCTTCCAGCGCAGAAAAGCAACCGGCGGCCTGAGCCGCCGGAAGAGAATGCGCAATCACCTTCTGCAGTGACGCGTTACTGAGACTGCTGTACCGCACCGCTACCCGACCAGATAATCTCGCCGGTTTGCACCAGCATCAGCTGCATTTTTACGGTCGGCGAATGGACATTGCCGCTGGCGTTGCTGTAAAGCACATACTGCGCGCCTACGTTACGCGCGATACCGATAGCCTTACTGCGTGAACCCAGGCTGTCCTGCGGAGACAAGCCCAGCTGCTGCTTAGCCATTGAAAGCTGCTGGGCGGAGACCAGCGTAAATTTGCCGTTGTTGGCAAGCGCGCCGCGCAGGGCTTCCGTCGCCTTGCTGGTATCAAGCGTTCCGTTAGTGCGGTTGTTGACGCTGTCCACCAGCAGCACGCCGCCGGGCGTTACGCCATCGGCCTGCAGCATTTTGCCAACCATCGGCTGCATCGCGCTGCCCCAGTCATAGTTGCGTACTTTTGGCGTGGCAGGAATGGTGGGTTCCGGCTGAGTAATGGGGCCAGGCTGTGTCGGTACGGTTGGCACTGACGGCACCGTTGGCTCAGGCTGTGCTGGCTGAGCAGTGCCCGGTTTGATTTCTTCGACCGGAGCCGGTTGTTCACCGCCACGGTTAATACAGCCAGTCAAAATCATCGCCGCTGCGGCGACCGCCAGATATCGATGGATTCCCTTAATCAAAATTCACCCCTTATAAAGAGAGATAAAGACGCACCTTACGTGCATCCGGATAGCTGGCCGTTGACGATACCGTTAATGCGGCTTTTGCCGGTATCGTCACCGAGCGTGGTTTTTCGAGCGGATGGATTTCCAGCCCTTTTGCGTCGTACCAGTAGAAACGATAGTTCACTGTGACCGGAACGCTTCGCTCATTATACAGCTCAGATTGAGAAACGGTGGCGCCGTCAACCGATGATATATCTGGTTTTTCAGCGCTGATCCCGGCGGCCAGCACCGCTGCCTCCATCACCAGCGTCTGCTGGTCATTCACCGGAATGGCGGGACGGGAACCACATCCCGCCAACAGCACCGCCGCCAGCAGCAATAAGAGAGGGCTCCGTTTCATCGCTTTATCCCTTGTGGGTCAGCATCGGCCCGAGCGCGCGTCCACCCAGCAGGTGCATATGAATATGATAAACTTCCTGCCCGCCGTGGCGGTTACAGTTCATGATTAAGCGATAGCCATCTTCTGCAATGCCTTCCTGCTCAGCAATCTTCGCCGCAGCCGTCAACATGCGCCCTAACGCCTGCTCATGCTCAGCGGTGACGTGGTTTACCGTGGGGATCAGCACGTTGGGAATAATAAGGATATGGGTAGGCGCCTGGGGAGAAATATCGCGAAAGGCGGTAACCAGTTCATCCTGATAAACGATATCAGCCGGAATTTCGCGGCGAATGATTTTACTGAAAATAGTTTCTTCGGCCATGACGTTTACCTTTTTTCATTAGTTTGTGGCGTAAGTTGCAGGCGTTGCGTGCGCGAACGAGTCCCTGATGCGCGGCTGACATAAGAGTATGAGCGAGTTACTCCCGCTCTTTCAACCTCAACCCTTTATTTCTTTACGCAAAAACCCGCCGGCTGCTGCTCTGCTAACCAGCCAGGCGCTTTCTGTTAGTAACGCGACAGCTGAAATCATATTTCATTCACCGACATAACAGATATTTACAGCGTCAATATGAATGCGTATATTTCTCATTTGCATTTTCATGCGCAATTGCCACCCAGAAAATAACAAAGATGGCCCGGCAAGCGACTATCTGGCGCCGGGGCATAACTTCCAACATTTGATTAAGGGTTTATGATGTCTTTATCCATTCATGCCAGGGATGCCAAGCGGTCAATCACCTTCGCGCCTTCTGTGCTGGCTGCTTGTATCGCTTTTGCTCTGACACCAGCCGCAGGCTTAGCCGCCACGAATACTACCGAAGATACGCTTATCGTCGAAGGCACCACCGGCGCTGACGTAAACTCCGCTGAAGAGCAGGATTACAGCGTAAAAACCACCACCGCCGGCACAAAAATGAACATGACCCAGCGGGACATTCCGCAGTCAGTGACCATCGTCAGCCAGCAGCGCATGGAGGATCAGAAGCTACAGACGCTGGGCGACATCATGGATAATACGACCGGCATTAGCAAAAGCAGCGCCGATTCCGATCGCAGCCTTTATTACTCACGTGGTTTTCAGATTGATAACTACATGGTTGACGGCATTCCGACCTATTTTGAGTCTCGCTGGAACCTCGGCGACGCCCTGTCTGATACCGCGCTTTTCGATCGTGTAGAAGTAGTACGCGGAGCAAACGGCTTAATGACCGGCGCGGGCAACCCTTCGGCGGCTATTAATATGGTGCGCAAACATGCCACCAGCCGTGAATTTAAAGGCGACCTTTCTGCGGAATACGGCAGCTGGAATAAAGAGCGCTACGTCGCCGACCTGCAAAGCCCGCTCACCGAAGATGGCAACGTGCGCGCCCGTATCGTGGCGGGTTATCAGAATAACGATTCATGGCTCGATCGCTATAACAGCGAGAAAACGTTCTTCTCGGGTATTCTCGATACCGATCTGGGCGATTCCACCAGTCTCTCAGCAGGCTATGAATACCAGCGTATCGACGTGAACAGCCCGACCTGGGGCGGCCTGCCGCGCTGGAACACCGACGGCAGCAAAAAACATTACGATCGCGCCCACAGTACGGCGCCGGACTGGGCTTATAACGATAAAGAGTTCAATAAAGTCTTTATGACGCTAAAACAGCGTTTTGCCGATACCTGGCAGGCGACCCTGAACGCGACCCATACCGAAGCCAAATTCGACAGTAAAATGATGTATCTGGACGCGGTGGTAAATAAAGAGACGGGCATGCTGGTTGGCCCTTATGGTAACTACGGTCCGGGCTATGACTACGTTGGCGGCACGGGCTGGAACAGCGGCAAGCGTAAAATGGACGCGCTGGATCTCTTCGCTGACGGTAACTATGACCTCTTCGGCCGCCAGCATAATTTAATGGTCGGCACGAGCTACAGTAAGCAAACAAACCGTTACTTCAATTCCTGGGCGAACGTCTTCCCGGACGAGCTGGGCAGCTTCTACGACTATGACGGCAATTTCCCGGAAACCAGCTGGGGCGAACAGACCATTGCCCAGGATGATACAAAGCATATGAAGTCGCTCTATGCGGCGACCCGCATATCTCTGGCCGATCCTCTGCATCTGATCCTCGGCGCTCGTTATACCAACTGGCGTGTCGATACCCTGAGCTACAGCATGGAGAAAAACCACACCACTCCGTATGCGGGCCTGGTGTATGACATCGACGATAACTGGTCTGCCTACGCCAGCTATACCTCGATTTTCCAGCCGCAGGAGTACCGGGACAGCACGGGCAAATACCTCGCGCCGATTACCGGCAATAACTACGAGGTGGGTTTGAAATCCGACTGGATGAACAGCCGCCTGACCACCACCCTGTCGGTGTTCCGCATCGAGCAGGACAACGTGGCCCAGAGCACCGGCCAAAACATTTCCGGCTCGACCGATACTGCCTATAAAGGCGTGAATGGCACCGTAAGCAAAGGCGTTGAGTTTGAGATCAACGGCGCGATGACCGACAACTGGCAGATGACCTTTGGCGCTACGCGCTACGTTGCGGAAGACGAGGCGGGCAATGCGGTTAACCCGAATCTGCCGCGCACCAGCGTGAAGCTGTTCACCAGCTATCGACTGCCGGCCGTGCCTGAGCTGACCGTAGGCGGTGGGGTAAACTGGCAGAACCGTGTTTACAGCGATCTTGCGACGGCATACGGTACATGGCGTTCAGAGCAAGGCAGCTACGCGCTGGTTGACCTGTTCACCCGCTACCAGGTCACGAAAAACTTCTCCCTGCAGGGTAATATTAATAACCTGCTCGACAAGACGTATGACACCAACGTTGAGGGATCGATTGTTTACGGCGAGCCACGCAACTTCAGCGTTACCGCCAGCTACCGGTTCTGATAAAAGCGCACTTTCGCGCCGGCACCGTTTTGCAGGCATTAAAAAAGGCAGCCGTTCGGCTGCCTTAGTCTCCCCAAATCACTGCTTAGCTGTTACGGATCCATTCATCCATTTCAGTTTTCAGGTTATCGGATTTCGTACCGAAGATCGCCTGAACGCCTGAACCAGCTACCACCACACCTGCCGCACCCAGTTTCTTCAGAGAAGCCTGGTCGACTTTAGAAACGTCGGCCACGCTAACACGCAGACGGGTAATACAGGCGTCCAGGTTAGTGATGTTCTCTTTGCCGCCGAAAGCGCCAACCAGAGCCGGGGCCATTTCGCTTGTGGAAGTGGCGCTGGTCTCGGCAGTTGCGTCTTCACGACCCGGGGTTTTCAGATCCAGCGCTTTGATCAGCACGCGGAACACGGTGTAGTAAATCGCCGCGTAGCACAGGCCAATTACCGGGAACAGCCACAGCTTGCTGCTATTGCCGCTCAGCACGATGAAGTCGATCAGACCGTGAGAGAAGGAAGTACCGTCACGCATACCCAGCAGGATACAAATCGGGAACGCCAGGCCTGCCAGCACCGCGTGGATGACGTACAGGATTGGGGCCACGAACATGAAGGAGAATTCGATTGGCTCGGTGATACCGGTCAGGAACGACGTCAGCGCGGCGGAGATCATGATGCCGCCAACTTTTGCACGGTTCTCAGGTTTCGCCGAGTGCCAGATAGCGATAGCGGCAGCAGGCAGGCCGTACATTTTGAACAGGAAGCCGCCGGACAGTTTGCCCGCGGTTGGGTCGCCTGCCATATAACGAGGGATATCGCCGTGGAACACCTGACCTGCAGCGTTGGTGTATTCACCAATCTGCATCTGGAATGGAACGTTCCAGATGTGGTGCAGACCGAACGGCACCAGGCAGCGCTCTACGAAGCCGTAGATACCGAACGCCACAACCGGGTTCTGGTAAGCAGCCCACTGGGAGAAGGTCTGAATAGCCGTACCGATTGGCGGCCAGATGAAGGACAGCACAACGCCCATGAAGATCGCGGCCAGGCCGGAAATGATCGGCACGAAACGTTTACCGGCGAAGAAGCCCAGATACTCAGGCAGCTTAATACGGTAGAAACGGTTGAACATGTAGGCTGCAATAGCACCGGAGATGATGCCGCCCAGCACGCCCGTATCGGCAAGGTGCTTGGCTGCGATCTCTTCTGCAGGCAGATGCAGGACCAGCGGCGCAACCACAGCCATGGTTTTCACCATAATGCCGTAAGCAACCACGGCGGCCAGCGCGGAAACACCATCGTTATTGGTGAAGCCCAGCGCAACACCGATGGCGAAGATCAGCGGCATGTTGGCGAAAACTGAGCCGCCCGCTTCCGCCATAACGTGAGAAACCACGGCTGGCAGCCAGCTGAAGTTTGCAGAACCGACGCCCAGCAGGATACCTGCGATAGGCAGTACGGATACTGGCAACATCAGCGATTTACCCACCTTTTGCAGGTTAGCAAATGCGTTCTTAAACATAATAGAGAGTGCTCCTGAGTATTTGTGCTTTTTTTTACGCATTATGCGCATCGGACCGCGGGGAGAAGCGGTCCATAATCAGGGCCTCTAAGGGCCCTTTATTTATTACGCAGAGTAAAATAAATAGGAGAAAGTTTGTTTGACGGCTATCACGTTTCAAAGAGAGTCGGCCTGAAAACTTTCAAAAATTTACATAACCCATGTCTGATTGTTGCAAAAAAGAGCTACTCCGCCCTTTTTATGGCGGAGCACTTTACTCGCTTCACTGATTAATTACGAGCTTTAAAATAACCGGATTATCAGGCGGATTGCAGGCGTGAAGGGGAGATATGGAACAAATCAGCAAAGTTTTTTGTGGTCGCCGCGGCCAGCTCTTCCACCGAAACACCTTTCAGTACCGCCATGTACTCTGCTACATCGCGCGTCATTGCCGGCTGATTCTCCTTGCCGCGGTGCGGGACGGGCGCCAGATAAGGTGAATCCGTCTCAACCAGCATGCGATCCAGAGGAACGTAGCGCGCGGCAACACGTAGCTGCTCCGCATTGCGGAAGGTCACAATGCCGGAAAAGGAGATATAGAACCCCATATCCAGCAGCTTTCCCGCCGTTTCCCGATCTTCTGTGAAACAGTGTAGTACTCCGCCACATTCTGTCACTTTCTCTTCAGACAGAATCGCCAGCGTATCCGCACGCGCGTCGCGCGTATGCACAATCACCGGTTTGTTGAGTTCACGCCCGATGCGAATATGGTTGCGAAAAGACTCCTGCTGGCGTGGTTTCGTTTCCGGCGTGTAAAAATAGTCCAGGCCGGTTTCGCCCATGGCGACGACGCCAGGCTCGGCGGCCAGGCGACGGAGCGCTTCGACGTCGTATTCCTCTTCCTGATGAAGCGGATGAACGCCGCAGGAGAAGGCGACGTTCTCGCGCTCGCCAACCAGTTCACGCATCCCACGGTAGCCGTCAAGCGTGGTGGCAACGGCAAGGAAGAACTTCACGTCCCTTGCGGCCGCTTTCGCCAGGACGTCATCGACGTTTTCGTGCAGGGATTGATAATCCAGGCCATCAAGATGGCAATGTGAGTCAACCAGAAACATACAGACACTCTTAAAGATGTGGAGAGGGAAGGATAGCACCCGGCTGCAGATAGCGCTCCCAGGTCAGCAGTTGTTCGGTAATCAGTAATTCCCGGTTCACACCCACCACCGTCAGCAAGGAGTCGCGGCAGATGAACCAGTGTTGCAACGTCGCCTGCAATACGGCAGGCCTGGCGCTGACGGCAAGGTTTGCCACCAGCGGCTGCATATCATCGTTGGCGAGCCACTGTCCCGCGCCCTGCTGCCATTTCAGCGCGTCAAGCAGCAACGAGCTAAGCCAGTGAATACGCTGAACGGCATCTTCATGATTGAGCACCGGCAGCAGCGCGAGGAGATCTTTTGCAGCACAGGCCTGGGCCAGTTTTTCGCACAGCAGCTGGCGATGTTTCCAGTTCTCAGGCTGCAGAAGTTCCGCTGCCGCAGCAGGTGCGCCAGAGCTCAGGCGTAACGCCGCACGCAGCTGCGCGCTATCCAGCGAGCTTTCACGGGCAAGCCAGGCCAGAGCGAAGGTTTCATCCGGAGGAGAGAGATACCAGTAGAGGCAGCGGCTGCGAAGCGTGGCGGGCAGACGAGCGGGTTCACGACAGCCGAGGAAAAACCAGGTATTCGCAGGCGGCTCCTCAAGCGTTTTGAGCAGCGCGTTGGCCGCCGCTTCGGTCAGCAACCCTGCTTCGGTAAGCCAGACCACTTTCGCTCCACCCTGCTGGGCGTGGCCGTACAGCTTTTCGGTGATTTCACGAATGCTGTCGATCCCGAGGCTAGCTTTGCCTTTTTCCGGGGCGATAACGTAGCTGTCAGGGTGGTTCCCGGCCTGCATAAGCTGGCAACCACGGCAATGTCCGCAGCTTTTGTTGCCCTGCGGCTGCTGGCACATCAGCCAGCGGCTCAGAGCATAAATCAGAGCATCGTCGCCCATACCGGGCAGCGCATGCAGCAGTAACGCATGGTGACCGCGCCCGGCCTGATGCTGGCTGAGGATTTGCTCAAACGGCCCGCGCAGCCAGGGATACCATTTCATCAGATAAGTCCCTTCGCCCAGTCAATAACCGCGCTGCGCACGGCTGCCGAGACCTCATCCAGCGAACGGGTTGCATCGATGGTTTTAATACGGCTGTCCGCCGCCGCGAGCTCCAGATAGCGCGCCCGGGTACGATTGAAGAAATCGATGGATTCCTGTTCAATGCGGTCCAGCTCGCCGCGGGCGCGGGCGCGGGTCAGGCCCACTTCCGGCGTGACATCCAGGTAAATCGTCAGATCGGGATAGAAATCCCCCAGCACGGTATTGCGCAGCGCCATCAGCAGACGCCGATCGATACAGCGCCCGCCGCCCTGATAAGCCTGGGTCGAAAGGTCATGACGATCGCCAATTACCCAGGCTCCGCGAGCAAGGGCCGGCTTGATAACCGTTTCAACGAGCTGAACCCGCGCGGCATAAAACATCAGCACTTCGGCTTTGTCGGTCACGACTTCATCGCCGATGCCCTTATTATTGAGCGTAAGTTCACGCAGCCTTTCCGCGAGCGGCGTACCGCCCGGTTCACGCGTGAAGACCAGATCGGTAACGCCCAGCTCTTTCAAAGTGGCAACCACGACGTTATGCGCGTTGGTTTTCCCTGCTCCTTCGAGCCCCTCAATGACGATAAATTTACTGACCATTCTTGTCCTTCAGCGCTTTGATATAAGCCTGCACCGCCTGATTGTGGCTGGCGAGGTTGGTATTAAAGGTATGCCCGCCTTTTCCGTCGGCGACAAAATAGAGATAAGGTGTTTTCGCCGGGTGCGCCGCAGCCTGTAACGACGCCGCGCCCGGGATCGCAATCGGCCCCGGCGGCATGCCGCTTATGACATAAGTGTTATAAGGGGTCGGCGTCTCAAGATCCTTGCGCGACAGCTTACCATTATAGCTGTCGCCCATGCCGTAAATCACCGTTGGATCCGTTTGTAAACGCATCCCGATACGCAGGCGGTTGATAAACACCGACGAGACCCGGTCACGCTCGCTCGCCACGGCGGTTTCCTTTTCAACCACGGAAGCCATGGTAACGAGATCGTTTTGCGTTTTATACGGCAGCCCTTCGGCTTTTCCGTCCCAGGCTTCCTGTACGGCTTTTTTCATGCGCTCGTGGGCGCGTTTCAACAGCGCGATATCCGTTGTATTGGCGGTGTACAGCCAGGTATCAGGGAAAAACCACCCTTCTACCCAGTCGGGATGCTCAAGCTTCAGCGCTGCGGCAACGGTAGCGTAGCTATCGTCTTTCAGCGTGTGTTTGATATAGGGCGCCTCACGCAGCTGTTTTAGCCAGTCGCTCAGACGCATCCCTTCCACGAAGCGAATCGGGAACTGCGCCTCTTTACCGCTGGCAAGCAGCTTTAACATATCGCGCACCGTCATCTGCGGGCTGAAGCGATAGGTGCCCGCTTTAAAATTAGCAAGCTCAGGTTCGGCTTTAAGCAGCCACTGGAACACGCGAGGGCGGTTAATCAGCTTCTCTTCATAGAGCTGCTTGCCCAGGGCAAGGCGGCCGGTTCCCGCTTTGAGGGTGAAAACGGTTTCCTGCTTAATTGTCAGGTGGCTGTTTGCCAGCTGGCGGACTTTCCACATGCCGACACCTGCGGCGATCCCAAGAACCACCAGCAACAGCACAAAGAAACGTAGCATTTTTTTCATCGGTAATCTTTTACTCACAAAGTGGCGCTAAAAAATGATAAAGCTCACGCGAACGGTAACGCCAGGCCTCCGCCTGCTTAACCGGAACCACCGGCATCAGCGCGTTACAGATAATCAGCTCATCGGCAGCCGCGAGCGTTTCTACCCTCTCCCGCACCTCCTGAATCTGCCAGCCGGCATCGTTCAGAAAGGCCATTATGCGCTGGCGCATCGTACCGTTGACGCCGGCGCGATCGACATAAGGGGTATAAACCGCATCCCCCTTACGCCAGAATAAATTAGCCGCACAGCATTCCGTAAGCCACCCGTCACTGTCAAGGACCAGGGCCTCCTGAGCGGGCGTCTGTTCAAGATGCGTACGGATTAAGACCTGTTCGAGCCGGTTTAGGTGTTTAACGCCAGCAAGATGCGGATTAACGCCAAGGCAAACCGGACTGAGCGCAAGGCTTATGCCCTGAGTTCGCCAGTCGTCATAAAAAGCGGGAAAAGGTGAGATGCTGAGAATGCGGGTGGGTTGACTACAGTTTGCTGCGCCGTAGCCTCTTCCGCCAGCGCCCCGGCTGATAATAACCTTCAGTACGGCTAACGCTTCATTCCTTGCGAGCTGTTGCATCTCGCAGGCCAGCAAAGACCATTCGGTGAACGGAAGCAGAAGCTTCTCGCAGGCCTGCTGTAAGCGGTGCAGATGCTGCTCGCTAAAGATTACTTTTCCATTTCTGACAGCCGCTGTCGTAAAGCAGCCGTCACCGAACTGCACTGCACGATCGTTTGCCGGGAGCGTCGTCTGCCGCTGCCCATTGATTAGGTACATAACGGTTCCTCAGAGTTTGATGGCATCAGCGTGCCAGCGCAGAGAGAAAGCAGCAAGGGAGGAAATCTGAAGTGCGGGATTGAAAAAACATAAAGGGCTCGTAAACGAGCCCTTTATGCAACGGGTCTAGATCTTTTTGAAGATCAGAGAACCGTTAGTACCACCAAAGCCGAAGGAGTTACACAGCGTGTATTCCATCCCTGATACCTGGCGCGCAACGTGTGGAACAAAGTCCAGATCGCAGCCTTCATCCGGGTTGTCGAGGTTGATGGTTGGCGGAACGGCCTGATCGCGCAGCGCCAGGATGGAGTAGATAGACTCTACCGCACCCGCAGCACCTAACAGGTGACCGGTCATAGATTTGGTGGAGCTTACCAGAACACGGTTTGCGTCCGCGCCAAAAATGGATTTCACCGCCTGCGTTTCGGCTTTGTCACCCGCAGGCGTGGAGGTGCCGTGCGCGTTGACATAACCAATCTGGCCTGGCGTCACGCCTGCATCACGCAGCGCATTTTCCATCGCCAGCGCCGCGCCTGCCCCGTTATCCGGCGGAGAAGTCATATGGTAAGCATCGCTGCTCATCCCAAAGCCGACGATTTCCGCGTAGATTTTGGCGCCGCGTTTTTTCGCATGTTCATACTCTTCGAGCATGATCACGCCCGCGCCGTCGCCCAGCACGAAGCCGTCACGGTCTTTATCCCAGGGGCGGCTTGCCGCCTGCGGGTTATCGTTGCGGGTGGAGAGCGCACGCGCTGCACCAAAACCACCAACGCCCAGCGGAGTACTGGCTTTTTCTGCGCCGCCTGCCAGCATCGCGTCCGCATCGCCGTAAGCGATAATGCGCGCTGCATGACCGATGTTATGCACGCCGGAAGTACAGGCCGTGGCAATGGAAATGCTGGGGCCGCGCAGACCGAACATAATGGTCAGATGACCCGCCACCATATTCACAATCGTAGACGGTACGAAGAACGGGCTGATCTTACGTGGACCACCGTTAACCAGCGAAGTGTGGTTCTCTTCGATAAGACCCAGCCCACCGATACCGGAGCCGATAGCGGCGCCAATACGGAATGCGTTCTCTTCCGTTACTTCAAGCCCAGAATCCAGCATGGCTTGATGGCCAGCGACAATTCCATATTGAATGAAGGCATCCATCTTGCGCTGTTCTTTACGCGAGATGATGTCATCACAGTTAAAATCCTTTACTAAGCCAGCAAATTTCGTTGCATAGGCGGTAGTATCGAAATGGTCGATCAGGCTGATGCCACTCTGACCGGCAAGGAGAGCTTTCCAGGTAGACTCTACGGTATTGCCGACAGGAGACAACATGCCCAGTCCGGTCACAACTACACGACGCTTAGACACGTTTGTCCTCCAGGGAGGGAAAAAATAGGACTTGTGGGACAATCAGATAAAACTCAGGCGGTCGAGTGACCGCCTGGAGATGTTCACTTACGCCTGGTTACCGTTGATGTAATCAATGGCAGCCTGAACGGTGGTGATTTTCTCTGCTTCTTCGTCCGGAATCTCAGTATCAAACTCTTCTTCCAGAGCCATTACCAGCTCAACGGTGTCAAGAGAATCAGCGCCCAGGTCCTCAACGAAGGAAGCGGTGTTTACGACTTCTTCCTGCTTAACGCCCAGTTGTTCGCCAATGATTTTCTTAACGCGTTCTTCGATAGTGCTCATACTCTTAAATTTCCTATCAAAACTCGCTTTCGCGATGGTTTTCGTAGTGTATAAAATGTTGAAAAAGATGCAACTAAATCCCGGCAGGTCGTACCACGATTTTACGCTATTTTGCGGGCATTCGCCCAAATAACGCAAATAATTTTAATCGTGGTTAAACCATATACATTCCGCCGTTGACGTGCAGGGTCTCACCAGAGATGTACCCGGCCTCGTCAGAGGCTAAAAATGCTACTGCACTGGCGATTTCTTTTGCGTCACCTAAGCGACCCGCTGGAACCTGCGCCAGTATACCCGCACGCTGATCGTCAGAGAGCGCACGCGTCATGTCCGTTTCAATAAAGCCCGGAGCAACAACGTTTACAGTAATACCGCGGGACGCAACTTCACGCGCCAGCGATTTACTGAAACCAATCAGGCCTGCTTTCGCCGCAGCGTAGTTAGCCTGACCAGCATTTCCCATGGTGCCAACCACGGAACCAATAGTGATAATACGACCATGACGCTTTTTCATCATAGCTCGCATTACCGCTTTTGACAGACGGAATACGGATGACAGATTGGTTTCGATGATATCGTTCCACTCGTCATCTTTCATGCGCATTAAAAGGTTGTCGCGAGTGATACCAGCATTATTTACCAGAATATCCACTTCGCCAAATTCTGCGCGAATATTTCCTAATACCGACTCAATAGATGCCGGATCGGTCACATTCAGCATAAAGCCTTTACCGTTCGCGCCTAAATAGTCACTGATGGCCTGCGCGCCGCTTTCGCTGGTGGCAGTGCCGATAACTTTTGCACCGCGAGCCACTAAGGTCTCAGCGATGGCACGGCCGATACCGCGGCTTGCGCCGGTTACCAGCGCAACTTTTCCTTCAAAACTCATGGGCTTCCTCGTTTTATTGCTCAAGCGCCGCTGACAGAGAAGCTGGCTCGTTAATGGCCGCTGCGGTCAGGGTGTCAACAATACGTTTAGTCAGGCCGGTCAGAACTTTACCCGGACCGACTTCCAGCAACTGGGCCACGCCCTGCGCCGCCATAAATTCTACTGACTTCGTCCACTGCACCGGGCTGTAGAGCTGGCGTACCAGCGCGCTACGGATCGCTTCCGGCGACGTTTCGCATTTCACATCAACGTTATTCACAACCGGTACGGCCGGCGCGTTGAAGGTAATCTTTTCCAGCGCCGCGGCTAATTTATCTGCCGCAGGCTTCATCAGCGCGCAGTGGGACGGCACGCTCACCGGCAACGGCAGCGCGCGTTTAGCGCCTGCTGCTTTACACGCCGCGCCAGCGCGCTCTACGGCTTCTTTGTTGCCTGCGATTACTACCTG
This sequence comes from Dryocola sharpae, assembly GCF_051307055.1. Lineage (GTDB taxonomy): Bacteria > Pseudomonadota > Gammaproteobacteria > Enterobacterales > Enterobacteriaceae > Dryocola. The sequence continues at coordinate 1,609,230 of NZ_CP149994.1, read as the reverse complement.
ACCTGGTGAATTAAAGTTCACCGGGGAGACAACCTGTCCCTGAGCTGCTTCTTCGCACGCTTTCGCGATAGAAGCGTCGTCCAGGCCGATAATTGCAGACATTGCGCCCGTGCCTTCCGGCACCGCCTCCTGCATCAATTTGCCGCGTAATTCGACCAGGCGGACAGCGTCAGCAAAATTGATAACACCTGCGCAAACCAGCGCCGAGTATTCACCCAGGCTATGACCTGCCATCATCGCGGGCATTTTACCGCCCTGCTGCTGCCAGACGCGATAAATCGCTACTGAAGCTGCCAGCAACGCAGGCTGGGTCTGCCAGGTTTTATTCAGCTCTTCAGCCGGACCTTGTTGCGTCAGCGTCCAGAGATCGTAGCCCAGCGCGTCTGAAGCTTCACGGAAGGTTTCTTCGACAATCGGATAAGCGGCGGCTAAATCAGCCAGCATACCGACGGTCTGGGACCCCTGCCCCGGGAAAACAAAAGCGAATTGAGTCATTTCCTCATCCCTATAATCAAAAACGAACCAGTGCCGAACCCCAGGTAAAGCCGCCGCCGAATGCTTCAAGCAGGATCAGCTGACCGCGTTTAATGCGCCCGTCACGGACCGCTTCATCCAGCGCCGCAGGCACTGAGGCCGCAGAAGTGTTACCGTGCCTGTCGAGCGTAACGACTACGTTGTCCATCGACATGCTCAGCTTTTTCGCCGTCGCGCTGATAATACGCAGGTTGGCCTGATGCGGCACTAACCAGTCGAGATCCGAGCGGTCCAGATTGTTTGCCGTCAGCGTTTCATCGACAATGTGCGCAAGTTCAGTGACCGCCACTTTGAAGACTTCGTTACCGGCCATCGTCAGATAGGCCGATTTAGACGGATCGAGGCGATCGTGGTTTGGCAGCGTCAGCAGTTCGCCGTAGCTGCCGTCCGCATGCAGATGCGTGGAGATAATGCCCGGCTCGTCGCTCTTACCGACTACAACAGCGCCTGCACCATCACCAAACAGAATAATTGTGCCGCGATCCTGTGGATCGAGGGTGCGGGCCAGCGCGTCGGACCCGATAACCAGCGCATAGTCTACCGCACCGTTTTTCACGTATTGATCGGCGATGCTCAGCGCGTAGGTAAAGCCTGCGCAAGCGGCTGCAACGTCAAACGCCGGGCAGCCTTTAACGCCCAGCATGCTCTGGATCTGGCAGGCCGAGCTTGGGAACGCGTGCGTCGCCGACGTGGTCGCGACAACGATCAGGCCAATCCGGGACTTATCGACGCCGGCCATTTCCAGCGCGCGCGTTGCCGCAGCATAGCCCATGGTCGCCACGGTTTCTTCGGGGGCTGCGATTCGGCGTTCGCGAATACCTGTACGGGTGACAATCCACTCGTCAGAAGTATCCACCATTTTTTCCAGGTCGGCGTTAGTCCGCACGTGTTCGGGCAGAAAGCTGCCCGTACCAATAATCTTCGTATACATGTACGCTCAGTCACTCTTCGGTAATACAGTTTCCAGGCGGGCAGAAATTCGGGTGGGAACCTGCCGCGCCACCGCCTGCACTGCCTGTTCAATCGCGACGGCAAACGCTCGCTGATTGGCCGCACCGTGGCTCTTTATCACGGTACCGCGCAATCCTAACAGACAGGCGCCATTATACTGGTCGGGGTTGAGGTGACTGAATCGCCTGGTCAGACGCTTTTGTAACCAACGCTTCAATAAAATCAGCCACCACGACTTTTTTTTCCCTTCGCCCTGCGATTTCAGTAGCGAAAGGAACATCCTGACAACCCCTTCCATTGTCTTGAGTGTGACGTTACCAACAAAGCCATCACACACCAGTACATCCGTTTTTCCGGTCAACAGTTCGTTGGCTTCAAGATAACCAATATAGTTGATAGAAGGCATTGTTTTTAATAATGCAGAGGCATCGCGAATACTGTCGAGGCCTTTGGTCTCTTCTTCACCGATATTCAGCAACGCCACGCGAGGGTTAACCAGGCCCAGCACCTCTTCCGCCATTACGGAGCCCATAATGGCAAACTGCACCAGCATATTACTGTCGCAGTCTACATTGGCGCCGAGATCCAGCACCACAGTTTTGCCTTTTTGCTGATGAGGCAGAACCGTCATCAGCGCCGGGCGTTCAATTCCTTCAATGGGCTTAAGCAATAATTTTGCCAGCCCCATCAGGGCACCGGTGTTACCGGCGCTTACGCAGGCCTCGGCCCGCCCCTCTTTCACCAACTCAAGCGCCAGACGCATGGATGAACCACGGCTGTTGCGGATCGCATGCGACGGCCTGGCATCACTGGCAATAACCGATTCCGCAGGAATAATCTGCAGGCGTGAACGTTTTTCGAAATCAGCTTTGGCAAGTAATGGCGTGATGGCGTCGGGGCATCCGACTAAAAGAAGGCTTAGCTGGGAATTAGAGTCCAGTGCCTGCAATGCTGCAGGCACTGTCACGGAAGGACCGAAGTCCCCACCCATGGCATCTAACGCAAGGGTTAGACGTCTCAAGGTATCGCCAGATTACTTAACGATAACCTTGCGGCCGCGGTAGTAACCGTCGGCGGTGATGTGGTGACGCAGATGAGTTTCGCCAGAAACTTTGTCCACGGACAGGGTGGTGGTGGTCAGCGCGTCATGGGAACGACGCATGCCACGTTTGGAACGGGTTGGTTTATTCTGTTGTACGGCCATGGACCTTACTCCTCAATTACTTACGCTTTAAACTGGCTAATACGGCAAATGGATTTGGTTTCTCCGCCTCTGCAGGCAGTTTGCCAAAGACCATGTCCGCCTCGGACACTTCACAGTGTTCAGAATCATGCACCGGAACCACTGGCAAGGAGAGGATGATTTCATCTTCAACCAGAGCCAGAAGATCGATTTCGCCAAATTCGTTAACCTGAACCGGCTCGTACGCTTCCGGGAGTGCTTCAGCCTGCTCGTCTTTGACGATCGGGCTAAAACAATACTGCGTGTAGACCTGATGAGCAAACGGCTTCCCGCAACGCTGACATGCAAGTGTTACCGCAACCTTTGCATCGCCGGTAAGAACCGCGAGGCGCTGGTCATCGATAGCAAAACGCATATCGCATTCCACATCACTGTCCACACTGACTACGGATTCGGCGACGCGCTCAACCTGTTCAGGTGTATAGACACCGGAGTAATCAAGGCGTTTTTGAGCCGTACGAACCGGATCAAGAGTCAGGGGTAATTTTACTTTTTGCATAGGGCGCGCATATTAACTTTGTAACGACGTAGAGTCAAAGAAAAAGGCCTCGAAACAGCGCCTTTCGCCATTTATTCGCACACATTGCGGTGGCACAGTTTAAAATGCCTTTATCCAATTCGCTATCTTTAATGAAAAAAAATATGAAACCGATTGTGCTGGCATCGACCTCTCCTTTCCGCCGCGCCCTGCTTGAAAAACTTGGCGTCCCGTTTATTACCGCCTCGCCTCTTACCGATGAAACATCACAGGCCGGCGAGAGCGCCCGCGCGCTGGTCACCCGCCTTGCCCAGGCCAAAGCGCAGGCCTTAAAGGATACCTTTCCCGCGCATTTAATTATCGGCTCGGATCAGGTTTGCGTCTTAAATAATCAGATCGCTGGAAAACCGCATACTGAAGAAAATGCGGTGCAGCAACTTCTCCTCGCTCGCGGCAGCATAGTGACTTTTTACACCGGGCTTGCGCTTTATAATTCGCAAAACGGTCATCTGCAGACGATATGCGAACCTTTTGATGTTCATTTTCGCCACTTAAGCGAAGAAGAGATCCGCCATTACGTTCGCAAAGAACAGCCGCTGCAGTGCGCAGGCAGTTTTAAAAGCGAAGGGCTGGGCATTACGCTGTTTGAACGACTGGAAGGGCGCGATCCCAATACGCTCGTTGGGCTGCCGTTAATCGCCTTGTGCGAGATGTTAATAAAAGAGGGATGCAATCCGCTTCTGGCATAAAAAAACGCTCCCGGGCGGGAGCGTCATGCATCAGGTGGCGTTACGCAAGACCGTCAGGCAACGCTTGAGCTGCTCATCCAGCGGCGCTTCAACGCGCATAATTTCACCTGTGTTCGGATGCGTAAAGCGCAGCGCAGCGGCATGCAGGAACAGGCGGTTTAATCCTGTACCCGTCAGCTGTTTATCAAACTCGCGATCGCCGTATCGGTCATCGAAGGCGATAGGATGCCCGGCGTGCAGCGTATGCACGCGAATCTGATGCGTGCGGCCGGTTACCGGGCTGCAGCGCACAAGCGAGGCAAAAGCGTAACGCTCTTCCACTTTAAAGCGCGTTTCCGACGCTTTGCCTTCGCTGTTAACGCGCACAATGCGTTCGCCGCTTTGCAGAATGTTTTTCAGCAGCGGAGCCTGCACCACTTTCAGATGCGACTGCCACTGGCCGCGAACCAGCGCCAGATAGTCCTTCTGCATGCCTTTTTCACGCAGTTGTTCATGTAACGAACGCAGCGCGGAGCGCTTTTTCGCCACCAGCAGGATGCCGGAAGTATCGCGGTCCAGACGATGTACGAGTTCCAGGAAGCGGGCTTCCGGGCGTAGCGCGCGCAGGCCTTCGATTACGCCAAAGCTTAATCCGCTGCCGCCATGTACCGCCGTGCCTGAAGGCTTGTTCAGCACCAGGATATGGTCATCTTCATAGAGAATAGCGTCAGCCAGCGCCGCCACTTTCTGCAGGTGCGGTGAGATGGGCGCATCTTCGCGCTCGGCCACTCTGACGGGAGGGATCCTGACTTCATCGCCATCTTCGAGTTTGTACTCAGGCTTGATGCGTTTTTTATTCACCCGCACTTCGCCTTTGCGCAAAATGCGATAGATCATACTTTTCGGCACGCCCTTTAAACGGGAGAGCAAAAAATTGTCGATACGTTGCCCGGCCTCATCGGCGGAAATAGCAACGATTTTTACGGAAGGTGTCTGGGTTTTCATGGTGGGCGATTCTAAATAGCGTGCGCGCATAGCGCCACTCATTTTTATGTGCTTAACTGACATTCTGCCCGGTTCAAGACGATATAACCTCTCTTTTTGCATTTTCAGCCTCAGGCTGAAAAAAAGCGGGTTAAAAATCTGTAAGAAACGAGGCATCAAAGGCAAAAGTCATCTTGCTATAATAAGGTTAGCAATGGAATAATGTTGCGGTTTTCCGTGTTGATACTTGTTAGCGCAAGGAATTTTGCGGAATTACCATTTTTGTCTGAACGAACATCCACGCAGCAATGGCGTAAGACGTAATGTACTTTCAGGCAGTTAGCGGGCTGCGGGTTGCAGCCTGGCCGGTAAATGGAATCAACGCTTGCGAAACTATTTCCAGGACTTGTTCCCACGATAATTGCGCTGTATTTCCGTATGAAATACAGGCTACCGACACTTTGCGCCTCTCAGCAAGCGACAACCGTGAGGTTGGCGACTGTGCGTTTAGTCACGAGGCCATCGGTTCATTCCCGGTCAGCGTTACCATGCCCGTAGCTAATCACCTATGTAAGAATAATGAGTAAGTTACGATGAAAAGAATGCTAATAAACGCGACTCAGCAAGAAGAGTTGCGTGTCGCCCTTGTAGATGGGCAGCGTCTGTACGATCTGGATATTGAAAGCCCAGGACACGAACAGAAAAAAGCCAACATCTATAAAGGAAAAATCACCCGCATTGAACCAAGTCTGGAAGCGGCATTTGTAGATTACGGCGCGGAACGTCATGGTTTCCTCCCTCTCAAAGAAATTGCCCGCGAGTACTTCCCGTCTAATTATTCATCACATGGCCGCCCGAACATTAAAGACGTTCTGCGCGAAGGCCAGGAAGTGATTGTCCAGATTGATAAAGAAGAGCGTGGCAATAAAGGCGCGGCCTTAACCACCTTTATCAGCCTGGCCGGCAGCTATCTGGTGCTGATGCCGAACAACCCGCGTGCCGGCGGTATTTCACGCCGCATTGAGGGTGACGATCGTACCGAGCTGAAAGAGGCCCTTTCTTCTCTGGAACTGCCGGACGGCATGGGTCTGATTGTACGTACTGCCGGCGTGGGTAAATCCGCTGAAGCGCTGCAATGGGACTTAAGCTTCCGCCTGAAACACTGGGAAGCGATTCTCAAAGCCGCTGAGAGCCGCCCTGCCCCGTTCCTTATCCATCAGGAAAGCAACGTTATCGTCCGCGCCTTCCGCGACTATCTGCGCCAGGATATCGGCGAGATCCTTATCGATAACCCGAAAGTGCTCGAGCTGGCTCGTCAGCATATCGGCGCGCTGGGTCGTCCGGATTTCAGCAGCAAAATTAAGCTCTACACCGGTGAAATTCCGCTGTTTAGCCACTATCAGATTGAGTCGCAGATTGAGTCCGCCTTCCAGCGAGAAGTCCGTCTGCCGTCCGGTGGTTCAATCGTTATCGACACCACCGAGGCCCTGACCGCCATCGACATCAACTCCGCTCGCGCAACCCGCGGCGGCGATATCGAAGAGACGGCCTTTAATACCAACCTTGAAGCAGCCGATGAAATCGCCCGTCAGCTCCGCCTGCGCGACCTCGGCGGCCTGATTGTTATCGACTTTATCGACATGACCCCGGTTCGCCACCAGCGCGCGGTTGAAAACCGTCTGCGCGAAGCGGTGCGTCAGGATCGCGCCCGTATCCAGATCAGCCACATATCTCGCTTCGGCCTGCTGGAAATGTCCCGTCAGCGCCTCTCCCCGTCGTTGGGCGAGTCAAGCCACCATGTGTGTCCGCGCTGTAGCGGTACCGGGACAATTCGTGACAACGAATCCCTGTCGCTCTCCATTCTGCGCCTGATTGAAGAAGAAGCGCTGAAAGAGAATACCCAGGAAGTGCATGCCATCGTTCCGGTCCAGGTTGCCTCCTACCTGCTGAACGAAAAACGCGATGCGGTAAGCGCCATTGAGACCCGTCAGGGCGGCGTAAAAGCCATCATCGTGCCAAACGATCGGATGGAAACGCCGCACTACTCCGTTCTGCGCGTGCGTAAAGGCGAAGAGACCAAAACGCTGAGCTACATGCTGCCGAAGCTGCATGAAGAAGAGATGGCCATGCCGTCTGATGAAGAGCACGCCGAGCGTAAACGCCCGGAACAGCCAGCGCTCGCCACTTTCGTTATGCCAGACGTGCCTGCAGCGCCGCAGGAAGCAACGCCTGCTGAGAAGCCTGCAGCCGCGGCTAAAACCGCAGCCCCAGCGCCATCGCAGGCGCCAGCGCAGCCAGGCCTGGTCAGCCGCATCGTCAGCGCCCTGAAAAACCTGTTTGCCGGTGAAGCCACCACCGTCGAGAACAAAGAAGTCAAAGAAGAGAAACCTGAGGAGACCGCCACACAACGCCAGGGTCAGGAGCGTCGTAACAACCGCCGCCAGAACAACCGTCGTGACCGTGGCGATCGCAACAACCGCGACCGCGATAGCCGCAACGAAAATCGCGAAGGCCGCGAAAGCCGCGAGCCGCGTGAAAACCGTGACGAAAACCGTCGCAACCGCCGTCAGGCCCAGGGCCAGCAGCAAAACGCAGAGGTTCGTGAAGTTCGTGAGCCTCGCCAGAACGTAGCAGAAGAAGTTGAAAAACCGAAGGCACGTGATGAGCAACAGCCGCGTCGCGATCGCAACCGCCGTCGCAACGATGACAAGCGTCAGGCGCAGCAGGAAGTTAAAACGCTGCAACGCGACGACGTCGTTGAAGTCGAAGCCGAGCAGGAAGAACGCGTTCAGGTGATGCCGCGCCGTAAACAGCGTCAGCTGAGCCAGAAAGTGCGTTTCGAATCTGCTGAAGATATTGCTGCAGCTCAGGCAGCGGCAGCGGCTCAGGAAGAAGCGGCCCCGGCGCAGGCGGTCGATACGCCTCACACCGAACTGGCTACTATTCCATTGCCGGCCGTAGTTGAAGCCCCGGCTAACGAGCAGGACGAGAACGGCGATTCACGTAATGACGCTAACGGTATGCCGCGTCGCTCACGTCGTTCCCCACGCCATCTGCGCGTGAGCGGCCAGCGTCGTCGTCGCTATCGTGATGAACGTTATCCAGCCCAGTCTCCAATGCCGTTGACGGTTGCCTGCGCATCGCCTGAACTGGCATCCGGTAAAGCCTGGATAAGCTACCCAATCGCCCGTCAGGAGGTTGCGGCGCCGGAAGAGGTGCAGAATGACGTTGTTGCTGAAGAAGCAACGATCGAAGCAGCACCGATTGCAGCAGCCGTTCAGCAGCCGACAGAGGTTGCGGTTTCTGAGCCTGTGGTTCAGGAAGCGCCGGTGGCTGAGCCAGTAGTTGAAACTACGCATCCAGAAGCGATAGCCACGCCGGTTACCGAACAGCCGCAGTTAATTTCCGGGCAGGATAAAGTTGTCGCTGAACAGGTCATTGCAGAGGTGACGCCTGCCGCGGATGAAGCCCCTGCGGACGCTGTTCAGGCTGCGGAAATGGCAGAAGTTGCCCCTGTGGTAGCGGAACAAGCTGCCCCGGAAGCACCGGTTGCTACCTTTGAAGAGAGCAAGCCTGCTCGGGTGGAATCAGAAGCGGCTATTGAAGAGAGCAAGCCTGCTCAGGTGGAATCAGAAGCGGCTATTGAAGAGAGCAAACCTGCTCAGGCGGAATCAGAAGCGGCTGTTAAAACTACGCCTGCGGCAGAGCCAGCAGCGCCAGTGGCAGCGCCTGTACCGGTTCCGCACGCTGTTAAGCATGCAACTGCGCCAATGACGCGTGCTCCTGCGCCTGACTATACGCCAGAGCCAGCGCGTACAAGCGACTGGGTCCGTCCGGACTTTGAGTTTACCGGCCGCGGCTCGGCAGGCGGTCACAGCGCAACGCATCAGGCAGCCGCGCCAGCGACTCGTCCACAAAGCGCCGGGTAAGCTCAGGCAATAATGAAAAGCCGGTCAGGCAGCTGACCGGCTTTTTTTATGTCGCTATCTATCCCCGTTGCGGGCAAAAAAAAGCCCACTCCGAGGTGCGGAAGTGGGCACATGATGCGTGTCCAGTTTCATGACACGCCCAAACTTTTCAACCAGCTTTTTTATTTATTTAACTGAAACAGCGACATGCCCTGCATGTCGCTAAAGGCCTTATAAGAAGCCTGCAATGCCGCCTGCTGCATGACGTAGGAGGAGATGGTTGAGTTCCAGTCGACATCAACCAAATCGCTCATTTGCTGCGTCTGGCCCAATGCCCGATCGCTTCCTAAAGCATCAAGTTTTTCCAGTTCGCTTAACTGGGTCCCCAGTTCAGAGCGCACCGTCAGCACATTGTTCAGAGAGTTACTCAGCCCGCGGTTAGTTTTATCTATTACATCACTGAGCACCTGTTTGTCGGCATCGTCAAGTTCCGCCGCAGGCTTATTCAATGCGGCAATAGCAGTATCCAGCATTTTAAACAGGTCAGTTTCGCTTTCTGTCGCTGTACCATCCGCTGCATCCGGCTCAGGTTTGGCGTTACTGGTGATATGGTCAAATATCTCTGTACCCGTGTGGCCGATGGTCATGGTCCTTGCCGCATCCACAGATTGGGTAACCGCCTGCTCACCACCGCCGTAAACTACCTGACCTGCGTTTTCGGTATAGGGTGCGGCATCTGTTTTATAACCGGCAAAAATATAGCGCCCGTTGCCGTCGGTACTGTTGGCAAGGTTAAGGATCTGATCGCGGATACCCTGCAGATCGGTTGCCAGGGAAGCCCGGTCATCGTCACTTAACGTGCCGTTACCGGCATAAACAATTTTTTCCTGGGCAGACTGGATAGCCGTGGTAACCTGGCTTAGCACGTTCTCTTCAAGAGAGACCTTCTGAGTTGCAAAAGTTCGCGCTGTGGCATACTGGCTGTTCTGCGCCTGAGCCTGCGACAGCACCACCGCCTGTGAGGCGGCAATAGGATCGTCAGAAGGCTTTGTCACACGCTTGCCGGTAGACATCTGCTCGCCGTAGCGCAGCCACTCGCTCTGCGCGCTGGTTACGCCGCGCATGTTCTGGTCATACATCATCTGGGTACTGATACGCATACGACTTCCCTCGGTTATCGAATTGCCAGCAGCGCATCAAACATGCTTGATGCCGTTTTCAGAACCTGCGCGTTAGCCAGATAGTACTGCTGGTAACGCTGTAAGTTGCCGTACTCTTCATCCAGGTTAACCCCGGAAACAGACTGCTGCTGGTTGCTAAGCTGGGTAACAACGTTGGTCTGCGTGGTGCTGGTGACTTTCAGACTGGCTGTTTTGTTGCCCACGTCGCTGACGATGCTTGCATAGGCATCGTTAAAGGATTTATTGCCGCCCACCTTTTTTGCACTCTGCAAATCCAGCAAAGCCTGCGCGTTGCGGTTATCGCTGTCGCCAGCGTCCGGGTCGCTCGCCAGGGCAAGTTTGCTTTCGTCGCTGATGGCCACGCCCATATTCACCACGGCGTTTGCTACCGGCTTGATGGTAAAGGTGTCGTTCTTTTCTGCCGTGCCGTTAACGCCTATTTTCAGGCCGTCAAACTCAAGATCGGTAACGTTGCCATCACCGTCTGTGGTGGTTTTAGCAGTGATTTTCGCGTTGTCCGACAGACGTGTTACCTGCCAGTCTGAACCGTCATAGACAACTTTATAATCGCTGGCCTGCACCTTCGAGCTGTCGGTGATGCTGGCGGCAAGCGTTGTTTTGGTCGGATTATTACTGTTGCTCAGCACTGCTGGCTTGCCTACGGTAAAGAAGTCTTCTCCTTTAGCGCCGTTGGCATCATAACCCTCGGCATGCACCTGGTTAAAAGAGTCCGCAAAAGAGTATGCAAGCTGTCCCAGGCGGTTACGCGCGCTATCCAGATCCTGCGAGCGGAAGGTTAATACTCCGCCCAGCGAACCGCTGGTTAGCTGGCTTTCCGGGATTTCAGTGGCGCCGGAAACTTTATCGACATAGGCAACGGTAGTCCGTGAAGGGTCGGCGCTGGACGATACGGCCGCCAGCTGGTTAGCCGTGCTGCCCTGGACCAGATTAAGCCCGTTGGCGATGGATACGTTGTAAGTCCCGCCGTCCTGCACGCTGACTTCCACACCCACTATCTGGTTCAGTTCGCTGACCAGCTGATCGCGCTGATCGAGCAGATCGTTTGGCGAAGCGCCTGCTCCCGCGCCTTTCAGGCGTGAGATCTGATCGTTAAGGTTGGCTATCTGGCTTGCGTAGGTGTTGATTTGATCGACGCTGCTGCTGACAGACAGGTTTACCTGTTTATCCTGATCGCGGAGGTACTGATCGGTCACCTTAAACTGGTTTACCAGACCATCCGCTTTTCCCAGCAGCGCCTGACGGGCAGCCGGGTCTTCGGCATTGCTCACCAGCGTCTGCATGCTGGAGAAAAAGTCCTGCAGGGTGGTAGCCAGCGAGTTAGTGGTGCCGGAGAGCATGTCGTCAATTTTGGACATCTGCTGATACTGCGTCGTCAAACCGCTATTTTGCGTTTGCGCCGCCCGAAGCTGGTTGGTGATAAACGCATCATATTCACGCTGCACGCCGCTTACGTACACACCGTTGCCCACGTAGCCGCCGGCGCCGAGCGTGCTTTTCGACTGTGCCAGCACCGTTGTCTGACGGGTATAGCCGTCCACGTTATAGTTCGAAATGTTATTACTGACGGTATTCAGTGCCGCCTGAGCAGCACTCAGGCCACTCATGGCACTGTTAATCAGGCTACTGGACATGAAGGTTCCTTAAGCACATATTGTCACGGGTCTGTCGAGTAGTATCGGCAGCCCAGCGCAGGACTTGAGTTTAATCAGAACAAATTTGACAGATCGTTGTTATAGGCTTTAGCGACTTTATCGCTCATGGCTTTCATCTGCTGAATCATGCCCGTAAGCTTGCGCGCGTAGTTCGGATCGGTGGCATAACCGGCTTTTTGCAATGCCTGAGCGCCCTGCTCTGGCGTGCTGGCATTGGTCACGGCGGCGTAGCGCGGGTTGCGGGTCAGCATCCCCACGTAGTCGGAGAGCGCTTCAAGGTACGAGCCGTATACGCGGAATTTGGCTTTAACCTTCTTCGACTCGCCGTTTTCGAATTCGGTGGTGGTAATTTCCGTCACCGGTCCCTTCCAGCTGGAAGTCGCCTTCACGCCAAAGATGTTGAAACTCGGCTCGCCGTTAGCGGTGAGAATTTGTCGCTGGCCCCAGCCGGACTCCAGCGCGGCCTGCGCCAGAATCAGGTGATGCGGAATACCGCTTTGTTCGCTCGCCAGGCGCGCCGGAAGCGAAAGCTGCGCGAGGAAGTCTTTGCTATCACCGCTCAGCGGCTCTTCATTAGAAGGCGCTTTGGGGATGGCCTGGCGCACCATCTGGGTGAGCGTTTGATTCTGGAAGCTGGTCACCGTCGGCAAATCAAACTTCATCGGCACCCTGCCCGCCTCTTCCGACGGGTCGGCGTTTTCCCCCATCTGCTTGACCATCATATCCGCAAGCCCCAGCCCTTTGGCGCTGAGCTGCTGCGCGATCTGCTGGTCATACATACTGGTATACATGCGCGACTGATCGCTGCTGAAAATGCCATCTTTCGGCAGCGCCTCACGCATGCTTTTCAGCATCATCTGCACGAACATCCCTTCCACCTGGCGGGCAACCGACTTCAGGTTGCCCTTTGGATCCTGCCCGGCCTTCGCTTTTAGCTCATTAAGGGAACCTGCATCCCACGCGGCATTTGCCAGTGACTGGGTATCGTTGAGCATCAGATGATTTCCACTTTCGCACGCAGGCATCCCGCGCTTTGCATGGACTGCAGAATCGACATCAGCTCCATCGGCGTCGCGCCAAGGGTATTGAGCGCACGCACCACGTTATTGAGGTTGGCGCTGGAGTTTACGCGCTGAAGCGCTCCGCCGCTCTGGCGTAAATCGATCTGCGTTTGCGGCGTGACGACGGTCTGCCCGCCGCCAAATGGCGTATCCGGCTGGCTGACCTGATTCTGACGGTTCACGGTGACGGAGAGGTTCCCCTGCGCGATGGCGCAGCTGTCCAGCGTCACTTCGCGGTTCATCACCACCGAGCCGGTACGGGAGTTGATAATGACCTTCGCATCCTGAACCGCTACGTTGACCTCAAGGTTCTGGATATCCGCCAGTAAACGCACCTGCGAGCTGTTGCCGCTCGGGACGCGAATCTGAATCGTGCGGGCATCCAGCGCGGAAGCGCTGCCGTAGCCGCGGGAACGGTTAATGGTGTCGGTGATTTGCTGAGCGAGGGTGAAATCATCATCGTTCAGCTGCAGATTAATCACGTTGCCCTGGCCGAAGGTGCCCGGCAGCTCACGCTCGATAACCGCGCCGTTGGTGATGCGTCCACCGTTAAGCTGGTTCACCTGCACGCTGCTTCCTCCCGCAGCCGCGCCCGCGCCGCCGACCAGAATGTTACCCTGCGCCAGCGCATAAACCTGGTTATCCACCCCTTTCATCGGGGTCATCAGCAGCGTACCGCCGCGCAGGCTTTTGGCGTTACCCATAGAAGAAACGACAACGTCGATATTCTGTCCGGAGCGCGCAAAGGCAGGATACTTCGCCGTCACCATAACGGCGGCAACGTTCTTAAGCTGCATGTTGGTGCCGGCCGGCACGGTGATCCCCATCTGCGAAAGCATGTTGTTCAGGCTTTGCGTGGTAAAAGGCGTCTGCGTTGTCTGGTCGCCGGTGCCATCAAGGCCCACCACCAGACCGTAGCCAATCAGGGAGTTTTCACGCACGCCCTGCACGCTGGTCAGGTCACGGATACGCTCGGCCTGGGCTAGTGATGACATCAGCATCAGCACTGCGAATAAATATTTGACCATGATACCCCTCGCTTACATCGGCGATAAATTAAGGAAGAAGCGCTGCAGCCAACCCATGTTCTGCGCTTCATTGATATAGCCGTTACCGACATATTCGATACGGGCATCTGCCACCTGGGTGGATGCCACGGTATTGCTGCCGCTGATCGTGCGCGGGTTAACCACGCCTGAGAAGCGAATGAATTCGGTACCCTGATTGATGGCGATCTGTTTTTCGCCCACCACGTGCAGGTTGCCGTTAGCCAGCACCTGATCGACCGTGACGGTCAATGTGCCGCTGAAGGTATTGCTGGCGTTCGCGCCGCCTTTACCGCTAAAGGTGTTGCCGCCGGAGGCGTCAATCGCGGCGCGATCGTTGCCAAACAGCCCTTCGAGGTAACGAGGCGTGACGTCCAGGCCGAAGTTGGTTTTGCCGTCGCGGCTGGCGTTAGCCGACGAGCTTTTGCTCGCGCTGACGTTTTCCTGAAGCTGGATGGTCAACGTATCCCCTACGTTACGCGGACGACGATCTTCAAACAGCGGTTGATAACCGTAGTTCACGGGTTGCGCGGTCTGGAAAATAGATCCGTTGATCACGGGCGCAGGTCCGGGCACCGGCTGGGCAGTCGTTGCCCCTTCAACCAGAGGTTTGGTGGGTATCAGGGCGCAGCCGCTTGTCGCCAGCACCAGACACATCACGACAGGACGAAGTACCATAGGTTTTTGCATTGCTTTCATCTTCAGGTCTCAGCAGCCGGCGCGCGCACGCGCCGGCAAACGTCTTACAGTTGCGTCAGTTTTTGCAGCATCTGGTCTGTGGTAGAGACCGCTTTACTGTTGATTTCATAGGCGCGCTGAACCTGGATCATATTCACCAGCTCTTCAGCGACGTTCACGTTAGAGGTTTCGACATACCCCTGATACAACAGCCCTGCTCCGTTCAGCCCCGGCGTACTTTCATTTGGCGTACCGGACGACTGGGTTTCGGCATACAGGTTTTCACCGAGGCTTTCCAGACCGGTGTCGTTCATAAAGGTGGTCAGGTTAAGCTGGCCTACCTGCACCGGCTGCGCCTGGCCCTGCTGGGTCACGCTCACGATACCGTCACGTCCGACGGTGATGGTCAGGGCGTTAGCCGGGATAGTGATCGCCGGCTGAACCTGGAAACCGCCTGCGGTAACCAACTGGCCGTTCTGGTCAACCTGGAAAGAGCCGTCACGCGTATAGGCGCTTGAGCCATCCGGCAGCTGTACCTGGAAGAAGCCCTGGCCTTTAATCGCCACGTCTTTGCTGTTGCTGGTCTCGGACAGGTTACCCTGGCTGTGCAGACGCTCGGTCGCCACCGGACGAACGCCGGTACCGATTTGCAGACCGGAAGGCAGCGTGGTTTGCTCAGAAGACTGCGCACCCGGCTGACGGACGGTCTGATAGAGCAGATCTTCAAATACCGCGCGCTGACGCTTAAAACCGTTGGTGGAGACGTTTGCCAGGTTGTTGGCAATCACATCCATATTGGTTTGCTGGGCGTCAAGGCCCGTTTTGGCGATCCATAAGGAGCTGATCATGTTGAATTCCTGTTAGTTACGCGACGGCCGCTTAGCTCATCGACAGCAGTTGGTTAGCACGCTGTTCATTTTCATCGACGCTTGAGATCATCTTCATCTGCATCTCAAAGCGACGGGCGTTGGCGATCATGTCGGTCATTGCTTCCACGGGCTTCACGTTGCTGCCTTCCAGCACGCCCGGCATCACCTTGATAGTCGGGTCGCTCTGTAAGGTTGCGCCACGCGCGGCCTGCGCCGTCTGACTCAGGCGGAAGAAGCCGTCATCGCCACGAACCACTTCCTGGCCGGTGGCCTTGACTAACTTCAGACGGCCAATGGGCGCCACGGTATTAGGCGCGTCGCCCGCATTGAGTGACGAAATCGTCCCGTCAGCGGCAATGGTTATCTCGGCGCCTTCAGGGACGGCAATCGGGCCGCCGTCGCCCATCACCGGCTGGCCGTTGATGGTCAGCTGGCCGCCCGGGCTCACCTGCATGTTACCGTTGCGGGTATAGGCCTCGGCGCCGTCCGCAGTTTGTACCGCCAGCCAGCCGTCCTGCTGCAGGGCGACGTCCAGCGGGCGCTGGGTGTAATCAAGCTGCCCCTGGCTCATATCCGCCCCGGGAGTCGAGGCGGTAACGAGCGTACGGGTTGGCATTGATAGCCCTTCGACCGGTACCGCGCGCAGGGCATTGAGCTGGGCGCGAAAGCCGGGCGTGGAGGCGTTTGCCAGGTTGCTGGCCGTCACCGCCTGCTGATTCAGCGTCTGACTTGCCGCGCCCATGGCGGTATAAATTGCGTGATCCATTAAGCCGTCCCGTCAGATGATTAGCGCAGGTTAACCAGAGTGTTGAGGATCTGATCCTGGGTTTTGATGGTCTGCGCGTTCGACTGATAGTTACGCTGCGCGACAATCATGTTCACCAGCTCTTTACTCAAATCGACGTTGGAGGACTCCAGCGCGCCGTTGGTCAGGGAACCGAAGTTACCTGTACCCGCAGTGCCCAGCAGCGCAACGCCTGAGGAGTTGGTCGCGGCCCAGACGTTGTCGCCCTGGGACGCCAGCCCTTCCGGGTTGGCAAAGTTAGACAGCACGATCTGGCCCAGCACCTGGGTCTGTTCGTTGGAGTAGTTGCCTACTACGGTACCGTCGTCGTTGATCTGATAGCTCACCAGGTCGCCGGGCTTGTAACCATCCTGGCTGGTTGCCACGATGTTGTTCGAGCCGGTGTTCTGCTGCATGGAGTTCAGGAAACTGAGATCGAAGGTTGACGCAGTTGCGCCGTTAGTCGCTCTCGTAGTGACAGAGATCTGGGTTGGCCAGGCAGCAGGTGCAACAGGAGCCGCTTCTGTCGCCGTCGCGCTGATCCCTAAAAACGATCCATTTGTATCAAATCGCATGAAGCCTGCTGACTTCGCCGTATCACCAGCAACGGATGAGTCCTGGGTATAGACCTGCCAGGCGTTATCCGAATTTTTCACGTAATAAACGTTCATGTCATGGGCGTTGCCCTGGCTGTCATAGACGGTGACGGAGCCTTTCTTGTTGTAAGATTCTGAATCAGTGACATCAAAATCTTTCGACGGAACGCTGTCAGTAGAGTTCAGGTTGATCTGCATGGCGGCGCTGGTGGTTGTTTTAGCCGCCATCAGCGTGTTCGGTACAGACAGCCCAACCGGGTTTGCGCCCTGCTGGATAGTCGGCGGGGTGCCGGTTGCCGGGTAGCCGGTCAGCTGCATGCCCTGCATGTTGACCAGGTTGCGGTTTTCATCCAGTTTGAACTGGCCGTTACGGCTGTAGTAGACGGAACCGTTGTCATCCACCAGGCGGAAGAAACCGTTCTGGCTGATAGCAACGTCCAGGCCGCGCCCGGTATTGGTGGTAGTGCCGTCGTTAAAGTCCTGGGTAAGACCCGCAACTTTCACGCCCAGGCCTACTTTAGAACCGGCAAACATATCGGCAAAAGAGGCGGTGCCGGCTTTAAAGCCGTAGGTGGCGGAGTTGGCGATGTTGTTGCCAATCACGTCCAGGTTAGTGGCCGCAGCATTCAGGCCGCTGACCGCTTGAGAAAAGGCCATGTCTTACTCCTGCAAAGGTTAAAGGCTTAAATAATCTGCCTGATTTCGTCGAGGGTGGTGGTCCCGTAGGTACCGAGGTCCAGTAAGGTCGAACCGTTAGAGTTGGTTACGCCATTGACCAGGGCGAAGTTGAGCGGCTGAGCAACCAGCTGCGTACCGCCATTGCTGGCGTTAATAGCTACGTTGTAGGCGCCGTCCGGCGCGGTCGTACCGTCGGTCATGCTGCCGTCCCAGGTGAAGGTATGAACGCCGGCGGTCAAACTGCCGATATCAATAGTGCGGACAACTTTACCGCTGGCATCGGTAATAGTGGCCGTGACCTTATCGGCGGCCTGCTGCAGCTCAACGCCAAACGGCGTAGTTGCTTCATTGCCTGCCAGAATTTTTGTCCCCGGGATCATGACGCCGTGATCGATCAGCGCGCTGGCCTGTAGCTGCTGGTTATTCGTCAATTGACCAGAAACCGAGCCCAGCGTGGTGTTGAGTTTTTCGATACCGCTAACCGTGCTGATCTGCGCAAGCTGCGTAGTCAGCTCGTTGTTTTGCATCGGATTGGTGGGGTCCTGATTTTTAAGCTGCGCCACCAGCAGGGTCAGAAAGCTCCCCTGCAGATCGGAAGCGCTGCTCCCCGTCAGGCTGCTGCTGCCGGTTGTGCTGCTGGTACTGCTGGCACCGCTTACGGCGGTGTCGTTTACATTAACCGCGATAGACATGTGTTACTCCTTTATTGACCGAGAGTCAGGGTTTTCAACATCATGCTTTTCACGGTGTTGAGCACTTCCACATTGGCCTGATAGCTGCGTGAGGCGGACATGCTGTTTACCATCTCCCCCACCACGTCCACGTTCGGCATCCGCACATAACCTTTTGCATCCGCCAGCGGGTTGCCTGGCTGATACACCAGTTTGTCAGGCTCCTGGCTGTCCACCACTTCGCTGACTTTTACGCCGCCGGTTTCCGCTCCGGGTGCTGCATCAACCTGAAAAACAACCTGCTTTGCACGATACGGCTGGCCGTCTGGCCCGGTCGCGCTGTCGGCGTTTGCCAGGTTGCTGGCCGCGACGTTCAACCGTTTGGACTGCGCGGTCATTGCCGAACCGGCGATATCAAAAATATTCAGTAGCGCCATGATTAATTACCCTGTTGCAGCACGGACATCATGCCTTTGATTTGTCCGCCCAGAACCTGCAGGTCGGACTGATATTTCAGGCTGTTATCCGCAAATTGCGTACGTTCCCTGTCCATATCGACGGTGTTGCCGTCCAGCGATGGCTGGTCAGGAATGCGGTAGAGAAGATCCATCTGCGGAACCGTCTGGGTTTGTGCCGGGATATGGCGGGAAGAGGTCAGCGCCAGCGCCACGCCGCTGCCTTCTGCGCGTCCGCGATCCATCACTTTTTTCATTTCGCTGGCAAAATCGATATCGCGCGCCTGAAAACCAGGCGTGTCCGCATTGGCGATATTGGCTGCCAGAATTTCCTGACGCTGGGCACGCAAATTAAGCGCCTCCTGCTGAAATCGCAGCGCAGCGTCCAGTTTGTCGAGCATGTTCTCTCCGCATAATTAGGATTTGTCCGACAGCTTACGGCCCCTTACGCGTGCGTTATCGACGGAATAAACACAAAATGCATCGCTATTTGTCGCCTTGATCAATTCCTGCAGCGGTTAAAATCACTGCAACCTGAACAAGGAGAAGCGTCATGAAGAATCTGAAAATCTGGGGTGGCATTGCGGTATTGCTGGCTTCATACCCGGCAGGCGCAAGCCGGCTTGATGCGCCGTTAACCCAGTTTTTCCAGCAGCGTCTGGCGGGAATAAGCGACGAGGTATCGGTGACGGTGAAAACGCCCGATGCTCAGCTGCCCGCCTGCCAGCAGCCCGACTTCGTGATGCCGAACAACGGCCGGATGTGGGGCAACATTAGCGTTCAGGTTCGCTGTGGAAACGAGAAGCGCTATATTCAGGTTGCCGTTATCGCCCACGGGGATTATGTTGTCGCAGCCCAGGCTTTAGCGCGAGGCACCATGCTTAACGAAAGCAATGTGCAAATGAAGCGCGGCCGTCTGGACCAGCTACCCCCACGCGCCATGCTAAACATTAATCAGGCAAACAATGCGGTGACGTTAAGAGACGTGGCGCCAGGCCAGCCGATTATGCTGTCGATGGTGCGCCAGTCCTGGCGGGTTAAAGCCGGTCAGCGGGTGCAGGTAGTGGCGTCAGGCGAAGGCTTTAGCGTAAATGGCGAAGGTCAGGCATTAAATAATGCGGCTGTCGCGCAGAATGCTCGCGTGCGCATGTCATCGGGGCAGATAGTGAGCGGTACGGTGGATGCTGATGGGAATATTCTGATTAGCCTATAATCTTTTAAAGATTCTGCGGCGGCTGCCGATAAATAGTTAACAATGATATTGACAGGCTCCCCGCCGTGAGCCCCCTCGATGAGGATAAAAAAATGAGCATTGATCGCACGTCGCCCTTAAAACCGGTAAGCACCGTTCAGCCGCGCGAAACTACCGATACCCAGGCGCAAAAAAATCGCCTGGAAAAAAGCCCGACGGCCAAAAGCACCAGCGTCACGTTAAGCGATGCGCAAGCTAAGCTGATGCAGCCTGGCACCAGCGACATTAATATGGAACGCGTGGAAGCGCTGAAAACGGCCATCCGTAACGGTGAGCTGAAAATGGATAGCGGCAAAATCGCCGACGCGCTGATCCAGGAAGCCCAGGGCTATTTACAGAGTAAATAATTGCATGAGTCGTCTGTTAGAAGTGCTGGATCAAATGACTGCGGTGCTCAGCTCACTCAAAGAGGTGATGGACGCTGAGCAGCAACAATTGTCTGCAGGCCATGTAAACGGCAGCGCATTGCAGCGCGTGACTGAAGATAAAAGCTCGCTGCTGGCGACGCTCGACTATCTTGAACAGCAGCGGCGCGACCTGCAAAACCAGGAGGCGGCCTCCGGCACGGATGTCAGCCAACGCTGGCAGACGATTACTCAAAAAACGCAGCACTTGCGCGATATTAACCAACATAACGGCTGGCTATTAGAAGATCAGCTAGCGCGTAATGAGCAGGCACTTGCCGTACTTAAGCCGCACCAGGAACCCAATCTTTATGGGGCTGATGGACAAACCACGACGGTGAATCGTGGCAGTAATAAAAAAATAAAGATTTAACAAAAAACCGGCGCCTTAGCCGGTTTTTTGTTTTCTGACTTATAACATCCGGCAGCCTGTCTCTTAGCGAGGCAGCGCTCTGAGGATCTTCATGGTGGCGTCCACGTCAATTTCATCTTCGGAGAAGATGTACGTGGTGCCCTGGAAGGTAGTGACCGCCAGCTTCTTCAGCTGGCGCATCTCACCCGCTTTTTTCTCTTGTTTCGGACGAATGCTGTTCATCAGCAAACCGACCGACAGCACCGCGTTCTCTTTATCAACCTTCGCGTCCGCAGGCACCTCTTCGCTATAGACCAGGAAGGATTTGATGGAGGTGATTTTAATCCGCTCCCCGGCAATAAAGATGTATTTGCTCTCCGGCTCCACCTTCACCGCATACGCCGACAGCCCTTTATTGTTGGTAGTGGGCTCAAAGGTCACCGCAGCATCTTTTTTGATCAGCTCAGGATTGGCGACTTTAATCACGTGAAAATAACGGTTATCGCCATTTTCATCTTTGATAAAACCAAAACCTTTTTCTGCAAACCAGGTTGTGATTGTCCCGTTCATCGCTTTACCGCCTAATTAATCGTTCATATACCAAATTTTGCAGCGCGCAGTTTAATGCACAACGCGCGCGCCGACACCACAATTATAGGGTGCGACGGGCGAAATCTTTGACTTTAAAGCCCAGCACCATCAGCGTGGCAAAATATGCCGCTATGCCGGCCAGGACCACCGCCATCAACCGCGCCAGACGCCAGGCCATATTACCGATATCCCATGCGGGCATGATATGTATCATACCCAGCAGCACCGCCGTCATGACGATGACCGCAGCGAGCAGACGCCACAGGAACGCCGCCCAGCCCGGCTGAGGCTGGAAGATATCCTGCTTGCGCAGCTGCCAGTACAACAGGCTGGCGTTAATGCAGGCGGCCAGACCAATCGACAGCGCCAGGCCGGCATGTTTCAACGGCCCGATAAACGCCAGGTTCATCAGCTGCGTGAGGATCAGCGTGACAATCGCTATCTTAACCGGCGTTTTAATATCCTGGCGCGAGTAGAACCCGGGCGCTAAAACCTTCACCACAATCAGCCCCATCAGCCCGACGGAATAGGCCACCAGCGCGCGCTGCGTCATGGCGGCGTCAAATGCGGTAAATTTGCCGTACTGAAACAGAGAAACGGTGAGTGGTTTTGCCAGAACGCCTAAAGCCACCGCGCTCGGCAGCGCCAGCAGAAAGCACAGGCGTAAGCCCCAGTCCATCAAGCGCGAATATTCGTCATGGTTGCCGCTGGCGAAGCTTTTGGCGAGCGACGGCAGCAGGATGGTGCCAAGCGCCACGCCAAGCACCCCGGACGGGAACTCCATCAGACGATCGGCGTAATACATCCAGGAGACCGAGCCGGAAACCAGAAAGGAAGCGAAAATAGTGTTGATAATCAGCGAGATTTGGCTGACGGAGACGCCGAGGATTGCCGGTCCCATCTGCCTGATAACACGCATCGCCCCCGCGTCTTTCAGATTGATGCGCGGCAGCACCAGCATGCCAATTTTCTTCAGATGCGGAAGCTGATAAGCCAGCTGCAGCACGCCGCCCACGGTAACCGCCCAGGCCAGCGCGAGGATCGGCGGGTTAAAGTGCGGCGCGGCAAACAGCGCAAAACCGATCATGCTGAGATTGAGGAAGGTGGGCGCGAAAGCCGGAACGGAGAAACGGTTCCAGGTATTGAGAATGGCCCCCACCAGCGACGCCAGCGAGATAAGCAGAATATACGGGAAGGTGATGCGCAGCAGGCTGGACGTCAGCGCAAATTTATCCGCGGTGTCGGCAAAGCCGGGCGCCGTCACCAGAATAACCCACGGCGCGGCAAGCATGCCGATTACCGTGACGATGGCCAGCGCCAGCGTGAGCAATCCTGAAACATAAGAGACAAACACGCGCGTAGCGTCTTCGCCCTGCTTACTTTTGTACTCTGCCAGAATCGGCACGAACGCCTGTGAGAAGGCGCCTTCGGCAAAAATTCGGCGCAGTAAATTCGGTAACTTGAAGGCCACGAAGAAGGCGTCCGTCGCCATTCCTGCCCCAAACACCCTTGCCACAATGGCGTCGCGTGCAAATCCAAGCACGCGTGAAAACATGGTCATCGAGCTGACGGCAGCCAGCGATTTTAAGAGATTCATTTATTATGTTGTTCCACAAACATCAACGCCTGCGGCGCAGGCGCTTAAGCTGATGACAAACCTCATGCCATTAAGGTATGGGCATATGACACCAGGCAAACAGTAAGGCAAATCAGTTCATTGATTTTCGCCAGCCCAACCACAACGAGGGAAAAACCACGCTTTTTCCTTCTTTGTCAGCACCCTGAACGCCTGCGGCGCAGGCATTATCAGGGGGCAACAGGATTCTGCAGCGTAGTCTACCGATACATCGATGAATTGCCACCCTAAGCGGTGACAGGATTATTCGCTCATCGCCTCGCGCCAGAGCTTTTCCACCACGCTTTGCGCCAGCAGCGCCTGTTCGCCGGAAGTTTCAGGAACCGTCTGATTTGCCACGCATGCCAGGAAATGACGCGCGCAGCCTGCAAAACCACGCTGTTCAAGCGTGCTCTGCCAGCCCGGCACCGGACGATTGACAACACCCGCCCCGCACTCTTCACGCCAGTCGCGCATGTCCGTCACATCAAAAAGGCCGCCCCCGGTCACCGCCTGCACCCACTCACGCTGGCTTCCGGCACGACGGTGCATGCTGGTGGTGATTTGCAGATGCTCGTGCGTGAAATGATGCTCGGCAAACAGCATTTGTCCTTGCTCGTTGGTTTGCAGCGTTCCGCTTTGCAGCTGCGCATCGCCGCCTGCCAGCCACAGCGCGGTATCCACGACGTGCAGATAATCGTCAAGCAGGGTAAAGCGCAGATCGTTCGGCCCGACGCTGTCGGCGCGGTGTTTATCCATGCGCAGCGACGCGCCCGTTGCCAGCTTCGCCTTTAGCTCCTGATAGAGCGGTGCAAAGCGACGATTGAAGCCCACCATCAGCGTGCGTTTTTTGCGTTCGGCAAGCGCCACCAGCCGCTCGGCATCCGCCAGGTTCTCCGCCAGCGGTTTATCCACGCAGACGTTAACGCCCGCCTGTAACAGTTCACTGACCACCGCGAAATGGGTGCTGGTTGCGCTATGGACAAACACGGCGTCACACTGAGCGGCGAGATCGGCAATGGAAGAAACATAAGGGATGCGATAGGTATCGCAGATCTTCTGCGCTTTTTCTCTGGTCGGAGAAAACGCTCCCTGCAGCGTCCAGTCGCCCGCGGCGCTTAATACCGGCAGCCAGGCCTTTTGCGCGATACCGCCGAGGCCGACAACGCCCACCTTAAGTTTGGTCATCTTTTAATCTCCCAGGTGAGCGAGCAGTGAATCGAGGCGCTGCTTTAACTCCGCCACTTCGGTTTCAAGTTGTGCAACGCGCGCCGTCAGATCTTCGGCAGGCTCCGCTACGGCGCTGGCGTCAACGGCCTGCGCTTCCACTTCACCGCTGAACAGATGCATATAACGGCTTTCGCGTTTTCCCGGTTCGCGGGGAAGGCGCACAACAAACGGGCCATCTTCACGGCTTGCCAGCGTCTCCAGCGTATTTTCCACCTGCGACATATCGCTAAATTCATACATTCTGCCGGCGCGACTGCGCAGCTCGCCCGGCGTTTGCGCGCCGCGTAGCAGCAGAGTAGCGACAACGGCCACTTCTGCGGGCGTCAGTTTCAGATCGCCAAATTCAGAATTGCAAAAGCGCTGCTCATATTTAGTGACGCGATTTCCAAAGCCGCTCACGGTGCGCAGATAGTGGCGCCTGACCAGGTTATCCAGCGTCTCCTGCACTTCCCGATCTGTCAGCGCCATGACCGGTTCGCGGTTGGTCTTCTGGTTGCAGGCTGTCACCACGCCGTTGAGGGACATCGGGTATTGTTCCGGTGTGGTGAGCTGCTTTTCCAGCAGGCTGCCTACCACGCGCGCTTCTGGCGCAGTTAACTGATATTTCATCTCATAACCTCAACGGCCCGGAGTCCAGGCTTTTGTCGTCAGCGCCGTCAGGACGTGATCCCGCCAGACGCCGTCAATCAGCAAATAATCTTTGGCATAGCCTTCTTTTTCAAAACCCAGACGCGCCAGCAGATCGCCGCTGCGCTGGTTATGCGGCATATAGTTCGCCATGATGCGGTGCATATGCTGGCTGCGTTGCATATAGCGGATGGCGGCGGTCAGGGCCTCAAACATCAGCCCCTGCCCCTGCCATTTTTCGCCTAAGGAATAGCCGAGGTAGCAGGCATGGAACGAGCCGCGTACGACGTTTGAGAAATTCGCCACGCCGCGGATCTCCTTTTCCTCTTCATCAAGCAGCGCGAAATAACAGGCGCTGCCGGATTTATGCATCTCGCCTATCATGCCAAGGCGTGCCTGCCAGCCTGAAGGGTAGCAGTGGCTGTCATCGCGGACGGGCTCCCAGGGCTTTAAAAATTCGCGGTTTTCAGCGTAATAATCAGCCAGCCGCCAGGCATCCCTGTCATAGACCAGACGCACCACCAGCCTGTCGGTTGTCAAACGCACTTTCGGCACGTTACTGCGGTAACCAAACATGTTCTCCAGCTCCTCACATCCCACGATTTTATATGCGCATGTTAATTACTATACCTGCCCCTGTGGGCGGAAGGAAAACAACAACATGCAGCGCGTGATACTTTTTTCGATGAAAGCGTTCAATCGAACCCGCAGAACGATAAAAAAATATTGTCGCCCGGCATACTGTCAAAAAATGTAAAGGCGATAGAGAATAGATTTCTGTCAGATTTCAGGGATGCCCCGGAGGGGAAATGTCGCGGGTGGCGCAGGCAAGGAGCCTGGGTAAATATTTCCTGTTGCTCGACAATATGCTGGTGGTGTTAGGCTTTTTCGTCGTTTTCCCGTTAATTTCTATTCGTTTCGTTGACCAGATGGGCTGGGCGGCGCTGATGGTGGGTATCGCCCTCGGCCTGCGGCAGCTTACCCAGCAGGGCTTAGGGATTTTTGGCGGTGCCATCGCCGACCGTCTGGGCGCCAAACCGATGATTGTCACCGGCATGCTGCTGCGCGCGGCAGGCTTTGTGCTGATGGGGATCGCCGATCGGCCCTGGGTGCTGTGGCTTTCCTGCTTTATCTCTGCCATTGGCGGCACGCTCTTTGACCCGCCGCGCGCGGCGCTGGTGATTAAGCTCGTGCGTCCGCATCAGCGGGGCCGCTTTTTCTCGCTGCTGCTGATGCAGGACAGCGCGGGGGCGGTGACCGGCGCGCTGCTCGGCAGCTGGCTGTTGCAGTACGATTTCCGCCTCGTCTGCGCTGCCGGCGCCGTGATGTTTATTATTTGTGCCGCGGTGAACGCCTGGCTGCTGCCCGCCTATAAGCTTTCCACTATCCGCACGCCGATGCTCGAAGGCATGGGCCGCGTGCTGCGCGATAAACGCTTTGTCACCTACGTGCTGACGCTTGCCGGATACTACATGCTGGCGGTACAGGTAATGTTGATGCTGCCCATTATGGTCAACGAAATTGCCGGAACGCCATCGGCGGTTAAATGGATGTACGCCATCGAAGCCGCGCTTTCGTTAACGCTGCTCTACCCGATTGCCCGCTGGAGCGAAAAACGCTTTCGCCTGGAGCAGCGTTTAATGGCCGGTCTGCTGCTGATGACGCTCGCCATGCTGCCCATCGGCCTGACCAGCACTTTGCAGCAGCTTTTCACCTTAATCTGCGTGTTCTATATCGGCTCTATAATTGCTGAGCCCGCCCGGGAGACGCTCGGCGCATCGCTTGCCGATGCCAGGGCGCGTGGAAGCTATATGGGGTTCAGCCGTCTGGGGCTCGCCATCGGCGGCGCGTTTGGCTATGCGGGCGGCGGCTGGCTTTTTGACGTCGGGAAGCGCATGAACCAGCCCGATCTGCCGTGGGTGATGCTGGGGATTATTGGCTTCATTACGCTGCTCGCTCTGTGGTGGCAGTTCAGCCTGAAACCTGCCGCGCCTTCGATGCTGGAGCCGGGCGCGTAGTTTGCGGGCTTAAGCGTTCTCTTCCATACTGGATTGTTAACGGATTTTGTCCACCACCAGCAGCAAATGGAGGAGAGCGTGAAATTATACATTTACGACCACTGCCCGTTCTGCGTGAAAGCGCGCATGATTTTTGGCCTGAAGAATATTCCCGTTGAGCTCAACGTCCTGTTAAACGACGACGAAGCCACCCCGACGAAGATGATTGGCCAGAAAATGGCGCCGATCCTGCAAAAGGACGATAGCCGCTACCTGCCGGAAAGCATGGATATCGTGCGCTACGTCGACAAACTTGACGGTAAGCCCCTGCTGACGGGCCCGACCAATGCGGCCATTGCTGACTGGCTGCGTCAGGTTAATACCTATGTGCAGCACCTGCTGCTGCCGCGCATCGCCAAAGCGCCTTTCGATGAGTTTGCCACCCCTGAAGCGCGCGCTTATTTCATTAAGAAGAAAGAGGCGATGATTGGCTCATTCACCGAGCATCTTGCGCATTCGCCGGGGCTTATCAAGAAAATAAGCGATGATCTACGCAAGCTTGATAAGCTTATCGTGCAGCCTAATGCCGTCAACGGCGAACTGTCCGAAGATGATATCCAGCTCTTCCCGCTGCTGCGCAACCTGACGCTGGTGGCGGGCATTGAGTACCCAAGCCGGGTCAGGGACTATCGCGACAATATGGCAAAACAGACGCAGGTCAACCTGCTCTCTTCTGTCGCCATCTAATGAAGTGCCGTAGCAGAGATGACCAGACGGTCAGCCCGCAAGGCTGACCGCTTTGCTATTTGTACCGCCTGCTAAAGCCCTTTCTGGTCCATCAGCACCGCCAAATCAACCAGGCGGTTAGAGAAGGCCCATTCGTTGTCATACCATGCGAGGATCTTGACCAGATTGCCTCCGATAACCAGCGTTGAAAGCCCGTCGATAATGGATGAGCGCGCATCGCCCTGATAATCGCTGGATACCAGCGGTTCGTCGCTGTAGCCCAGGATCCCTTTCAGCGGTCCGGAATCTGCTGCCTGACGGAAGGCCGCATTCACTTCCTCTGCGGTAACGTTACGCTTTAAGGTCACGGTCAGGTCAACGATGGAGACAACCGGTACCGGAACACGCAGAGAATAACCGGTCAGACGCCCGTCCAGCTCGGGGATCACCTTGCCCAGGGCCTTAGCGGCCCCGCTGGAATAAGGCACGATGGACAAGGCAGCAGCGCGCGCGCCGCGCAAATCTTTTTCTGGCTGGTCATGCAGCGCCTGGCTGTTGGTATAGGCGTGAGTGGTATTCATCAGACCATGCTCGATACCAAAGCTTTGCTGTAGAACAAGCGCTGCCGGCGCCAGACCGTTGGTGGTGCAGCTCCCGTTGCTGACGACCTTATGCAAAGCCGGATCGTATTTCTCGTGGTTGACGCCCATCACCACCGTGATGTCATCATCTTTGCCGGGGGCCGAGAGAATCACGCGTTTCGCGCCGCCCTTTGTAATATGGGCTTCTGCTTTGGCTTTATCCGTGAAGAATCCCGTAGCTTCGATGACCAGATCAACGCCAACGCTGCGCCAGGGGATGGCGCCGGGATCTCTTTCGCTGAAGACCCGAATGGCGTCGCCGTCAAGCAGCAGCTGGCCTTCAGACGCCTCAACGCTTGCGGGCAACGTGCCCTGCAGGGAGTCATATTTCAGAAGATGCGCGAGCGTCTTGCTGTCGGTCAGATCGTTAATAGCCACAACCTGGAAATCGTGACGGCCTGATGCTGCGCGCAGCACGTTTCTGCCAATTCTGCCGAACCCGTTGATGCCTACTTTGACCATGATTTACTCCTCGGTTAGTTGTCTAACCGCAGGGTAAGATGAATATCTTTTGGCGCAAAGGACGATAAAAGATCAATTTACGCCATATTGCGCGCGGAAAAACGCTCTCTGTAATCCGAAGGGGTGAGCTGGAGGTTACGTTCGAACACGCGGCGCAGGTTAAGCGCGTTGCCAAAACCGGTCGCCGCCGCTATTTGCTCAAGCTTGTCGGAACTTTGTTCAAGATGCTGGCGGGCGACATCGAGGCGCACCTCCTCAACGTATCTGGCCGGGCTGGTGCCGGTTTCGCGGGTGAAAACTCGCGTGAAGTTACGCGGGCTCATCGCCACTCGCTCGGCTAACGCTTCCACCGACAGATCGCCTGAGAGGTTTTCAAGGATCCAGCTCTGCAGGTCACGAATAGGGCCGGGCGTATGGGCCTGGGTGAGCAGAAATCGGCTAAACTGCGACTGCCCGCCGGGCCTGCGCAAAAACATCACCAAATCCTGGGCTACGTCGCGTGCGAGGGTAAACCCGTGGTCGTCTTCCACCAGCGCAAGCGTAAGATCAAAACCTGA